>SLRR01000079.1 GCA_007130865.1 Spirochaeta sp. | reverse complement strand
GTTCGAATCTTCTAAAACAATCCGATCTGCCATGATGAAGAGCCTCCTCAGAAATGTTGGGTACGCTTAAAGCATAGTACGCTTGTTTCAGGAAAACAAGCTTTGGTGGAACGGCTCGGTCAGACCGGCACGTAATGCCGGCGGCGGCGCGCGGCCCGGAGCGAACCCTTGCTTCAATGCAAAGCTTTGACTATTCTGCCGTGGAGCGTCTGGCTATGAAGATCGTCCCGACAACATCCCTGCGGGAAACGATAGTTCCGTTTCTCGTTCTGTTAGCATTCTGGAACCTGCTTACACCGGATTTTACCGTCGCATCCCTTGCGATCGGGACGGTGGTGTGTGCCGGTACTGTACTCTTCAGCGAGGACCTGCTGTTCCGGCGAGGGGAGGTTCCTCTTTACTCGATCGGGACGATTCCGGTTTACATGAGGCTCATCCTTCGCCTGGTGGTGGAAGTGATCAAGTCCAATATTGATGTAGCACGGACGGTGTTGAGTCCACGCCTGCGGATTCAACCGCAGTTCGTAACGCTGCCGGTATCGTATCGGACCGAGTTCAACCGTGTGGTCCAGGCGCAGTGCATCACGCTTACGCCCGGCACGATCAGCGTGGAGGTGAAAGAGACGGAGATCCTGGTTCATGCGCTCACTGATCGGGCTGCGGAGCAGTTGCTGCACAATTTCGCGGTTCCGGCACTTTTACGTACGGAGAAGGGTTACCAGGAATGAACGTGATGGGGGCGTTTACCGCCGCGGCCGTGGCGGTAGGGGTTTTGTTGTTTCCGGCGTTGTACCGCGCCGCCGCGGGCCCGACTACGGCGGATCGTCTGGTGGCGGTGAACGTCATATCCACCAAGGTTATAGTGCTGATCGTGGTTTTTGCTGTTCTGTTTGACCACGACGTTTTTATCGATATCGCGTTCGTCTACGCCATGATCGGCTTCATCGCGACGATCGCGATTACCCGGTTCATCGAACGGGGGCGGTTGGACTGATCGCGGTCCTGTCCGGGTCGATCCTGCGGCCGGACGGGATATGCCGGGATTGAGAGGTATCTGGAGTGTTAGTTCGGGAGATCGTTACAGCGGTATTGCTTCTTGGAGGGGTGTTTTTCTTTGCCGTGGGTGCGCTCGGGCTTATCCGTCTGCCTGATGTGTTCTCCCGGATGCACGCCACCGCCAAGTCGGATACGCTCGGTGCGGGCCTGATTCTTGTCGCGGCGGTCCTTCACTTCGGGCGTGATGCTGCGGCGTTTCAGATCGTGGCGGTGATCCTCTTTGTGGTTGTTTCCACGCCGGTGGCGACGCATTTGATCGCCCGCGCGGTGTACCGTTCGGGCGGTGCAAAAACGTACGGGAAGGAGCATCGTCATTCCGGTCGTTAACCTGATTCTGGTGGCATTTCTTGTTGTCTGTGCCCTGGTGGTGGCCTCGGTGCGGGACCTCATGGCCGCGATCGTGGTGTTTTCCGCCTATAGCGCGGTCATGTCAATTCTCTGGCTCCTTCTGCTCGCACCCGACGTGGCGATGACCGAAGCAGCGATCGGTGTCGGAGCCAACACGGTTATGTTTGTAGCTGTGGTGAGCAGGATTCGTAGGAGGAGCGCATGAGGCCGGGACCTGTACACCGGATCGTTGTCGCCGGCGTTCTGGCAATTCTTTTTATCGTTCTCGTCACAGGGTTTCTGCAGATGCCTCTGGCGGGACAGATTTCGCACCCCGCTTACAGCAGGGTGACACTCCGGTACATTAGCGGGAGTACCGACGATACCAACGCGCTTAACGTCGTTAACGGTATCATCACGGACTACCGTGCGTTCGATACGCTCGGCGAGGCGACGGTTCTCTTTATCAGTGTAACGTCCGTGGCGACGGTGCTGATTTCGTCCCGGGACAGGCGAGGTGAAGGTGATGAATGACTCGGTATTGAGTGTAGCGGCACGGGTCATCATTCCTTTCGCGATCGTGTACGGAAGCTACGTCACGGTTTACGGACACCTCTCGCCCGGGGGCGGTTTCCCCGGTGGCACCCTGCTTGCCACGGCGGTAGTTCTCTATACGCTGACTTACGGCAAGGACCGGGCGTCCCGGAAGGCAGCGCACCACATATCGGAGCGTCTGGAAAGCGGGGCACTCTTCATCTACATCATGATCGGCACCTACGGAATCTACCGGGGAGGGACGTTCCTGACCAATCTGGAGACGGGCGTTCCCGCCGGCGAGTTTGGTACGGTTCTCTCTGCGGGATTCATTCCGATAATCGGTATACTGATAGGCGTTAAGGTGGCCAATACGGTGATACGCCTCTTTCACGCGATGATCGATACCGAGGCGGATCGATGAGTTCACTGCTGGTTCACCAAATCAATTACGTTGGCGCGGCGGCGCTCTTTGTAATCGGTCTCTACATGGTGATAATCCACGGGAACCTGATCCGAAAGATTATCGGAATAAACCTGATGGAGACGGCGGTGTTCCTGGTCTTTGTCACGATCGGTTATGTGGAAGGTGCGCGTGCACCGGTTCTGTCCGACACATCCGGCGCGGTGGTCTACGTGAACCCGCTTCCGTCGGCTCTGATCCTGACCGGCATAGTGGTGGCGGTAAGTATCACCGTGTACGCCCTGAGCATGGTAATCCGGATTCACCGGGCGTATGGCACGATCGAACTGGAGGAAATTCTCCGGATTCGGGAGCGCGAAGCTCATGAGTAGCGTCCATCTCCCGGTCCTCGTCACGGTTCTGCCTCTGCCGGTGGCCCTGGTACTGCCGCTGTTAAAGCGCCGGTGGTCCGCGGCGATCGCGGGGCCCGTGAGCGTTACGATTCTCCTGGTGAGTACCGTGGCAGCGGCGGTGTCCCTGGCGTCGGTAATCGCCCACGGCGCGTACCGGTACACTTTCGGTGGATGGACATCCGCGATCGGCGTGGAGTTCGTGGTAAACGAATATACTGCGGTGATGGCGCTGCTTTTCACGGTGACGGCGCTCCTGATCACGGTGTACGCGCTGCGGGAAGCACGGTCCGACGTGCAGCCCGGGGTTACCGGCGGATACTTCACGCTGATCCTGGTCACCGTATTCTCGATGGTGGGGTTGGCTTACACCAACGATCTCTTCAACCTCTACGTGTTCATGGAGGTGCTCTCGATCTCCTCCTGCGCGATCGTCACGATAAACGGTCATAAGGATAACCTCTACGCGGGGTTGAAGTACCTCATTATCGGTACGGTGGGATCGATAACGATTCTCCTGGGCATGGCGATGCTCTACATGGTGAGCGGTACCCTCAATATATCGATGAACGGCGAGGTGATGACACGGCTCTGGGTGCAGTACCCGGTAAATGTCCGAATCGCCCTGGTTCTTATACTTGTGGGCTTTGGTATCAAGGCGGCGGTGTTTCCCATGCACACCTGGCTGCCTGGGGCGCACTCCGTCGCGCCGGCACCGTCCAGCGCGATCCTCTCTGCACTGGTCGTGAAGGCGTATATCGTGGGAGCGCTCAAGGTGCTCTTCGTCGGGTTCGGGACCGAAACGCTTCTCAGTACGTTCGTTCCGCCGGCTCTCGTCTGGGTCGGGTTGGCGGCGATGCTCGCGGGAAGCGGTCTCGCCCTGGGACAGCAGAAGGTCAAGCGGATCCTGGCGTACTCTACGGTGGCCCATATCGGATTCATCGTGCTCGGGATCGGACTGTTCACTGAGACGGGGCTCACGGTGGCTCTCTTTCACGTCATCGCTCATGCCCTGCTCAAGACGGGTCTCTTCCTGAGCGCCGGAGCCGTAATCCACCGGACGGGCAAGCAGTTCGTCGGGGAGTACGCCGGAGTGGGGTACCGCATGCCTTTGACGATGCTCGTGTTTACCACGTGCGCGCTCGGAATGATCGGCATCCCCGGAACGAACGGGTTTATTTCCAAATGGTACCTGATAGTCGCTGCGGCGGAGGCGGGCAGGCCGATCGTCCTGCCATTCATCCTGTTGAGCAGTTTCATGAACGCGCTGTATTACATTCCGATCGTTACCCGGGCGTTCATTCAGCGCTCCACCGCGGAGGACCATGTGATGCGCCGTGACGAGATACCCTGGTCAACGCGGCTTCCGCTGACCGTCATCGCGTTGCTGGTGGTGACGACCGGGTTGTTTCCCAACGCAGTGATGGGGATCGTCCGGGTGTCCGCGGTGCAGCTGCTGGGAGGGTTCTGAGCGATGCCCGTGTACGTTCATCCCGAGGGAGACGAGAGCGTTGCGATCCGGGGGCCGGTGAGCACCAGGGACTACGTGTTCCGTGATGGTATCCGGTACCGCCGGGCGTTGCTCGCAGCGCTTTCCGGCGTGGCCGTTCTGGCGCTCTTTGTGATCGTACGGTACGAGGCGATGCCGCGTGTCATTGCGCCGGAGGCTCCGTCGAAACTGCTCTCGGCGGTTGCAGCGTTCCGATATTACCCGATTCTGCTTCTGGCGATGACGCTGTCGGCGGGGCCTGTCGTCGCAAAAGCCGGGAAGGTTCTCTCGGAACACGCCCGGGATGTACTGCTGCTGGCGACGTACATCGCGGCGTTCCTGATGATCGTGGCGATGTATCCTCAGGTGCGTGCCGGAGCGCCGGAGATGACGATCCCCGGGGTGATGGGGTTCGGACTTCATTTCCGGGTGGATATGCTTTCCTGGATCATGCTGATCGTCTCGAGCGTGCTCTGGCTCGTGGTGGGGATCTACGCTCGGGATTACATGCCGATCGAACACCACCGCGACCGGTTCTACCTCTTTCTGATGCTCACCTACGCCGGCGTGCTCGGTACGGTGATGGCCTCGGACATCCTGACACTCTTTCTCTTTTTTGAGCTGATGACGCTTGCCTCGTACCTGCTGGTGGCGCACAAAGAGACCACCGATTCGATCGTGGCGGGCTCCCGATACATCTATATGGGGATCGCCGCAGGGCTCTCGATCCTGCTGGGAATCATACTGATGCAGTTTTACACGTCCCACCTCGATTTCGCCCTGCTGGCGCAGGACCTGAGTCGAACCGGTCCGGTGCAGTACGTGATCGCCACGCTCCTGATCCTGGGGTTTGGGCTCAAGGCGGGAATGCTGCCGCTCCATATCTGGTTGCCCCGGGCGCACCCGGTGGCGCCGACTCCGGCGAGCGCGCTTCTCTCGGGTCTGCTTATTAAAACCGGAACCTACGGGATCCTTCGGGTGGTAACCAGTTTCTTCATGCCTGCCTTTGACGCGGTCACCGGACGGGACGACGTATTCTGGCAGCTCGCCACCACGGAGGGGGCGATCCTGATCTGGATCGGGATCGCTACGATGGCGGTAGGTGTTTTCATGGCGCTGCAGCAGTCGGAAATGAAGAAGATGCTCGCCTACCACAGCATCAGCCAGATGGGTTATATCATCATGGGGATCGGTGTCGCCTCGTACCTGGGGTATATCGGAGCGATGGGGTTTGCCGGCAGCGTGTTCCACACGCTGAACCACGCGCTGTTTAAAAGCCTTCTCTTTATGGTGGTGGGCGTGGTGTACCTGAGCACCGGCCAGATCGATATGTACAAGCTCGGTGGTCTCTGGCGGCGCATGCCCGTGACCGCGCTTATCTGCCTGACCGCCGCGCTGGGTATCACCGGCATGCCCGGTTTCAACGGGTTTGCCAGTAAATCGATTCTCCACCATGCGATCGACGAAGCGTGGCACTACGGCCACTACTCGTTCCGCAGCGCGGAAATGCTCTTTACCGTGGTGAGCGCCGGCACGGTGGCGTCGTTCATAAAGTTCTACTACTTCATTTTCTTGCGGCGACCGGAGAAGTCCGACCCCTACGTGGCACACGTCGGAAGCGGTACGATGCAGATCGCCATGAGCATCGCCGCGGTCCTTATCGTAGGGGTCGGACTCTTTCCGGGAACGCTGATGCGCCACCTGGTGATTCCCGCAGTACGGACGTTCAACTACGACCCCGCGTTCATCGACAACTACCTGGTGGGCATGACGTTTTTTAACCCCCGGGACCTTTGGAACGCGGCTGTGGCGTACGGCCTGGGAATTCTGCTCTTCGCAACGGGGATCAGGTTCGGGTTGTTTCATCTGCATCTGCCGGAGTGGCTGCAACCCGAGCAGTCGCTCTACGGACGGCTCATCCGGTGGACCCGGTGGTTCACCGGAACGATTCGTCGTGGTTATGAACGCCGGGCGAACGCCTCCGACGCGTACGTCTACACCGCGATACTCCTGGGGGCTCTCTTCTTTACAATCCGGGACGTGTTGTTCTGACCGGATCGTTTGAGTGCGACGCTCTATCGCCGGCCGGGCATCCATCACCGGCCGGGCTTTCGCCGGTCTTCCACCGCGCGGCGATCATCGGTACGATGAGATGCGATGATTGAGTCGATAAAACAGATACTTCTTGCCCGAGTTTACGATGTGGCGATTGAGTCGCCCCTGGTGGAGGCTCCCAAACTGTCTGCGGTGACGGGAGCCCGGGTGTTTCTCAAGCGCGAAGACCTGCAGCCGGTTCACTCCTTCAAGCTGCGGGGTGCGTATAACCGGGTCTCGCACCTCACCCCGGAAGAGCGGGAGCGGGGAATCATCGCCGCCAGCGCCGGTAACCACGCGCAGGGCGTCGCGCTCAGCGCGGTCAGGCTGGGTGTTCGTGCTACGATCGTTATGCCCCGGACCACACCGTCGATAAAGGTAGATGCGGTTCGCGGCCACGGCGCGGAGGTTGTTCTCGTGGGGGACAGCTTCAGCGATGCCTATGGGCATGCCCGATCGATCGAGCAGGAAACGGGGGCGACGTTTATCCATCCTTTCGACGACCCCATGGTGATCGCCGGTCAGGGAACGATCGGCCGGGAGATACTCGAACAGCTTCCGGACGTGACGCATATCTTCGTGCCGGTGGGCGGCGGCGGGTTGCTGGCGGGGATCGCCCTGTACGTGAAGCGCCTGCGTCCGGAGGTGGAGGTAATCGGTGTTGAACCGGCGGACAGCAACGTGATGCAGGCTTCGCTCGCCGCGGGAGAGCGGGTCACGCTGGATCACGTGGGTATCTTTGCCGACGGCGTAGCGGTGAAAAAAGCGGGCGAACACACCTTTGAGATAGCCCGAAAATACGTGGATCGCGTGGTGACAGTTTCCACCGACGAGATTTGTGCCGCGATCAAGGCTGTTTTTGAGGACACCCGGAGCATCGTAGAACCGGCGGGAGCGCTCGCCGCGGCAGGTGTGCTGCAGGCGGAGCTTCCCGAGACCGCCCAGGTTGCGGCGATCTGTTCCGGTGCAAACATGACGTTTGAACGGCTGCAGCAGGTGGCGGAGCGTACGCTGATCGGGTCAGGAAAGGAGGTTCTGGCGGCGATTATCATGCCCGAGGAACCGGGTGCTCTGCAGCGATTCTGTACCGACATCGTAGGCGACCACAGTATCAACGAGTTCAATTACCGACTGAGCAACCGTCGTGAGGCCCGCGTTCTCGTGGGGATCAGCGTAGCGAGTGCCGATGATCGGGATGCGTTTCTCACGCGCCTGCAGGATTGCGGTTATCGCCACACGGATCTCTCCGACGACGATATCGCAAAAGAGCACGTGCGCCACATGATCGGTGGCCCCGCGCCGGGCGCCGGAGAGGAGCATCTCTACCAGATCAACTTCCCGGAGCGCCCCGGCGCGCTGGGGGATTTCCTGGGGACGCTTGGAACAGGCTGGAATATCAGCGCGTTCCATTACCGCAACCAGGCGAGCGATACCGGCAACGTCCTGATCGGATTTGAGGCGGCCGACCGGGAGGTCCTGGAAAAACGGCTCGACGAAGCCGGGTACGAGTGGACGTCGGTGGACGACGACCCGGCGATGCGGTTGTTCCTGGCGTCCAAGGACGTTTAGGTTCCGAGCAGCAAGCGTACCAGCGGGGGCGTCACCACCGACGTGGCGATTCCGCAAAGGCAGATCCCCAGGCCGGCAGCAGCGCCCGACACATGGTCTCGCTCCAGGGCGCGGGAGGTGCCGATACCGTGTGCGGCGGTTCCCATGGCGAGACCCCACGCGGTGGGGTCCTTTACACCGGCCAGGCGCAGGATAACCGGACCTAGTACCGCACCGAATATCCCGGTGACTACTACAAAGCTCGTGGTCAGTCCCGGATCGCCTCCGATCAACTCCGCCAGGGAGATCGCAATCGGTGTGGTCACGCTTTTTGGAGCCAGAGAACGCACCATCAGTTCCGGCGCAGCCATGAGGATCGCCGGTACTACCGCACCTAGCACACCGGCGATGCTACCCACGAGGATCGCCGGGATGATCGCGCGAGCGGCGCTTCGGAGCTCTCGGAGATTCCGGTACAGCGGGACACCCAGGGCTACCACGGAAGGGCCGAGAAAGTAGGAGATCATACGCCCACCTTCCATGTAGGTGTCGTACTCGGTGCCCGTCACCTGGAGAATGGCGATCAGGAGGATCGTCGTGACCAGTACCGGCGTGAGAAGCGGGTGAGTTGCCCACCGGTAGAGGCGGCGCGCCGCCATGTACAACAGCAGCGATGCGCTCGACCAGAGCAGTGCCGGCGGAACGAGGTTCAGAACACCGGTGTTACCCATGGCGGCGCCCCTTGTCTGAGGAGGGTCCCCTGTCTGAGGAGGGTCTCCCGTCAGAGGAGGGTCCCCGTCGGATCAGGACCTGCGCCGTTACCCCCGTTGTCAGGAGTACGATTACCGCCGCCACCACCACGGACACGATCGCCGCGGCGAGGTTGTCCCGGATCAGACCCGTGTGGACCATAACGCCCACCGCGGGCGGGACAAAAAAGAACGCCAGGTTGTCGAGAAGAACCGCGGACACGCGTTCCACGCGTTTCAGCTTGAGCGCGCCCGTCGCCAGAGCGATCGTGATCAGGATCATGCCGATCACGTTTCCCGGCAGGGGAACCCCAGCGCCGGAGATCAGCTCACCCGCCAGTAAAAAGAGAAGGAGTATTCCGATGCCGCCGAACATGGGTCGATCATACCGTGGTTCCGATGCGTGCGCATACCTCCGGGGGTTTTTAGAACCTTGTTGATGGAAGTCCGCCAGGGTGTTACGCCACAGGAAGTTACGGTATTGGCGGGCTGTATACCCGGTTACGCGCGCGGAACAGCTCGTAATTTCTTATAAGGCAATAACTTGGTGGAATGCTATCAACAGGCTTCTTAATACCTCAGGCGCGTCGCCACTCGTAGCGCTGCTCGATAGCCGGTTTACCGAACGAAGGCGAAGGTGACTCCCCGGCAAGCGTGAAACCGAACCGTTTGTAGAGTATTGCCGCGGCGGTGAGTTCCGGAGCGGTAAGGAGATACGCTTCCCGGAACCGGTGCTCCTGCAGGTATTGCATGAACTGCTCCATCAGGTAGCCTCCGAGGCCGATACCGCGGTAATCCGGATCGATAAGGAAGTACCGGAGCTGCGCGGTTTCGTCGCCCCGGTCCAGACCGAACATCGTCCCGACGATCCGTCCCGCGTGTTCGCAGTACCACACACGATCCCGTTCGGGGTCGTGGCGCTGGTAGAACTCAAAGATACTCCTGGCTACGTACGTCTCAAAGTCCACGCCGTACCCGTACTCGCTGCCGTACAAGCGGCCGTGCATGTAGACTACGAATCCGAGGTCTCCCGGGCGCAGTTCGTTTCGGATCGATATGTCATCTCTGGTGAACGTCATATCGGTGGTTCTCCTCTTCAAAGCGGCATCGCACTGGACGCCACGCTTTCTCTTATGCGACAGGTCTGTGACCGTCACGTTTACCCTCCGTGGTACCCCTGGTCCGCAATTTGTCGACCGACGTGCTGCGTATACGCGTCGTGGTCGAGGGGATAGTCCCAGCAGCCGAGAGTCCTGTATATGCTGCCGCCGAATCCTGTCTTGAACCGGTACAGTCCGTGCATCGGGTGGGAAGGGTCGGGATTGGGAGCGACGCCGAACATATCGTATTCGGTGCATCCCCGGGAACGAGCGGTGGTGATCGCGGACCACTGCATAGCGTAGGGCGCCATGAGATCGCGACGGGTCGTGGAGGATGCTCCGTAGAGGTAGTACGCCCTGTTCTGGGAGATTACGAGAAACATCGCCGCCAGGGGATCGTTGCGCTCTTCCGCGATCAGGAGCGTTACTTCCGCCGGGGAGACGGCGTCCCGCACGCGAGCGGTGAGGATCGCCCGGAAATACTCGATCTCGTGCAGACGAATCCGGTTGCGCTGCGCGGTCTGCCGGTAGAGCTCGTACCACGTTTCGATCTCGTCGATCTCCGCCGTACGAACGTTCACGCCGCGCCGCCGGGCGAGGCCGATGTTGTAACGCGTCTTCGGCTTCATCGACCGGAGCAGATCTTCTTCGTCGCGGTGAAGATCGAGAAAGATCGTGCTGGAAGGGAGGATGTTGGACGCGGCTTTGCGAAAGTTACCGTTCACCGTGCCGTAGTTGAAGCGGAGTTCCTGCAGGGGCGTGTCCGGAGGGCCGTTCCACCAGCCGTTCTCGTCGAAATAGCTCTCATCCCGGGCCCACCAGGATTCCCACTGCAGATCGTATCGGATCGCGATGCACTCCTTCGGCAGATAGGATCGAATACTTTCCGAGAGTTCCTCCAAAAACGCTCCCTGCACGTCCTGGTCCGGTACCAGTTCCGGTCCGTAGGGTACGTACGCCACGGACTGCCGGCGGTTTACCGGCTGCAGCGTAATGAGCACATCCGAACGTCGCGGTTCCGCGCTGTTCTCACGCGCTCCCCGGGCGGTGTAGTCAACCGCGAGAGAATCAGCACCCAGTTTCTCCTTCACCGAGGACCAGTACGCACTCTGCTGGAGTACCGGCGTGCCATAGAGTTGTTCCGATTCTTTGGCCCGGATTTCACTGAGCATCCTGGCGTCTCCGTTTCAGAATTTCGTAATGCCAGTGCCGTACGGTCCGCTCGTAATGGGGCAGGCTGGATTCAAGCCAGGAGAGCGCCTGCTCCTGGTCCGCCGTGGGATGCTTCATACGCGGGAAGACGACCAGGTTGTACTCTTCCAGATCTCCGTAGCTGTACATTGACTCCGGTGCGACGGCGGTGAACTCGTGCAGCGTAAGTACGAGTACCTTCGTACTCGCCGGACCTTGCAGTACCGCCCGTTTGGCCTCGGCTTCCCGCTCTGATTCCACGTACAGTTCGCTCTGGTACAGAGCGGATGTACCCTGCACGGCCAGCTCCACCGTCTCGAACGCCAGGTCCCGGGCGTGCACCGGCAGGAGCGTGTAGGTCACCGGGTCAAACGTACCGTACGGGACGGTGACGGTTACGCTCGAGGGGGTGTCCGGTTGGATTAGTGTCTCCAGTATTCCCACGTTGTGGGTCAAAATCTCCAGGGGACGGCGCATCGTTGCGGCACGGCCGGCGATCACGTCCGCCGCCAGCGTAAGGGTTGTTCCGGCGCCAAGGAGCACCCGAAGCGGTTTGATTCCCGTGCCGTATTCCGATTCGATCAGGTCCGCCAGAGCGGCAGCGAGTCGGACCTTCTCCGGACGGTGCAGGTGTTTCTTCTGTACAAAGGAGACCAGCGTATCGGAGACACGCACCTGTTCGCCGCCGTCCCGGTCACGGCGGAACGAAAACAACCGCACGTTCTGCTCTTTCTCGTAGTTTCGCAGCTGCGTGGCGATCCATTTGTTGTTCTGCCGGGTCACCCCGGTTCGGTGGGAGATCTCATCCCGCAGGTCATCCAGCGATACCGCCACCCCGGCGATACTGGGGAGGCCCTCGTTCCGGGCGCGACTCCAGAAGATCGCAAACGCTGTTTCCACGAGTTCGTTCCGTTTCAGCCGAGCGCCGGACATGCTTTCTGTTACTCCTGATCGTGCCGATCCGTGCGGATCCGTGTTCCCGGTTGGTTCCTAACCGGATTCCGCTTGTATCCCGACCAGCTTACCATTTTTTACATAACCTCGCGACCCTGTATAATGTCGGACAAACGGATGCACGCGACCAAATCAGTGTCGCGGCAAAATCCAAGGAGGGTTCATGATGAAACGGTTTGTTGTTTTGGTCGTATTGGTCGCCCTGTTGATTCCGGCGACGCTGTTTGCGTCCGGTGGGCGGGAGACCGGCATTACCACGCTGACGATCGCCGGCCGCGACGGCGCGATGGGCGACGCGATGCAGATCGCCGCCGACGAATACACCCGGCGTAATCCGGATGTCCGCTTTGAGATACTGAAGCTTTCCGGAGCGGAGCTGATGGAGCAGACGGTGATCGAACTACGCGGAGGAAGCGGTGCGTTCGACGTTCTTCTGGTGGATGATCCGTTCCTGCCGCGCCTTCAGGAGGCGGGATGGCTCACCAACCTGGATGAGCTCTACCGCGATCGGGGACTGCAGATCGATCCCGACCTGGTTCCGAACATGGTCGATATCGGACGGTATCCGCACCCGGACGGGACGCTCTACGCGCTTCCTCACGTGGGTAACGTAGCGCTTTTTGCGTACCGGCACGACGTTGTGGAAGATCTCGGGTTCGATCGTTTGGAGCGATGGGACGACGTTCTCGCCGTAGCGCAGGCGCTCGACCGGGAACGCCCGGAGATGACGCCGATCCTCTTCCGCGGAGTCCAGGGTAACCCGATCGTCACCGGTTTTCTGCCTATTTACTGGGCGTTCGGTGCGGAAATCCTCGAGAACGGACGCCCCGCGCTCAATTCAGCGGAGGCGCGTAACGCTCTGGAGTTCTTTCTGGAACTGGCGGAGTTTGCCCCGGAAGGCGTAACAGCGTACCAGTCGACGCAGGTGCGAGACGCTCTCTACTCCGGTGTCGGCGCGATCGCCAACGAGGTCTGGCCCGGGTGGATCGGTGATCTGGAGAATCCGGAACTTTCCGATGTGGTCGGCAAGGTGACGGTAGCGGCACATCCCGGCCAGGTAGAGTCCTCCTCGTCGATGATCGGTGCGTGGATGGTCGGTATACCCCGGGATTCGCGTAACGTGGATGCGGCCTTTGACTTCCTGCAGTTTCTCACCAGCGCGGAGATCCAGGAGCTTATGGCGGACCGCGTGGGGCTTCCCCCGACGCGTACCAGCGTTCACCAGATTCCGGCTCTGCAGCAGAAATACCCCTGGTACCCTGCGCAGCTCGCCGGGCAGACCGGTGGTCGAGTCCGGCCGCGCACGGACTACTGGGCCCAGATCGAGACCGTCTTTGGCGATTATCTGCAACGTGCCCTGGTCGGTGATCTTTCAGCCGGGGAAGCGCTTGACCAGGTCCAGCGCCGGGTGGAAGAGATTCTGCGCTGAGCTCTTGGGCGTCCGGGCGGTATGATGCCGCCCGGAACTGACAGCTGAGGTCCGGCGGGGAACGGAATACGACGATTCCCCCCGGACCGTTTCCCTGAAACGAGGAGAATCGTGAGTTTTTCTGAACGACAGCGTTACGACCTGTTTTACTACCTTATTTTTGCACCGGCGTTGCTGCTGATACTGTTCCTGACCACGTACCCGATAGCAAACGTGGTGTACAACTCGTTCTACCGTTATGACTTCATTTCCGGGGCGAGGGATTTTATCGGGATCAGGAATTATGTCAGCATCATCGGGGAAGAACTTTTTCACCGGTCGTTTATCAACACGCTCGTGTTCACCGTAACCGCCAGTTTGTCCGAGGTGTTCCTCGGTGTGTTGCTGGCACTGCTCCTGCATCGGGAGTTTCGGGGAAAACGAACAGCATCGCTGATCATCATCTTCCCGATGATCATTTCCACCATGGTGATCAGCGCGGTCTGGCAGATCTTCTATCACTTCGAGATAGGACTTTTCAATTACATCCTGCGCTCCGCCGGCCTCTCGCCGGTGGGATGGCTTACGGATCGGTCGGTGGCGCTCTTTTCGATAATCCTCGTGGATATCTGGCAGTGGACACCGTTCGCGTTCCTTATCATCCAGGCGGGCATGAGCTCGATCCCGGCGGAAGTATTTGAGGCGGCGGAGATCGACGGTGCCGGGCGTGCACAGGTTACCACAAGAATCACGCTGCCGCTTCTGGCGGGACAGATCGTGCTGGTTCTGATGCTGCGGACGCTGGATACGTTCCGCCTCTTTGACAAGGTTTATGCTCTCACCGGTGGCGGACCGGCTAACGCGACGCAGACGCTCTCGTACTTCATCTACCGGGAGGGTTTTACGTTTTTCAACTTTGGCCGAGCCGGCGCGGCGTCGGTGATAACGCTGTTTATCGTTTCGATCCTCGCGCTTGTCTACATTCGTCGGCTTTTCCGGGAGGATACGTGATGTACCGGTTCAAAGCATTTGTCGAGCAACTTGTTTTCCGGGTGGTTCTGCTTGGATCGCTGACGATCATACTCGTCCCGATCTACTGGATGATCAATACCAGTCTCAAGGGACCCCGGGAGGTGATCCGTCCGGTCCCGACGTTCTTCCCGGAAACGGTGACGTTTACCAACTTCGCCAACGTATTCGCCCAGGGGATCTGGGGTAACGTGTTCAATACGGTGGTCGTAGCCGTATCCGCTACGGGTCTGGCGATCGTACTGGCGTTTCTTGCTTCCTACGCGCTGGTGCGGCACCGGTTTCCCTGGCGGATCAATTCGGTCTTCCTGATCTGGGTTCTCGCGGTACGAATCCTGCCGCCGATCGTGCTTGCGGTACCGTTGTTCACCGCGTTCAACGCGATAGGTATGATCAACTCCAGGGTCGGTCTCGTTCTGGCGTTCCAGATCTATACGCTGCCCTACGCGATCTGGATCATCTACGGCTTTCTGCGGAGCCTTCCCATGGATTTTGAGGAGGCTGCGCGCATCGATGGAGCGTCGCCGGGAAGAATTCTCGTCTCCATAGTGGCACCCCTTGTCAGAGCGGGAATTCTGGCCACCTCGATATTCAGCATGATCCTGGCGTGGAACGAGTTTCTCTTTGCGTTACTTTTTGTCCGGACCCCACGGCTCCTTACCCTTCCGGTGGTGATATCCCGTTACATCGGGGAGTACACCACGCAATGGGGCGAACTCATGGCGATCGGGTTGCTCGCGACGATTCCCGTCCTGCTCTTCTCAAATGTTGTCTACCGGCAGCTCACGGAAGGGTTCTCACTCAGCCTGAAATGAGTATCCCGGCACACGGTGGAATACGGTAATGGAACATTTATTGATCAACCGACCGATGATAACCGCCCACTCCGGGTGCGAAGGGACGGCGGAGAACACGATAGCATCGATCGGCGTCGCCCTGGAGAGCGGCGTCGACGCGATCGAGCTGGATGTCCGGACATCCGCGGACGGATTGCCGGTGCTCGCTCACGATCCGTACCTGCTGGACAGCAACGGTGATCGGGTCATCATCGCCGATCATGACCGGAAAACGATCGTCTCCCGCACGGAGGATGCGTACAACACCCCCGCACTGCTCGAGGACGTCCTGGCGCTGGTACAGCGAAGCAGGGTGATCCTGAACCTGGATCTCAAGGACACCGGTAGCGTTTCGGTGCTGTACGGCTCGATCGTCGATCACGGCCTGGACGACCGGACGGTCTTCTCCGGGTGCCATGAAGAATGGGCGCGGCACGTCCGACAGCTGGTTCCTGACGCCCGGGTTCTCTTGAACGCACCGCACCTGGAAAAGTTTTCCTCTGCAGCCGATCCGTCGGACCAGACCGATTACGCCCGCGCGGCGCAGGAGCTGTGCGCCGTCGCCGTTGAAATCGGTTGTTGCGGTATCAACGTGAACCACGAACATTGCCGCCCGTATCTCGTTACCCGAGCGACGCAACAGTTTCTGCCGGTATCGGTATGGACCGTCGACCGCGAGGGCGATATGCGACGCGTCCTGGACATGGGGGTGTACGCCGTGACGACACGATTTCCCCGGCGACTCTGGAATATGCTTCAGACGATACCCGCTCCCTTGAGCACCGACCGCGCCCGGGCGATCGATTCCTGATCTCCGCGGGATGATCCACGGGTGCCTCGCGCCCGTGAAACCCCCAGTGACCGGCCATACCGATCCCCTTTACCTGAATCACGTGGTATCGGGGATCGTCCAGGCTCGCCAGGCGTTCCTCGTCCGCTACGATGCAGATACCGGTATCGCCTGCGGTGAGTTCGTTCACGCAGTACCGTCGCGTCGTCTCCATCGCGTCAACCCAGGTGTCGGATCCGGGGAATGAAACGCTCCTCGCTGGATCGGTTTGCTTCATCCCCGCCGGGTACGTTAGCGCTCATCCAAAGCGGGGGTACCACACCGAGGTCGACCAGCTGCTTCACGGTCTCGTTCATCAGGAGGTTGATAGTGAAGACGTTACAGAGGGTGGAGGTGGGGCCCGTCTTCTGAGGGCACCCCTCGATTTCCACCACGGCATCGCCGTAGGGCAGGTGGCAGTTCAGAAAAAGATCAGCTTCCTGGTACAGGTTCTTTCCGGACGGGTGGCGCGAGGGATGGTCCGCCGGGAGACGATCCGCAAAATCACGGGACGTTATACCGATCGTGGTCATGCCCCGTTCCTTTGCGATCAGGACGGTGTCGATGCACATCGCGTTGATCCCGTAGGCGTTGACGATGATGATCACTTCTCCCGGCGTCCGGCCCAGGCGGTACGCGTCGAGGACGCTCCTGGCGTAGCCCGGCGTTCTCTCGATCACGTTGGATCGTTTGGCTCCGTGGATGAGGTTGGTCCCGGCGTCAAGGATAGCGTTGATCGGCGCCAGTCCGCCGGCCCGCCAGAGCACCTCTTCCGCGGCCATGTTGGAATGGCCGCCGGGACCGATCACGTGAACCAGACGGTCGTCGGCGATCGCCCGCGCGATCGGTTGCGCCGCCTCCACGATAGCCGGGCGTTCCGCCAGGATCGCTGCAAACGCGGAGGTTGCCGCCTGGTGGTACTGCTGAAAATGGTCGTTCATCGTTTCCGTCCTTTCCAGAATGAAAAAAGCCGTTCAAAGTTGAAGACGATCATGAGAATCGCCGCCACCGGTAGAGCCAGGTACGCGTATCCCGTGGGAAAGTTCCACGTCTCGTAGGAGATACGCATACGGACACGGGTGATGCGGAATCCATAGATGATAACCAGCGAAAAAAAGGGGAGCGTCAGAAGATCCGTGACGGTCCGGACCGTTTTCCGGAGTTTCCCTCCCATCTTCTGTACGAAGTAGTCCACCATGAGATGGTCGTCCCGGCGGTACAGTACCGCCGTCGCCAGAAGAACGGACCAGATAAAGGAGAGCCGGATCATGCCGGGGATCCACCGGATCGCGATGCCGCCGAGGTTGCGACTCACGATATTTGTCATCGTGAAGAGAAATACCGCGATGAAGAGAGACCCGCTCAACGCCTCCAATGTGTTCTGTATCGAATCCATTACTTTTCCGATCATCGAAACGTTCCTCAAAAAACCAGGTTGGGTATCCACAGGACGAGCTGCGGTACGTAGGTGATAAGGATCAGAACCGCAAAGAGAGCCAGCGTGTGGGGTCGCAGGGCACGCAGCAGATCCGAGAACTTCATTCCTGAAATCCTGGTCTGGACAAAGAGCAGTACTCCGATCGGCGGGGTCAGGAGGCCAATCATGAGGTTGAGCACCGTGATCACCCCGAAGTGGGTCGGGTCGATCCCGAGGTTGATCGCGATCGGGAGCAGGACCGGGAAGAAGATCAGCATCACCGGGATCGCGTCCAGGATGCAACCCATCACGAGAAAGAAGACCATCGTGAGTGCCAGGAATCCGTTGCGACCCAGGTCAAGGCGTTGGATCAGAGTGAACACCTGGTTGCCGAGCTGTTCCGACGCCACGATATACTGGTAGAGACCGACGACCGCGAAGATCGCCATGATCGACGCGGAGAATACCGCGGTATTCCGAAACACCGTGAAAACGCCCTGGAGGTTGATCGTGCGGTAAACGAGGACCGCGAGAACGAGGATATACACGTTGGTGATTGCCGCCACCTCCACCAGCGTGACAAACCCGAACACCACGCCGCTGATCACGAACACCGGCGCAAGTACCGCCAGGAACGTGTCCCGCAGCAGAACGAGAAACTCCCGGCCTGACCGCTTGACCGCCACCCGGGGATAACCTTTCCGGTGGGCCTCGATCGTGGACACAACCCAGAGGAAGGCAGCCATGAGGAACCCTGGGACTATCCCGCCGAGGAAGAGACGTCCGATCGAGATCCCGCTGATCACGCCGATGAAGATCATCGGCACGCTGGGAGGGATGATCGGGCCGATCACGGCGGAACTTATATTGATCGCCGCGGCGTAGCCGTCGTCGTACCCCCGTTGCCGCATGATCGGGTGCAGTACCGCGGAGACGGAACTCGCGTCCGCCACGGCGGAGCCGGAGACACCCGCCATGATCACGCTCACCACGATCGAGACGTAGGCGAGTCCCGCCCGGAACTGTCCCACGAAAAAATCGGCAAAACGGGCCAGACGCGTGGTGACCCCGGTGACGTTCATCAGATTGCCCGCCAGAATAAACAGTGGTATCGCCACGAGTGTGGTGGAGTCGATCCCGGAGATCATCTGAGATGCCAGTACCCGGAGAGAAACCTCACCGCGCAGGAAGATGAACGCCATGCCGCTCATACCCATGGCGAGCCAGATACTCACGCCGAAGCCGATCAGGAGAAAAAGCATTGCGAACAACCCGATTACCACAGTTACCTTCCCGATTATATGTTTTACGGAAACTCCGGGACGCGGGGTCCTTGCGTCCCGAAACGTTTACGAACAGCGGCCCGGCGAACCGGTCGGCCAGTAGCCCTCAAACCACCGGACGGCGGCCCGATCCGGGCTCCGGCCGGCGGCCCGGCCGCCTGTCTGTTTGGCAGTTCAGTCCAGCTCGCGGATCCTCTGAAGCGTACCCTCCGGCCAGCGTTCGCCGTCCCAATCCTTGAACACCCCTTCCAGGGCTTTACGGATCGCCGGAAGGTCCAGCTCCGGCTCCTCGATCACCGTCATGTGCTGCTGCAGCGTATTATACGCCTGGGCGAGCTGTTGCGCGGTCAGGTCCGTCACGAGCGCTCCCGCTTCCTCCGTGGCGTCAAAGATAATCTGTTGATCCTCCGGGGAGAGACGGTTCCAGAACGCGGGACTGGCGTAGAATGTCTCGATGTCGCGGATGTAATCGGTCCGCATGTAGTAGTCCTGCACCTCGTAGAAGCTCATGTTGGCCACGGTGATCGCACCGTTTTCCTGTGCGTCCACCACGTTGGTGCTGAGCGCCATGTAGAGTTCTCCAAAAGCGATCTGCTGAGGCACTGCGCCGAGTCGTTCCATCGCGCGCAGAACCACTTCGCTCGCGGCAGTACGGATCCGGAGTCCCCGGAAATCCGCCGGTGTACGAATCGCCCGGTTGGCGGAGAGTCCGCGGGGTGCGGTGTCTCCGGTTATGTTTATCACCTTCACGCCGGTGTTGTTTTCAGCCTCTTCGATCACCGGCTGGAAGAAGTCCCCCGTGAGCGCCGCTCGCATGTGCTCGTAGTCGCGGTAAAGAAAGGGGATCGCCGTGATTTCCAACGATTCTCCACCGTCGATGAACGCGAACGTGTTGATACCCCCGTAGACGAGGTCCAGGTCATCGGTCTGCAACTGGGTGAACATCTCCAGGATGTTGCCGAGCCGGCTGTTGGGGAATACCCGCACCTGGATCCGTCCGTCCGTGGCTTCGTTCACGATTTCCGCGAATCGCAGCGCTCCCAGGTGAGTCGGATGAGAGGTGTCGCGGATGTGGCCCAGGCGCACGAGGATCGTATCGTCCTCACGAGCTCCCGCGGCGAACACGATCGCTGTAACCGTCAAAAAAATAATCGTAGTCGCGATTATTCTTTTCATCGTTATCGCGCCTCCTTGTATAGAGTAAAATAATACGAGCCCTCCTGTAGTCTCGTCTCTATTCCATGGCAACCTTTTTTTCGATCGGCCCCCGGCGGAACTCCAGTGGATCAGATCCTTGAAGTTCTCACGCAGTGGTATCTGAGACAACTCACCGTTCCTCGTTTCCAGCGCGTCTACGAGGCGCGCATGCATCTGCACGAACTCCCCCACGTCGGAAGTACGGTACTCCGTCGGGCAGGTGAGCGACCGCTGCAGAGAGGCCCACATCTCGATAAGTTGGTTCAGGAACCGGTTGTTCAGGGGGCGATACAGAAGGCGGTGAACTCGGTATGCGGGGCGATTCAATCCCAGCGGATCACGCCCTTCATATAGCCGTCGGTCTTCCGGAGTCCGTTCTGGAAGATCTCCGGTGCTTCCTCCGGTGTGCCCACGTGCGTGACGAGCGGCTCCAGGGATATCCGCCCGCTTTCCATGAGTGGTACGGAACGCAGAAAACACTCTGTGAAGTCAGGGGCCGCGGCGGGGGAGGTGTTGAGAACGGTCAGCCCCCGGACATGCCAATCACCGAAGTCAAAGGTGATATCCCGGTGGTGCCAGGAGAATATGCCGATCGTCCCCCCTGTTTTCACAAGCCTGTTGGCGAGACGAAATGCAGGTTCCGTGGCGGCGGTCTCAAAGACGATATCAAAGGCGCCTTCCAGGCTGCGGTCCACTTCCCGGGATGCATCGTATACCTGGAGCGTGCTGTTTTCGCCCTGCAGGCTCCGGGCGTACTCCAGAGCTTCCTTCCGGACGTCGAAGGCGCACACCGATGAGGCCGGCGAGATCGCAAGCAGCTGTAGAAGGATGCTTCCCATGAATCCGCTTCCCACGAGGGCGACCCGCATTCCCGGTTTGACCGGAGCGAGGTCCAGGGCGTTCACGCAACAGGCGACCGGCTCGATCATCCACGTTTCCGGGTTTCTTGCGTCCCGGGGAAGAGGGACCAGGACATCTTCCTGCTGCACCGCGTATTCCGCCATATGACCGTACCCGATCGCACCGATCTCGGAACTTTCCCGGAGTGCCACACGATCTCCTGTCTTAAACCGCGTGACGCCGGGACCGAGAGCAGCCACCGTTCCAACGCCCTCATGGCCGAAGTAGAAGGGAAACTCTTTCATCTTCCGGAAACCGCCGCTGTAGATGAAAAGATCCCAGGTGCAGATCCCGCACGCCTCGACCTTGACGAGCAGCTCGTAAGGACCCGGTTCGGGGATCTCGATCTTCCGCAGTTCCAACTGCTCCGGGCCGGTGTACCAAAGGCTTTTTACGTTCATACCGATTCTCCTATTGCTCCCGGAGCCGGTCGATATACACCGCGGCGATGATGATAACGCCCCGGGCCAGCTCCTGGTAGTAAGGAGAGATCCCCAGCAGGTTCATGCCGTTATTGATCACCGCGATGAGGAGCGCTCCCACCAGTGATCCCCAAACGCTGCCGCGCCCGCCGGTGAGGCTGGTTCCCCCGATGACCACCGCGGCGATCACGGTAAGCTCGTAGGTGAGTCCTGCCGTGGGTCCCGCGGAGTTGAGACGTGACGTGAGTATCAGGGCGCTGATCCCGGCGGTCGCGCCGGAGATCACGTACATCATCGTTTTATAGAAGTCGCTGTTGATTCCGGAGAGTTTTACCGTTTCCTCGTTGCCGCCGATCGCGTAGGTATACCGTCCCAGGCGGGTCTGGGTGAGTACGAACCAGGCGATCACCACCACCGCGAGGAGCATAATCACCGGGAAGGGTAGACCCATTATCGCGCCGCCTCCGATAAACCGGAACGCCGGGGAGAACCCGCTGATCGGGTAACCGTCGCTGTAAATAAGCGTCACCCCCCGGGCGATGCTCATCATACCCAGGGTCACAACAAAGGGCGTGATACCCGCTTTTGTTACGAGAACGCCGTTTACGAGGCCCGCGGCGATACCCACCGCCAGCGCAACGAGGATCGCCACGAACATGCTCGACCCACCCTGAAGAGACCCCGCGGCGATCATACCCGATACCGCCATAACGGATCCGACCGAGAGGTCGATACCCCCACTGAGAATCACAAACGTCACCCCCACCGCCATGATGCCGATGATCGAGGACTGGCGCACCACGTTCATCAGGTTGGAAGTGGTAAGAAAAAACGGCGAGAGTATCGTGAGAACGGCACAGACCAGTACGAAAGCGATGATCATGCCGTAGTTCTTCAAAATATGTGTAAGCTGTTCCTTCATCTTTCTAAATCTCCCTGCGCAACTGGACGCTCCGTCTCACGATGCATCCTGGGTAACGCCGAACGCGGCGTGCATGATCTCTTCCTCCGACGCCTGGCCGTGATGGAATTCACCGGTAATGCGTCCCCGGTGTATAACGATAATCCGGTCGCTGATATTCATGATTTCCGGAAGCTCCGAGGAGATCATGATTATCGCCGCACCCTTCCGGGCGAGCTCCTGCATCAGCTTGTAGATCTCCACCTTGGCGCCAACGTCGATGCCGCGCGTGGGTTCATCAAAGATGTAGATGTGGGCTTTCCGGATAAACCACTTGGAAAGCACTACTTTCTGCTGGTTTCCGCCGGAAAGATTGCGGACGATCTGCCGTACCGACGGGGTGCGGACTCCAATCGACTCAATGATCTTCCGGATCACCGCGTTCAACTTCGGGTAGTTGATCACGCCGAGGCGACTGAAACTATTCAAGACCGGCAGGGCTACGTTGTCAAATACCGACTGGCCGAGTACCAGCCCCTGCTCCTTGCGTTCTTCCGGGATGAGCGCGAATCCATGGCGGACAGCGTCCCAGGTTCCCTCGATTCGGATCTCCTTCCCGTGTAGAAAGATCCGGCCCGCGTCCTTCTTGCGGTATCCAAAGATAAGCTGGGCGATCTCGGTACGCCCCGCACCGACCAGTCCGGAGATTCCCAGAATCTCTCCTTTTTCAACGTTGAAAGAGATCTCCTTGCAGATATCCTGTTTGAAGAGCCCTTCCACGCGAAGAGCTTCTCCCTGGGTGTCTATCTTTTCTTTGGGATACTGGTCTTCCAGATCGCGTCCTACCATGTCCTTGATGATGCTGCGGATCGTGACATCCTTCAGCGGCAAGGTAGAGATCTTCTGGCCGTCGCGGAGTACGGTGACCCGGTTTGCCACGCGCCAGATCTCCTCGAGCCGGTGGGAGATATAGATGATAGAGACTCCCTTGTCCCGGAGTTTCTTGATAACCTCAAAGAGCCGGTTCACCTCGTGGCCGGTAAGCGCCGCGGTGGGCTCGTCCATGACGAGGATTTCCGCGTTCAGAGAGAGCGCTTTGACGATCTCCACGACCTGCTGGTACGCCGGTCCGATAGAAGAAACCCGCGTGAACGGTTTCAGGGGAACGTCAAAAAGCTCGATCAGCGCTTCGAATTCCTGGGCCATCTTTCTCCAGTTTATGCGCCCCGTAGGGAGCAGCGGTTCCCGTCCCAGAAATACGTTTTCCGCAAGGGTGAGATGGGGTATGAGGTTCAGTTCCTGGTAGATTACCCCTACGCCGGCTTCAATCATCGAGCGGGGACCGCTTGGGACAACCACCGAGTCCTTGAGGTGGATCGTGCCTCCGTTGGCCTGGTAGACGCCGGCGAGGATCTTCATCAAAGTCGACTTTCCGGCTCCGTTCTCCCCGACCAGGGCGTGTACTTCACCGGCTTCCAGTTCAAAGTCGACACTTTTCAGGGCTTGTACACCGGGGAACGACTTGGTGATCCCCTCCATCCTTAATAACGCCGCCATAGTGTCTCCTAGTTATAATGCAGGAGAAGAAGGCCGATCAAGAAAACCGGCCTTCTTCCCCGTTATTCGGCGTTCAGTCTTTACTGTTCCGTAACGGGCAGGGGATTGATGAACACCACGTTGTTGGCCGGCGTCGCGCCGGTTTTGATGTAGTCTACGAGGTACTGTAGCGCTTCGCTGGCCTGCCGGCCGGGAAACTGGTCGATCGTCGCACCGAGCAGTCCGTCGTTGATGTAGGCAAATGCGTCGGGAGTTGCGTCAAAGCCGACCGTCACGATATCGGCGGGATCGATTCCGCTGCCGCGCATCGCTTCGATAGCGCCGATGATCATCTCGTCGTTGGCACCGAACACCGCGTCAAAGTCGGGGTTGGACTGGATGAGGTTCTCCATAACCGTCTGGCCCTGGGCGCGGCCAAAGTCCGCCGGTTGGCTCGCGATCACCTGAACGTCGGACTGACCCATCACCTCGTTGAAACCGCTGGCACGGTCGATCGCTGCCGACGCACCGGGCGTTCCTTCGAGCTCGATCACGCGACCGGATCCACCGAGCTGCTCGATGATGTACCGAGCTGCCGCGCGGCCGCCCTCAACGTTGTCCGCGCCCACATGGACGAGAACTTCGTCGGTGTTGGCTTTGCGGTCTACCGTGGCCACGGGGATCCCCGCCGCGACGGCACGTTCGATTACCGGTACCTGGGAATCAACGGTCATCGGGGAGAGCAGGATCGCATCCACGCCCCGGGTGATGAAACTCTCGATATCGGAGGTCTGCTTGGCGGAATCGTTCTGGCCGTCGGCAAACACAATGCGTGCGCCGAGCTCAGCCGCAGCGGCTTCAGCTTCGTCCCGCATCGTAACAAAGAAGGGAAACTGAAGGCCCGGTACGGACATGCCGATTACGATTTCATCGGGGTCCGCTTCCTGTCGACCCGCGGCAAAAACGCCGAGGGGAGCCAGGAGCGAAAGCACGATAACGAGCAGAAAAATTTTTCTCATAACGATCTCCTTTTTGGATCTGTGTGATAGCAAACACCACGTTTTGGTCATCGACCGGATACGCCGCGACACGGCGGCTTTCAGAACTGAACTCTCTCAATACCTTCCATCACCTCCTTCCGGTACGATCCGCGATCGGCCCGGAGCGTTACGTCTTCGGGCCGAAGTGTTTCAGCATTACCAGGTTCTCAAACTCGCTTTCGTTGGTGATCCTGACACCTCGCCGGGCCGCCTCGGCGGAGACAAAAAACTCGTCCTCCGTCATCTCGCCAAAGCGGATCATTGAGGGTGAGTTAGCGCTGTGAACACCGAACGTTCCGTGCCCCTGGACAAAGATCACCCCGTACGCGGCGTCGTCGCTGACAACGACCGACTGCTTGGGGAACACCGTCAGCTCCTTGGCGCTGAAGTACTCGCTCTTGTACGTCACCCAGAGATCCTCGTATCCCTTGCTCCGCATCTCCTCCGGATCTCCCGCCGGTTTTGGCGGGGTGAAGCGGTTCCGGTACAGGTCCGGATCGACGTTCAGATCCCAGTCGATCAGACTCATGATGAAGTCGAGGTCCTGTTTCTTGTCCTCCGGAACATTCTTTACGAGTAGCTCCCACGGCGTGTAAGCGTCCCAGACGATCGACTGAAACATCGCGAACACGTCTGACGCGCGTTGCGGTTCGTAGGTAAGAAACGACCCGGGAGCGTGAAGGAGACCCGGAGGCACGTCCCAACCGGTTCCCGGAGTCAGCTTGTACGCGCGGGAAAGCTCCAGGATCTGGTTGTCGCCTTTGTGCCAGTTCTCGAGCGTTTTGCGAACCTGCGCCGGAGTAACCCCCGGATTGAGGCCGAAAAACGTGTAGGGGAAGTATCCCCGCTTGTTGTTGAGCTGTTTTGGGAAATAGTACGCCTCCGGTTTCCCGCGCATCCCTACCAGCGCCGCCTTCTCGTCGGAGTGGTGCAGGTGGTGGGGCAATGGCTCCAGGTTGTCAAAGAACTTGCTGTACATCGTCCAACCACCGTGGACGCGCATCACCTCGTTACCGAGAATCTCGTCACCGATCTCCTCGATCGCCTCCTTGAGGAGCACCTTCTCCTGTTTGCCCGCCACGTCAAAGACGATGTAGCTGAGGCCCTCGTCCTCCAGCGTCTCCGGGCCGTTGTCCGCCCGGGTGGTGGAAGAGAACCACCGCTCGTCGATGCCGCCACGGTGAGCACCGAACGCGTAATAATCATCCGGATGCAGTTTTAATCGCTTCCCGGGGATACAGAACGAACGGGGTACCCACGTGGGAGCCAGACGAACGATTCCATCGCCTGCCTTCAGAGCCTCCCGGACCATTTGCGCTTTCTTTGCCATTACTTCTCCCTTCCCGGTACCGGACAACCATTTCCGAAACTGTTTGTGAAAACGATACCATGGTCACATACAGCTGTCAAAACTTTTTTTCCCGCGGGGCGGAATTCTCCGTTACTCCGCGTCAATCTGTCGCATACGTTCCTGGAGCCATTCCCGGGCCTCCGCCACTGCCGCTATTTCTCCGGGACCGGTACGGTTCCACATCTCCAGGAGAAATTGTCCGGAATAACGGTGTTGCCTGAGAATACGGAAGAGTCGGATAAAATCTACGCACCCCTGACCAAACGGAACATCCCGGAACTGTCCCGGAGAGTCGGCGGTGACGGGGTAGGTATCCTTCAGGTGGATCGCCGCCACTAACCCGAGACGGAGACCGAGTTCCAGTTCTTCCGAGGCGTTATCGTTCCACGCGGAGAGGTTGCCCAGGTCGGGATAAATCGCCATCCAGGGGGACTGGATGCGTTTCAAGCAGTAGAGAACGCGCGAGATCGAACTCATGAACTTGGTGTCCATCACCTCCACCGCCAGCATCACCCCCCGACCGGCGGCGTACGCTACCGCCTCGGCCAGGGCTTGTATGAAGCGTTCCTTCGACTCCGGCGTGCTCGGTTCCGGATCGTACACGTCGTACCCCATGACCTGCACGACGCGCACTCCGATGTCTGAGGCGAGGTCCACCGTTTTCCGGAAGATCCGGCGACCTTCTTCCCGGAGCTCCGGATCGGAGCTCCCCGGCGGGTACCGTCGCGTGCCGCTCAGGCAGATCGAAGGAACACGGATACCCGAGGCATGCACGTGGTCGACAAACCGCCGTCGTTGCTCTCGCGTCCACTCGAGTCGTGCCAGGCGATGATCCGATTCATCCAGGGACATCTCTACGAACTCGAATCCAAGGTTCCGGGCCTGAGCAAGGATCTCCGGCCAGTCCATCTCGGGAAGCGCTTTCTCATAGAGGCCGATCGGGAGATCCGTCAGGCGATAGTGGCGGCTGCCACGATGGTCGTTATTCATACGCTTTCCAGACAGGAGCCATCTGTCGCACCAGCTCGGCAAATTGTTGCTGTTTGCGGCGGAGCGGCTCTCCTTTTTCAGGATCCGGCTCGTACACGTCCCGGACGGAGGTCATCGCTTCCATCGCGGACGAATAGTCCGGAAACGCACCGATTCCCACGGCAGCGCAGATCGACGCTCCCAGGGCGCCGAGTTCGGTCGCCGGTGACACCGTGACGGGAAGCCCCAGGGTGTCCGCAAAGAGCTGCATCCAGACGGCGGATCGCGTGGCCCCACCGGCAAACCGAACGCGTTCCGGCGGTTGCATCACCGGCAGGAGTTTGTTGACGTGTCGCAGGTGTTGAAAAACGATACCCTCGTAGATTGCTCGGATCACTTCCTTCCGATCGGTACCGGCGCGCATACCCAGGAACGTTCCCGAGGCGTGGGCTCCCATGTCGTCGCCGAAGAGATAGGGAAAATAAGTCACCCTGGTATCCGGCGTGCCGGTCACGACCGTGTTGCAGTAGTCAAAACGCTCATTCTCGGGGAGATCCTGTAGAAACGTCTCGACAAACCACTCGAGATTGCTCGCCGAGGTGGGGCTCGCCTCGTGCACCAGGAACTGTCCGGGTACGCAGTGTTCCTGGATTACGAAGTGCTCCGGAGCTTCGATCGCCCGGGATACGTCGGAAGCGACGAACGCGCTGATTCCCCAGGTACCCACCACCGCGGTCATCTCGTCCGGGCGTTCCAGCCCGGTGGCAAGGGCGCAGGCGTTCACGTCGAAGAGCCCCGCCAGGACCGGAGTCCCCGGGCGCAACCCCGTGGCGGCGGCGGCCTCGTCGGTCACCGCGCCGGCGTTATCGTGGGAGTATCCCACCGGGGGAATGGCAGGAAGAATATCGGAGATATCGAGTCGATCCAGGATCTCCTGGTCGATCCGCGATTCACGGTTGTTCCAGAATCCGGTTCCGGAGATATCGGTCCGTTCAGTCATGATCGTCCCGGTCAGAAAGTATCGAACCAGGTCCTTTGCCAGTAGTACGTGGGCGATCTCCCGGTATTGTTCCGGGTGGCCTCGTTTCAGCCACGCCAGAATCGGCGCGGTATGCGCGGGCCAGTACGGCTGCAGGGTCCGTGCGTAGACAAACCGGTCAAAGTCCGGCGCGCTCATCTGTTCCGCCCCGATCTTCCAGCTACGCGTATCGGTGGAAACGATACCCAGTCCCGGAGAGCCGTCTTTCTTTAGTGTATACAACCCTTTCCCGTGACCGGTCGGGGCAACTGCGGCCACCTGATCCGCGGAGACGCCCGCTCCGGAGAGAGTTTCCCGGATCGACTCAAAAGCGAGGGTCCGGATCCCGCCGGTATCCCGCTCCGCCTGTCCCGGTTCCTCCGCGATGAGCGGTGTCCGCCGTCCCGCGGATCCGATTTCCCGTCCCTGCTCGTCAAACAGCGAAGCTTTGACGACCGTCCCTCCCAGGTCGATTCCCAAAAAATACATCATAGAACTCGCTCTCCTTACGACAGGTTGCGATAGCTTTCCCGAATCACGATGCTCGCCGGGATCTGAACGAGCGTTTCCGGCGGTTTGTAATCCGGGTTTTCCAGCTGGGCGTGGATGATCGTGAATGCCCGGCGGCAGAACTCCTCAAAGCACTGGTCCACGGTGGTAAGCATGGGAGTGATCATTCGCGCGGTGGGGACGTTGTCCATCCCCACCACGGAGACGTCCTCCGGTACGCGTACTCCCGCTTCCAGAAAGACCTTGATGATTCCCACCGCCATCATGTCCGACTGGGACCAGATCGCCGTCGGTCTCGGTTTGACGTCGAGCAGCCGGCGTCCCGCCGCGACCCCTCCGTCGTACTCGAAATCTGATTCGATATGGTGTGTATCGGGAATCTCGATGCCCGCTTCTTCCAGGGTGGACCGGAAACCGCGGTCCCGCTCGCGTACAAGCTTGACGTTCTGCGGACCGGTGACGGTGGCTATAACGCGGTGACCACCCTTGATGAACATGCGTGCCACCAGGCTGCCGGCACCGGCGTTGTCGGTCTCAATTGAGGGGATCGTCTCGTGCTCGATCCCGCGGTCGATCACGACGATCGGAAGGCCCCGTTCCTGGATGCGATCCGGCAGGTGGCTCGCATCGGAGACGCGGGAGAAAATGATCGCGTCCACGTGGCGTGCGAGCAGGTCCTGGATGAACTCCCGTTCCCGATCCGGGTCGTCCCGGGTGTTGCCGATGATCAGGCCGTACCCCATCTTGTTGGCTTCGATTTCCGCGTAGTGGATGATCGTGGCAAACGTGTCGTGTACGATTTTTGGTAAAGCAAGGCCCACCAGCTGTCCGCTTCGGGAGCGGAGACTCCGGGCGTTGAGATTAGGCCGGTACCCGGTAGTATTGATCGCCTCGACCACGCGGGCGCGGGTGCCGGCCTCGACGTTTGCGCTTCCACTCACGACACGGGAGACCGTTGAGATCGAGACTCCGGCAATTCTAGCTACATCACGTATGGAGGGCACTGAAAACTCCTGAGAACGGGGTTGGTAACGTTTTCACCAAGGGCGAGCATACCATAGTTTCCCGGGCATGCAAGCGCCGGAGCTACAGACGCCGACGCTACACACGCCG
>SLRR01000301.1 GCA_007130865.1 Spirochaeta sp. | reverse complement strand
CGGGGCTGGACTACTACGGGGCCCTGGACCCGCAGTGTCCGCCGGATCGGCGATTCGTGGTCTACGGCGGTCGGGATGAGCAGAAGCGCGCCTCCGGCAGCGTGGTGGGATGGCGGCGTCTTGCGAATCCGGGTTTTCTGCTCGGTGAAGGGTAGGCGAACCACGATACGCCCGACGAGTACGCGACGATCGAGTCATCCTTACCTTACTTATTTAGGAATTTAATATTTTTACGTTGTTTTTTGTACTATTATGCATCGTGCGATATAATACGGTAAAAGACCGAGTGAACTTTTTACCGTAGTGGTTGAGCACCGCAGGTGACACAGCCCGACTTCTGCGTTCGACTTCCATGATACGACGGTCATACCGCACGTTTCAGGAGGCGAGACATGGTTTCTCCCCGCACTATTTTTGTCCGACCGATATTCTCTTTTCTCGCAGTTATATTTCTCGTCGCTTTTCTCGCCACGAGCGTCGTCGACGCGCCCGCGCAGGAGTTCCGGCGGATCGGGGTGAGTTTCTGGCCCGGGGCCAATCTGCCCCTGGGAGCGGACGCCGGGACGGTCGGCGCCGGAGCGACCGGGTTTCTCGGTGCGGAGTACCGTTTGCAGTCGTTGCCCGTATATCTCGGGGCGGACGCGTACTACGGGCGGGCGGAGGTGGACGCGGTCGGAACGATCTCGTCGCTGTCGGGATTCGGTGTGGTGGGTACCCGAATACCGATCGCCCCGCGGGTGCGGATACTGGCCAACGCCTTTGTGGGTGCGGGTTCCAATACGCTCGCCTTCGATTCCGGTGGTCAGGATGACGTGTCCGAACTCTCCATCGGGTACGGCGCAACGGTCGGGCTGGAAGTGCCGCTCACGGAGCTGGTCGCGATCGGGCTGCGCTCCGGTTACATGGCGCACGCCAACACATACAACGGGCTGCTCTTTTCCGCGGGGACGGTGATCTCCCTGCCGCGTTTTGAACGAACGCCTCGTCCACCGCGGGAGCGGGCGGTGCCGGTCGTTCCCGAGCCGCTGGTCACAACCGACGCCCCCGCCGGGGCGGCGCTGGTGATGGGGGATATCCGTTTTGACACGATTTTCCCGGTGTTCTACGGGTACTACGACCAGAATCCGATCGGTACGGCTACCTTGCAGAACCGGGGAACCATTCCGGTACGGGACATATCGATCCGGCTGAATGTACCGCGTTTCATGGACATTCCCCGGACGCAGAATGTGCCGGTCTCGCTCGATCCCGGCGAGCAGGTGGAAATCGAACTCTACGCCCTGCTGACCGACGAGGTACTGCGGGTTACCGAGGGAACGCGCGTGGCGGTGCAGCTTGAGGTGGCGTATACCACCCGCAGCGGTGCGGACCGGTACTCTCTCGACCGCGCGCTGGAGATCGTCAACCGCAACGCGATGACCTGGGACGACGACCGGAAGGCGGCCTCCTTTGTGACCGCCCGGGACCCGGTGGTTCTCACCATGGCGCGGAACGTGGCCTCCGTGGTGCGCGCCTCCGGGTTTGACGCGATCAACCTCAACGTGCGCACAGCGATCGCTCTGGCGGAAGCGTTGTCGCTGCACGGAGTCAACTACGTGATCGACCCTGCCTCACCGTATGCTGAGCTCTCCGGGCAACCGCACGCGGTGGACTTTCTGCAGTTTCCGCGGCAGACCCTGGAGTATCGCGGCGGAGACTGCGACGACCTGGCGATCCTCTACGCGTCGCTTTTGGAAGCGGTAGGGGTACCGACAGCGTTTATTACGGTGCCGGGGCATATATACGTGGCGTTTTCCACCGGGATGTCCCGGGCCGACGCGCAGCGTGTTTTCAGCCGCGCCGACGAGATCATCATCCACGACGAGATCGCCTGGATCCCGGTGGAGATAACGATTCTCAATGAAGGATTCCTGCAGGCCTGGCAGATGGGAGCGCGGCAGTGGCGGGAGCACGCCGTCCGGGACCAGGCGGCGATATACGCGCTTGCCGAGGCCTGGACCGTTTATCCCGCGGTGGGACTTCCCGACAGCCCTCCCTCGATCGCTTCAATCGCACCGCGAGAGTTGGAAGCGGGATACCGGACGCAGCTGACGCGGTTCGTGGACCGGGAGATCTTCCCGCAGGTATCGCGCTTGCAGGGACTGATCAGCCAATCGGGCAACGACCCGCGCCACATCAACCGGCTGGGCGTACTCTACGCGCGGCACGGACTGGACGACCGGGCACGACGCGAGTTCGACCGGATCGCCTCGGCGAGACCACCCTACGCACCGGCCCTGATCAACCTGGGCAACCTGGCGTTTCTCGCCCGGGAGATCGACCGGGCCCTCGATTACTACGAGAGGGCGCAGGCACTCGCGCCGGACAACCCGGTGGTACTCCTGGCGCTGTCGCGGTGCCATCACGAGATGGAGAACTACGGCATGGTATCGCGCTCGTACAACCAACTCAAGGAAATAGACCCCGCCCTGGCGGGAGAGTTTGCGTATCTCGATTTCCGTGGTGAGGAAGCACGCCGCGCCGCGCAGGTGGCGGAGATGGTTT
>SLRR01000087.1 GCA_007130865.1 Spirochaeta sp. | reverse complement strand
CGGGGCTGGACTACTACGGGGCCCTGGACCCGCAGTGTCCGCCGGATCGGCGATTCGTGGTCTACGGCGGTCGGGATGAGCAGAAGCGCGCCTCCGGCAGCGTGGTGGGATGGCGGCGTCTCGCGAATCCGGGTTTTCTGCTCGGTACAGGGTAGGCGAACCACGATACGCCGAACGAGCACGCGACGATCGAGCCGTCCATACCTTATTTATTTAGTAATTTAATAATTTTACGTTGATTTTTGCACTATTATGCATCGTGCGATATAATACAGGAAAAGACCGAGTGAACTATTTACCGTAGTGGTTGAACACCGAAAGTGACGCATCCCGACTTCTTCGTTCGACTTCCGTGATACGACGGTCAAACCGAGCGTTTCAGGAGGCGGGATATGGTTTCTCCCCGCACTTATCGCGTTTGGGCGCGACTTTTTTCTCTCACGGTTGCATTTCTCGTGACATTTCTCGTTTCCGGTGTCACCGATACCGCCGCGGAGGAGTTCCGGCGGGTGGGGGTGAGTTTCTGGCCCGGGGCCAACCTGCCCCTGGGTGCGGATGCCGGGACGGTGGGCGCCGGAGCGACGGGGTTTCTCGGCGCGGAGTACCGGCTGCAGGCGGTGCCGGTGTATCTCGGAGCGGACGCGTACTACGGGCGGGCGGAGGTGGACGGGATCGGCACGATCTCCTCGCTCTCAGGGTTCGGCGTGGTAGGGACGCGAATACCGATCGCCCCGCGGGTACGGATACTGGCAAACGCCTTTGTGGGGGCGGGGTCCAATACGCTCGCCTTCGACTCCGGTGATCAGGACGATGTGTCCGAACTCGCGATCGGGTACGGGGCAACGGTGGGACTGGAGGTACCGCTCACGGAGCTGGTCGCGATCGGGCTGCGCTCCGGGTACATGGCGCACGCCAACACCTACAACGGTCTGCTCTTCTCCGCCGGGACGGTGATCTCCCTGCCGCGGTTTGAACGAGCGCCCCGTCCACCGCGGGAGCGGACAGTGCCGGTTACTCCCGAGCCGCTGGTCACAACCGATGCCCCCGCGGGCGCGGCCCTGGTGATGGGGGATATCCGGTTTGACACGCTCTTCCCGGTGTTCTACGGGTACTACGACCGGAACCCGATCGGAACGGCTATCCTGGAGAACCGGGGAACCGTCTCGATCAGGGATATCTCGATCCGGCTGAACGTACCGCGGTTCATGGACGTTCCCCGGACGCAGGATGTGCCGGTCTCGCTCGAACCCGGTGAGCAGGTGGAGATCGACCTTTACGCCCTCTTGAACGACGAGGTTCTGCGCGTCACCGAGGGAACGCGCGTAGCGGTGCAGCTCGAGGTGGCGTACACCACCCGCAGCGGTGCCGATCGATACTCGCTCGATCGTTCGCTTGAGATCGTCAACCGGAACGCCATGACCTGGGACGACGACCGGAAGGCGGCCTCCTTTGTGACCGCCCGGGACCCGGTGGTGCTCACAATGGCGCGGAACGTGGCCTCCGTCGTGCGGGCCTCGGGGTTCGACGCGATCAACTTGAACGTACGCACCGCGATCGCCCTGACCGAAGCGTTGTCCCTGCACGGGGTCAACTACGTGATCGACCCGGTATCGCCCTACGCGGAACTCTCGGGACAGCCCCACGCGGTGGACTTCCTGCAGTTTCCCCGGCAGACCCTGGAGTACCGCGCCGGAGACTGCGACGATCTGGCGATCCTCTACGCGGCGCTCCTGGAAGCGGTGGGGATCCCCACGGCATTCATCACCGTACCGGGGCATATCTATGTGGCGTTCTCCACGGGGATGACCCGGGCCGAGGCGCAGCGCGTCTTCAGCCGCGCCGACGAGATCATCATCCACGACGATGTCGCCTGGATCCCGGTGGAAGTGACGATACTGAATGAGGGATTCCTGCAGGCCTGGCAGATGGGAGCGCGGCAGTGGCGCGAGCACGCCGTCCGGGACCAGGCGGCGATATACCCGATCGGGGAAGCGTGGGAGGTCTATCCCGCGGTGGGACTGCCCGACAGTCCTCCCTCGATCGCTTCAATCGCACCGCGGGAACTTGAGGCAGGATACCGGACTCAGCTGACGCGATTCGTGGACCGGGAGATCTTCCCGCAGGTATCGCGCCTGCAGGGACTGATAAGTCAGTCGGGCAACGACCCGCGCCACATCAACCGGCTGGGCGTACTCTACGCGCGGCACGGACTGGACGACCGGGCACGACGCGAGTTTGACCGGATCGCCTCGGCAAGGCCGCCGTATGCTCCGGCGTTGATCAACCTGGGCAACCTGGCGTTTCTCGCCCGCGACATCAATAGGGCCCTCGATTACTACGAGCGGGCGCAGGCAATTGTGCCGGACAACCCGGTAGTACTCCTGGCACTGGCGCGGTGTCACCACGAGATGGAGAACTACGGGATGGTATCGCGCTCGTACAACCAACTCAAGGAAATAGACCCCGCCCTGGCGGGAGAGTTTGCGTATCTCGATTTCCGTGGTGAGGAAGCACGCCGCGCCGCGCAGGTGGCGGAGATGGTTT
>SLRR01000177.1 GCA_007130865.1 Spirochaeta sp. | reverse complement strand
GCGAACGCTTCCGGCCAGGCGAACGCTTCCGGCCACGTCCCGGACCGCCCGATCACGGGCGTGCGCTTTCCCTGCGGCGAGGCGGGATTCGCCCGGCTCCTGGGAGAGACCGCGGTCGGCCGTGGAGTCGAGGCGGAACCGTTCGAGGAATCCGGAACGGGCCACGCCGCGTACCGACTGATCGTACCGGGGGACGTGCTTGACTGGGTGGCGGACCCCCTGCTCCTCTGGCGGACACTGGCCGGGATATACGGTACCGGTCAGGTGGAGACCTCCTTCGTATCGAGCGAGGAGCTCACCGGTTCGCTTCTTTCGGCGCGGGAGTCGTTGTGGCATTGTCGCGCGGGAGACGTGGGGTGGATCATCGCCGAGAGTGGAGACTCGGACGAGCGGCACCTGCAGCGTGGCCTCCAGCACCTCCAGGAGCTGCTGCGTGGAATCGGCCTGCGCGACGCGGAGATCCGGACCGAGCGGCACCCGCCTTCCCAGGCAAAGCCCGGGGCTCGGCTTCTGCGACTCGCCGGGCCGGAATGGGTGAGTTACTGGCCGGTGCCCGCACTCAACCGGTTTCTGGCCAGAATCGTGAAAACCGTATCCAACGCCGATGGTACCGACTCCCGGGTTATGCAGCGGATCGTAGCAGCCTGTATCTGTGACCGGTTCGTCCGGGCCGACGGGATTGGCGCGATTACGACGGTGGCTCCGCGCACACCGGACGAACGCCGTCACCGCTATGCCGTTCGTACAGTGGGGGAGCTGATCCGTACCGGCGGGATCGTGCCCCGCGTATTCGGAGAGACCGCCTACCGCAGCGGGGAGCACTACCGCGCGCTTGCCACCGTGGCGGCGGGACTTTCTCAGGCGGACCGGGACAGACTCCGGGCGGCCCTCGGTCGCCGTCGCTGGCAGCAGCTCGCGGATCACGCGGAACAGGGCCAGGGGGCGTCGTTGCCGTGGGTGGCGTTCTCCGGAGCGTGTGAAACGCTGGTACGGGACCTGGCCGACCGCAGCCGACGGCCCGGAGCCGCGCCTCCGTCGGCGGTGGTCGACGTGGTACGCCGGTTCTACCTAGAACCCCGGGACGCGCGGCTCCGCGAGGTGTGGCGGTCACAGATCGATGGTGGCGGTCTTGCGCGAGCGCTGGAGGCAGCGCTGCTTTCCCGGTTGCGTCCGCTCCTTCTCCGCCTTCCCCGGGAGACGCTGGTTTACGCCGGGTGCGGCGAATCCCGGGACGTGCAGATGCGGCTCTCTTCAGCGTTCTCCCGGCAGGGACGCCGAATGTACCTGGAGGATGTGGCCGTTCTTGAAGCACGGATGGAACGTCGCGAACAGGTCGAGTGGGATTCGTTGCTGGCGGCCCGCCTGGCGGTTCACGCCGTTGCACGTCGGGCTATCGGAACGGGCCGTGCCGCCGGAAGGAAGTCTGCTTCGGGGACGCGCAGCAAAGGCGAGGCGCGTGCCTGACGACGCACCTGACCGCGTGCCTGACGACGCACCTGACCGCGTGCCTAACCGGCGCCGAGTTCCCGATGTATGATACCTTTGCTGTGGCGTACCGACTGGTAGAGCCATCGCAGGAGGATTCGATCCCGGTGATCGTCGGAGATTGCCCAGACCGGTGCGTCCTCTTCCTCGATCCGCAGGCGGGCGGTGAGGATCTGCAGTGTGACCGCCGCCGAAACGGAGATGTTCAGGCTCTCCACGAAACCCACCATGGGTATACGCAGGTATTCATCCGCCGACGACAGGGCCGTCTCCGTGAGGCCCTCTTTTTCCGTTCCGAAGAGGAGCGCGATCGGGCCTTGCCGCAGAGAGATCTCCGCCGGGGTGACGTCGTCCCTGTGGGGAGACGTGGCTACGATCCGGTACCCGGCGGATCGCAGGGCGGCGATACAGCGTTCCGTAGCCGCTGTGGGCGGGTCCGAATCCTCTCGCCGGTAGCGGTTCATCGTGAGCCACTGGGACGTACCCAGTTCCACCCCGGGATTGACCGTGTACCGGTTGCGGTTCTCGATGATGTGTACGTCCTGGATCCCGAACGCGTCACAGGAACGCAGAACCGCGCTGGCGTTGTGGGGCTGGTAGATGTCCTCCACCGCCACGGTGACAAACCTGGTGCGTTCCCGCAATACCGAGAGCATCCGCTCCCAGCGTCGATCCGTTACAAAGCGTCGCAAAACCGCTATCTCCGCGCGCAGGCGGTCATCCTCCGAGGAAAAAGACGCGCGGTAGCCGTCGTCGGGGCGGACCTCTTTCTTCATCGGCGGGATTATCCTATCCTGAGGCGGTCCGTGTCCACGGCAGGAAGGTCTGATGCAGGAACGACGAAGGAAAGAGCTTACCGGGATCCGAATCACCGCTCTCGACGACCGCGGCCGCGGCCGGGGCGCATACCACGGGCCGGACGGTCGGGAACGACCGATCGCGGTAACCGGCGCACTGCCGGGAGATTTGGTGGACGTACAGGTACGCCGCCGAAAGGCGGGCACGATTCTTGCGGAACCGCTACGGATCGTTAAAACCGACCATCCCCGGCGGACACCGTTCTGCCGGCATTTCGGGGACTGCGGCGGGTGTACCGTGCAGGACCTGGAGTACCGGGACCAGCTCGCGCTCAAAGAGGGGATCGTGCGCGCCGCTTTTACCCCTCCGGAGCTTGCCTCGGCGATCCGGGACGGGGGGATTCAGCCGATCCTTGAGGCTCCGCGGGAACAGTTCTACCGCAACAAACTTGAGTACTCCTTTGGAGCGCAGCGTTGGCTCACGGAAGAGGAGGTCCGCCAGGGAGGCGAGATCGCCGACCGCCGGGGCCTCGGGTTCCACGCGCCGGGTCGTTTTGATCGGGTGCTGAATATCTCGGAGTGCTACCTTCAGCCGGAACCGTCGGGAAGTGTTCGCGCCTTCCTGCGGGAACTGTCCATGCGGGAGAACCTGGACTTCTACGACGCCCGGGAACACCGGGGACTGCTGCGTCTACTGATCGTACGAACCGCGCTGACCGGGGAGTCGATGGTGACGATCATGTTCGGAGAGAATCGCACGGAACGGATCGAACTGGTGATGACCGCCCTGACGGAGCAGTTTTCCGGGGTCACTTCTCTCAACTACGTGGTGAACACGAGCAGAAACGACAGCATCTTCCCTCACGAGGTGGTGTCGTATCGCGGTCCTGCGTTCATCACGGAACGGTGCGGCCCCAATCTTTTGCGCATCCGGCCCAAGGCGTTCTACCAGACCAACCCGGAGCAGGCGGTCCGGTTGTACCACGCGGCGTTGGCGCCTGAGGATGTTCACGACGCGATCGGCGGGGACGCGCCGGACGGTGAAATCGTGGTGGGCGGGGACGCGCCGCTAAGCGACCGTTTATCGTCGGAGGAGAGCGCCTCCGGTCGGACCCTGGCGTTCGACCTGTACTGCGGTATCGGAAGCATCACCCTGCTTCTCGCGCGCGCGTTCAGCCGCGTAGTGGGGATCGAAACGGTAGAAGAGGCGGTACAGGCCGCCCGGGAGAACGCCGACCTGAACGGTCTGGAGAACGCGGAGTTTCACCAGGGCGAGGTGGAAACGTTGCTTCCTTCGCTGGTGGAGCGCTATGGAGAGCCGGACCTGGTAGTGGTGGACCCGCCGCGTGCCGGGTTGCACCCCGGTGCGCGGGCCGCGCTGCGGCAACTTGCGCCGGCGCGCATCGTTTACGTCAGCTGTAATCCCCGGACGCAGGCGACCGATATCCGGGACCTGGTGGACCGGTACCGGATCACGCGGATGCAGCCGGTTGATATGTTTCCCCAGACTCGTCACGTGGAGAACGTGGTTCACCTGGAGCGTCGATAACCGCGCAAACCGCGGGGAGGATGTATCGAATGATCGTTGGTATTCTGCGCTGGATTCGGTTCTTTCTGCTCTTCTACCTGGGACTGGTGGCGCTGGTAGCGCTGGTGCAACAGCGGCTGATCTATTTCCCTGCCCGGGCCGCGGAAGATGAGCTTGTTCGGACCGGCGCGTTGGGAGGCCTGGAGCCGTGGCGCACGTCCGAGGGAGAGCTTATCGGGTTCTACGCGCCTCCTTCGGAGCGTTCCGCGGAATCTACGGTGCAAAAGCCGGTCCTCGTGCTTCACGGAAATGCCGGCCACGCGGCTCATCGCAGTTATTACCCGCCGCTCTTCCCGGATCGCGCCGTGTATATTCTGGAGTATCCCGGATTCGGCGCGCGTTCCGGCCGACCTTCGGAAGAGGCGATCACCCGGGCTGCTGCGGAAGCATTGCACGAGCTGACCGGCGGGGCCGACAACAGAGCGAGCGGGGCCGGTGATGCCTCATCGCCGCCGAGCGCTTCCGCGGTTCTTCTGGTGGGCGAGTCTATCGGCGGTGGTCCCGCCACCGCACTTGCCCGGGATTACCCTGACCTGGTCGACGGTATCCTGTTGATAACGCCTTTTACCAGACTGGCGGATGTGGCGCGGAGCCAGTTTCCGTTCCTGCCGGTGCGGATATTGCTACGTGATCGCTGGGACAACGTGCGGAACCTGCAGGAGTACCCCGGTCCGGTGGCGATTCTTCTCGCCGGAGAAGACCGTGTCGTTCCGGCACGGTTCGGCCGGGAGCTCTACAAGCGGTACCCCGGCACCGCCCGGTTATGGGCGGTGGCCGGGGCGGACCACAATACGATTATTGGTGATCTGGGACGAGAGACCTGGAGGAGTGTCCGGGCGTTTCTGGAAGAACCTCGGGATTGACCACAGAGGTCGGCATTATCCCCTGCGCCAGGTTGATCACATCTTCCACGATGCTTTCGCGCATCGCCCACATCGCTTCCTCGCTGTACCAGGCAAGGTGCGGAGTCACTACTACCTGTGGCATCCGGAGGAGGGGGTGGTCCTGCGGCAACGGTTCCGGATCGGTCACGTCGAGACCTGCGCCGCGGAGACGACCGGTCTGGAGAGCCTCCGTGAGCGCGTCTGTGTCGACGATCGAACCCCGGGCGGTGTTGATCAGTACCGCGTCCTGCTTCATTTTCCCGATCGTTTCCCGGTTGAAGCGGCCTCGGGTTTGTTCGGTAGCCGGCGTGTGTATCGAGAGGATATCCGATTCCCGGAGAAACGTGTCAAAATCGACCGGGTAGTATCCCTCGGCTCGGATCGCCTCGGGCTGCTTCCGGTGGTCGTAGACGATGACCGGGCACCCCAGGGTGTGCATGAACCGGGCGTAGTGGCGGCCGATCTTCCCGAAGCCGAAGATACCGACTGTACGTCCCCGCAGGCGCGGGATCGGGTACAGTAATGATCTTCTCCAGGGCTCCTCCGGAGCCCGGCCGATCCGGGCGGCTACCTGCTGCTGCAGTGGAAGGTGTGCCGCCACGACCATGGTGAGCACCATCGCGTGCTCCGCCGCTTCCATGCTCCAGAAGCCTGGTTTGTTCGCCACGGCGATCCCCGCGGCTGTTGCGGCGTCCACGTCGACACTGTCGTATCCGTCACCGTGGCGGATAATCAATCGAGCGTCCGTCAACCGGGCGATCAGTTCCGCCCCGACCGGGGTCTGGTCCACGATCAGTACGTGGGCGTCACCGACGTACGCGGCGAGCGTTTTCACATCGGCGGTGCTCAGGGCGTACGCCTTGAAGTCGACGCCTGCCTGACGATAGTGTTCCGCCTCCCAATCCATATCCGGTTCGACAAAATCAGCTGTTCTACAACGCAACATATGTAACTGTTCCTTTCCTGCCCGCGGGCACCTTAACCACCGTACCGGATGAATCGACACGGTACAATCCAGGATTGATCCAGAAATGTGTCGTTTTGATACAGTGCAGATGGGTTGTTTCGACACTGTTTCTCTTTTTCCCACTCGTTATCTCATAATTGATCGGCCTGGTGCTGATAATCTGAAGCGACGTGTTGCATAACTCGCTTCCCCGTATATAGTTACATAATTCTCACGTGTTCGGCTCAAAGTTGGCACGGATCATGCTTGCATATAATAAACAGGATACGGTAGCGGTGAGGTTAATGAAAGGCGCCGGTTCGGGCCTCAACCTCGACCAGGAAATACAGAAACCCGTATCCAGCATACAGGAGGTATGAGATGAACTATCTGACGGTACGACGACCCGCGGCAACGACGGTTAACAACGGACTGAGCACGCTCAGTTCCTTTGACCGGCTCTTCGACTCGGTATTCGGCGGAATGCCCGGCTGGGACGATCGTAAGCCCGCGGTGGATATACGCACCGATGAGCAGCAGTACACGATCGAGGCGGACCTGCCCGGTATGAGCGACGACCAGATCGACGTTCGCGTGGAGGACAACCTGTTGGTTATCTCCTCCCGGACTGCAGAGAAGGACGTAAAGGACGAATCCCGGCAGGACACAAACGATTCCACCGAAACCGACGGGTACATCCTGCGCGAGCGCCGACAGGGAGCGTTCCATCGCAGCTTCTCGCTGCCCAAGGATGCGGATCCCGGCAAGATCGACGCTAACTATCGGAACGGAGTGCTCACCGTGACCGTAAACAAGAAGCCGGAAGCAAAACCGCGGCAGATTAAGATCAACCGCGGCTGATTTACGACCGGGTACCAAGGGGAACGGGGCGTCCTTCCAACGGGAGGCGCCCCTTTTTATTCTGCCAATAACAGCTTTGATACCTCGGTCAGATCGCAACATACCCGATCCGCCGAGGATATATCCGGGCTTCCGGACAGTTTGTTTGTCAGTCCGATGCAATGGATCCCCGCAGCCGCAGCGGCGGCGACGCCGTTCGGGGAGTCCTCGATCACGATACACGCCTCGGGGGGGACCCCCAGAAGATCTGCGGCCCGTAGGAAGATCGCCGGGTCGGGTTTGCTTCGGGGGACGGAGTCTCCGCTTACCCGGACGGGAAAAAAGTGCTTCAGATGAGCCTGCTCCAGGTGTTCCTCGATATGAAGTTCCGGTGAGGATGACGCCACCGCCAGAGGAGTACCGCGGGCGGCCAGGGATCGTATCAGGTCCTCAGCGCCGGGGACCAGCGGTACGCCGCGTTGCGTCGCTGTGACCCGGTAGCGCCGTCGTTCCAGCTCCACTAGTTCTTCTACCGATCGCGTGAGGCCGTGACGGTCGATAATGCGTGCCCACATCTCGTAACTGTTTGCGCCGAGAAACGCGGCGCTGTCCTCCGGATCGACTACGATGCCCAGGTTCCGAAGGATTTCCGCCTCCACTTCCTGGTGCAGGGGCTCGCTGTCAAAGATTACCCCGTCCATGTCAAAGATCACCGCGCTGTACTCAAGATTCTGCATGGTAACGAATCATACCAGAAAAGCGCCGGACCGTTTATAAGGAGGGGCTTCGGGGTGTCGAGCGGGGGCTCGCCGGGCCGTTGACAGCGGGCGTCCCCGAGGGCCGTTGGTTGACAGAGGGCCGTTGACAGAGGGACCGTCTCTCTCTAGTCTCGTAGACGGTTATTCTTCAACCCGGAGATCACACGAGAGAGCGCTGCAGGTGAAACGATACATCCAATCCCGCGGAATCAGATCTATGCCTGGATACTTGCGCCGGGTCCGCGCGGGTCGGCGGGCACGGCGTGGACCGGTGGGGCTTGCTCTCGGCGGCGGTGGTGCCCGGGGAATCGCTCACGTGGGAGTGCTGGAGGCGCTGGAACGGTACCCGACGCTCAAGCCCTCAATCCTCGCGGGAACGTCCGCCGGGTCCGTGATCGCCGTCCTGTACGCAGCGCAGATCCCGGTCTCCGAAATCAGGTCATTTGCCTCGGAGCTGGACTGGTTCTCGCACGTGGTGAAGTTCACCGATATCCTGAGCGACCGGGAGGCCGCGACGGCGGGGCTGTTGCCCAACACTCGGCTCGGGACGATCGTGGACACGTGGATCGGCGGCCGCACCTTTGATGAGCTTCCCCGGGACGTGGCTGTGCTCGCCGCGGATATAGGGAATCGGCGGCGCGTGATTTTTACGTCCCGCCGGGTGGCGCGCCGGATCAACCGTCGGGAATTGGAGCGGTTTCTCCCGCCGAGAAAGGGGAGCCTGCCCGGCGCCGAGACGGTGGTGATCTCCGACGTAGACGTAGGAACGGCGATCCGCGCCAGTTGCGCCGTACCGGGGTTCTTCCGGCCGGTCCTGGTACAGGGGATGTACCTTGTGGACGGTGGTATCGTTGACCAGACGCCGGTGGACGTGGTTCGCGCCATGGGCGCGCGGTTTTCCGTGGGAGTGAGCCTGGCGCTTTCTTTTATGCCGCAGAAACTCGCATCTCCCACCCGAGCGCTGAGCGGGACGGTGGGGATGCTGGGTATCCCGCAGTTACGCCGAAGCCTCGCCCTGGCGGATATCGGGTTTCAGGTTTCCGGCATCGAGACGCGCAGCCCGATCCGACCGCACCAGCTGGACCTGATCGATACCGGGCGGTTGGACACGCAGCGGAAAATAACAGAAGCGTTCACCTCTCGCTGGTTGAAGCACCACCGCCGTGACGATCCGAACGATTTGCGCTACTTTACAGGGTAACCACGGGAGGTGCGACGATGAATAACAGGACGATTGTGCTTGGAGGGGGATGTTTCTGGTGTATCGAGGCGCTGTACCGTCGTTTCGAGGGGGTGCTCGCGGCGGAGTCCGGATACGCCGGCGGAAACAAACCCGATCCCACGTACCAGGAAGTGTGTACCGGTGCCACGGGACACGCGGAGGTTGTACGCGTTGCGTTTGATACGGACAGGATCTCGGAGGAGGAAATCCTTTCCTTCTTCTGGAAAGCCCACGATCCCACTACGCTGAACCGTCAGGGGGCGGATGTGGGAACCCAGTACCGCTCGATAATCCTGTATACCGACGATGAGCAGCGCGCGAACGCCGAGCGCAGTCGGGACGCCGCGGCGCCCTCGTTCCGGGATCCGATCGTCACTCAGATCGAGCCGCTGCGGGAGTTCTATCCCGCTGAGGATTATCATCGAGACTACTACGAGAACAATTCCCGCCAGGGATACTGCCGCATGGTGATCGAACCGAAGCTCAGGAAACTTGGATTTGACGGTGCACCACGAGGGTAATCTCTTCTTCCAGAACGAGCTTGGTGCGGACGTGCTGCGACGCCGCCTGGTATCGCGCCCGGAAGACGCTACGGATCTCCGGGGGCACTACTTCCGTGACACCACCGCGCTGATCCACTCCTACCCGTTCCGGCGGATGAAGCACAAGACCCAGGTTTTCTTCGCACCCCGGAACGACCATATCTGTACCCGTATCGAGCACGTATTGCACGTGTCCACGATCGCTTCCACGATCTGCCGGGCGCTCAACCTCGACGCGGATCTGGCCTGGGCGATCGGTATGGGGCATGACCTCGGACATACCCCGTTCGGTCATCTGGGCGAAAAGATCCTCTCTCAACTCCGGGGAATAGAGGGGTTTCGCCACGAAATATACAGCCTGCGAGTTGTGGATCACCTGGCAAACTACGGGCGGGGTCTCAATCTCACCTACGCCGTACGGGACGGCATCATCAACCACTGCGGTGAGAAGTTCGAGCAGTCTCTTGCTCCGGATCATACGGAGAAAGACCTCTCAACGATAACGCGCCGGGACCACCTGCCTTCCACCTGGGAAGGGGTGGTGGTACGGATGTCGGATAAAATCGCCTACCTCGGTCGGGATCTGGAGGACGCGATCCAGCTCGGCCTCATTGACGCCGACGAGATTCCCCCTGACGGAAAAAGCGCACTGGGTCGTAACAACTCGGAGATCATCAACAGCCTTGTGAACGATCTGATTCGCACATCCCTGGAGACCGGCACCGTCGGTTTTTCCGACGACATATACCACGCGTTCGTGCAGGTGAAGGACTTCAACTACCGGCGGATCTACAATAGTCCCGCTCTGGCGGGATACCACCAGTATTTTGAGCGAGTCCTGGAGACGCTTTTCCATTATCTCGGTGACGTTTTTTCGCGGCACGGTCTGGAACGAGACTCGTATCACCGGGAGAACAACACCCTGGCAGCGCGGTTCGGCGACTACGTCTGCAAGATGGAGCCGTTTTACAGTTCCGAGGCGTCACCGCCGGAACAGGTGGTGTTTGATTACATCGCAGGCATGACCGACGACTTCGCGATCGAGAGTGTGCAGGAGATTATGGTACCCCGGCAATTCTCCGCGCAGTTTGATCACCTGGCGCTGGGACTCGATTCCGTGACAAGGAGCGATGATGCATTTTGAAAAGAAACCCCTCTCCCTGCTTAATACGCTCAAAGGCGTCGCCGTAGGTGTGGCGAATATAATCCCCGGTGTGAGCGGCGGTACGATCGCGGTGATCACCGGGTTGTACGATGAGCTGGTGGATGCCTTCGGTAACTTCTTCAGCAGCGAGGGGGGCTGGAGACGGAACCTGCTCTTTCTCGCGCCGGTGGTGGTGGGGATTCTCGTGGGGAATATCGCATTTGCGCGGCTGATCGGGTACCTTCTCGACGTGGCTCCGGAAGCGACCACGTTTGGATTCATCGGTTTGATTCTGGGTAGCACACCGTACCTCTTTAAACGGGCCGGTACCGCCCGGTTCCGCGCACGGTACATTCTGCTGTTTCTTCTGGGGTTGGGGGTCGTGCTCTGGATGGGGCTTACGCCGCGCCCGGAGGCTTCCCCGGCGATAACGCGGATAACACTCACGACCGGTACGTGGATCTTTGCCGCGGCGTTTATCGCGAGTATCGCGATGATCATCCCCGGCGTCAGCGGGAGCTTTCTTCTTCTGCTGATCGGGATGTACAGTACGCTTCAGCAGGGGTTCAGCAACATCAACATACCCGTAATCCTGGTGTTCGTCCTGGGAACGCTCACCGGCGTTGTGCTGGTATCCAAAGCGATCGCGGCGCTTCTGAAAAATTTTCACGGGGCGACGTACTTCGCGATCATCGGTCTCGTGGTGGGAAGCGCGATAGCGCTCTTTCCGGGACTCAGCTCCGGTAGAATGCTCTGGTTGGATGGTGGAGCGTTCCTGCTGGGAGCAACTCTTAGCTTGATCCTTGGAACGGACATGAAAGAACGGTTGCTCCGCCGGCGCCGGAACACTCTGCACGACGCGAGGTGATCACAGGTTTGCTTCGAGGTGATCACACGCTTGCTGAAACGCAACAGAAAGGATACGGAACATGAAGAAGCTGCTCTACCGCGTGGTCTGGACAGTGCTCTGTATCGGTGTTGGAGCGTACGGCGCTCTTACGATCTCGTCTTCGCCGGCGCGATCGCACCCCTATTTTCTTGATCTGCCTCGGGACCGGCCCGTGGTTATCGCCCATCGGGGTGGTGCCGACCTCTGGCCGGAGAATACGATCGAGGCTTTTCAGGGGGCGCTGGCGCTCGGGTCGGACGTGCTGGAGATGGATATTTACGCCACCGCCGACGGTGTCCCCGTGGTGATCCACGACGAGACGGTCGACCGGACAACCAACGGGACCGGACGCGTGGCTTCGTTTACCCTTGACGAGTTGCAGGAGCTGGACGCGGCGTATCACTTCAGTCCCTGGAACGCTCCCGACGTGACGCCGATGCGAGGACAGGGAGTGATTATACCCACCTTGCGGGAGGTCTTCGAGACGTTTCCCGAGGCGCCTATGCTGGTCGAGATCAAGGCGCGGGACGAGCAGCTGGTGGAGCGGGTTCTCGATCTGGTTCAGGAGTTCGACCGGCCGTATAAAACGCTCCTTGCCAGCTTTCATCATTCCGTCCTGCAGCAGATCAGGCAGCGCGATCCCCGGGTTGCAACCCACCTCTCGCAGAGAGAGATCATACCCATCATGGTAGCGTCCTGGTTTTTCTCGGGGCACCTTTTTACTCCGTCGGCGGAGGCTGTTTTTGTCCCACCACGGAGGGGAATCCTGCCCGTGGCGACGCGGAGGTTTATCCATGCCGCGCAGCGTCGCAACCTGTTCTTCGGGGTCTGGACGATAAACGAGGAAGCCGAGATGCGCCGACTTCTGGCCCGAGGAGTTCAGGGGCTGCTCACGGATCGGCCGGACCTGGCGGTTTCCGCGGTTACCGACGCCCGTTATACGCGGCGGTAACGCGCCCGATAACCCCGCCGAGGAGCATCAATACGGAGGCGCCCGTCAGCGCCGTCAGAAAAATTCGACCCACGCCGGTAACCGTACCGGCGATTTCCGGGTCGATCACGTAGAATACTCCCAGGCTTACCATCAGCGCGCCGCCAAGCAGCTTGATCGGACGCGCTTCGCGCTCGGTGAAGTTGATCCTCCCCATCGTTACCAGAGCGATCACTACGATAGCCACCTCAAGGAGCAGGTACACCAGGAGGTAGAGTCCCAGCAGGGTGAAGAATGAGGTGCCCGGGGATACCGCCGCGGTTACGTATCGGGACCAGATTACGGGGAACCCCGCGGTACAGGGGAGTTCCACGATCGCGATCGCCCCGGCGAAGACGGTGGTGAGCATCACCAATCCCGGCCAGGAGCGGCTGGTGTCGGCGATGTAGCGGGTCCCCGCGGCGATCGGTCTCCGGAAGCGCTCGGGGATCGTCAGGGAGACGCCTTGTTTGAAGAAGAAGTAGTCCTTTACGTTGATCACACCCATCGTGACGGCCACGGTCGCCACGAGAAGCCGCAGAGCCAGGGTGTTCCCGGCGATCGCGAAGACGTTGAGCAATCCAAGCATGAAGAAGCCGTAAATCGCGGCGGTAACGACCAGAAAGGTTGACCCCACCAGAAGTATCCGACGTCGCGACCGGGTATGGACGATAAGGCCCAGGAGAAGCGTAAGCACCCACAGCGAGCAGGGGTTGAAGCCGTCCACGAACGCGATCGCCGCGGTTATCGCCACGGCGGGTGTCTCCTCCGGACTCAGAGTACCGAACAGCGGCAGATCGATCGTGGAACTCACCACGCCGCCCCGGACCGCTTCCTCGATCTCCGCTACGATTCGATCGCTGTACCCGATCCAGGCGTGCTCCTCGAAGAATACCTGGGGTACACCGGAGCTGCTGCCGCCGTACCACAGAATCGTCTCGCGAAACGTGTCATGGTGCTCCCGTGTCTCGAACACCTCGTACCGTTCCACCACGAGATCCGGGTAGCGCTCCTCCAGGCGGTCGATAAACGGGGCGATCTCTTCACAGAAAGGACAACCCACGCCCCAGAAATAACGCAGCACCCCGGGGTCTCCCGGCGAGGTTTCTCCGGCGGAGAGTATCGGCAGGGGCATCCCCGTCAGTAGAGCGATCGCCGCAACGGTACTTAAAACCGCGGACGTGCTAGAACCCGATCTTCTATGGTTCTTTAGGTCACGTCCGACTCTACGGACTCGGCGGTCCCGGCGCCTTTGCGCCCCACTGAATCGTTTCATACCCGGAGTATAGACCGGGCTCGCTTCCGCCGGTCAATACGCGGGGATGCCTCGCATCCATCCACGTACGGAGTTTACCAGGTAGAGGGCGGTTTCACCGCGGCGGATCTCGTCCCAGACCGACTCAGGGATCGGTTCGACAATGATCGGCAGATTCTCGGGTGTCCAGGGGGTGGTCCCCGGCGCAGGATCCAGGAGGGAACGAAGGAAAACGCCGTCCAGGACACCTTCCGAGGGCGGGGGTGTGGCAAGGTATCGTTGTGGAGACGATTCGGCGCTGCGCACGACCAGGAGGTTTGCCATGGTGCTCTCCGTGAGATTTCCTCTCGTGTTCTTCAGGATCACATCATCTACATCGGGGTGTTCCCCTTTACGGCAGGTGTAGATCGCGCGGTTGGTGGTTTTGTGACGAACCCAGGGCGTCTCCGGGGGAACCGGGTCCTGAGAGAGTGTCACCGTGCGTCGCGGGAGGGCGGCGACGTCCACGGCATCCGTGCTATCCGTCAACGGGGCCGTCTCAACCACCAGCCCGTTCCGGTTCACCAGGATCCGGACGCGCCACTCGCCGGATCGATCCCGGACACGTCCCGGTGTCTCGCGGGAGTCGATTTCCTCCTGGATTCTTCCGTGGAGCGTTGCGTGTTCCAGGACGATCTCCGCACCGTTACCGTCAAGGGGAATATCGAAGTACCGAGCGCTCGCTTGCAGCCGGCGCCGATGCCCCTCGTAGAGAAAGACGCCTTCCGCACGGTTCCACCGGACCGTTTCCAGCAGCGTTACCGGCGGGTCCGGGGCGGCGAGGATGTTTGCCTTGGTAGCGCATTCCTGGAATTCTCCCTCCGGACTGGAGTCCCACACGACTCCGCCACCCACGCCAAAGACCGCGCGGTTACCGGACTCGTTTACCACTACCGTGCGGATCGCCACGTTCAGCGTGAACCGTCGGCCCGGCTCCAGGACGCCGATCGATCCGGTATAGACACCGCGTGGGGTATCTTCGAGCTCCCGGATGATCTCCATGGTACGTTTCTTGGGAGCCCCCGTGATACTTGCGCAGGGAAATGTGGCGGCCATGACCTCCGACAGGGATGCGTCGCTTTGGGCGGTGACGCGGGAAACCATCTGCAGCACCCGGGGAAAACGTTGAACTTCAAAGAGCCGCGGTACCGATACCGACCCGTGGTCGGAGACTCTGCCCAGGTCGTTCCGGATCATATCGGTGATCATGAGGTTCTCAGCCCGCTCCTTGGGGGACTCCCGGAGCGCCGCGGCGTTCCGCTGGTCCTCGTCGGTGGTAGGCCCCCGGGGAGCTGTCCCCTTCATGGGCATCGCGAAGAGGTGCTCCCCATTACGCTCGATGAACAGTTCCGGTGATGCCGAAAGAATGCGATGTCCCGAGTCCAGCTCAAGGTACGCCGGGTATTCTCCGTGCTGCGCCGCGCACATGTCCCGGAAGAACGCTTCCGTATCACCCGAGAACGGTGCGTACATCCGGAACGTGTAGTTTACCTGGTAGGTATCTCCCGCGGCGAGATATGCCCGGACGCGGGCTATCCGCTTGTGGTATTCCTCCTCGTCCACGGAGTTTGTCCAGGGACCGACGGCATACCCGGCACCACGGGGTGGAGAGCGACGCATTTCCTGGGTGATATCCCGGACGTTCCGGAAGAGGACGAAGCACAGGCACGGCAGCTCCGTGGCAGGGTGGGTAGCGAGATCGTAGGCAGCGGCCGCCTCGTACGTGAGAAACCCCACCGCGGGTAACCGGCGTTCCTCCACCAGCGTTTCCAGCCGTTCCAGCGAAGCCGGTACCGCAGTGCGAGGTTCATCTCCGGCGGATACGACCACGGTTTCTACCGGCGAATCGTAATGCAACCAGCGTCCGCGTTTTGTTTTAAGAATCGCTCGGGTAATCACAGTCTGTTCAATCCAGTTCGTTTTCTCAGTCGGTTCATTCAGATCAGCTCGCTCAGACCAGTTCGCTTACCACGGGAATACCCGCTTTCAGCGCGGTGGATTTGATCGCCGCTACCTGGTCGTTAAAGCGATCCAGTTCCAGGATCACCTGGTACCGTCGGACCGTCCAGAGCGGTTGCAGCACCAGTCGCATTACCAGGGGCGTGTGCCGCTTCAAGGTGCGCTGGTTATACACCCTGAACGCAACCATAGGCCTCTCCAGCGTGGCGTAAATGCGGATCTCCTGGATCTCCTCGTACCGAAGGAGTCCCGGAGCGATCGCCGGATCGCAAACGCAGAACCCCTCGTCCTCGATCGTCATTACCACGGTGCGCCGGACGGCACGACTCCAGGCGTATACCGCCAGAACGGCAAAGGCCACAGTACCCACGAGCGCGACGGTGCCGTCGCGGTGTGGATCGGCGAGGTTCGTCACGGAGAGTATCAGTGCCAGCAGGGCTACCATCGCCAGCGTTCGATACCCCCGAGAGTGTCCGTAAATCGGGGTGCTCTCGCGCATCTTAATACCCAGAATACTTTGCCTGGCCCGGGCCGGACAAGTTGCTGCCTCCGGTTGTTGCCCCGGTTACGCGGTACCCGTACAATACGATCCCGATGAGACGTAAAATTACGCTGGTGACCGGTGTGGTCGTTCTCCTGGGTTTTCTTGCTATAGCCGGAGCAGCGACGCTTTTCTTCATCGTTCAGAAGCACCTTTATTCGCCCATGGCGGCTCCGGGCCCGGAGGACGTGCCGGAGGTTATTTTTGAGATCGAACCGGGTCAACCGCTGCGCGTGGTAAGCCGGGAACTGGTCTCCGCTGGACTTGCCCGGGACGCTCGCATCCTGGAGTGGTACGCTCGCTACCGTGGATACCAGGCGCGATTGCAGGCCGGCCGTTACCAGGTTTCTCCCGCGCTATCGCCGGCGGAGGTGCTCGACCGGATCGTCGCCGGCGACGCGGTGTTTGAGGAAATAACAGTCACGATCCCGGAAGGGTGGAGTCTGGACGAGATCGGTACGTACCTTCAGGAGGTGGGACTTTTCCCGCGGGAGGAGTTCCGGCGGGCCGTGGTGATGCAGGACCTCTACCGCGACTTTGACTTTCTCGCTCCCCTGCAGGACGACACGATCCTCGATGGATACCTCTTTCCCGAGACGTACCGGGTATTCCCGGAGAGTACGCCGGAGAGCCTGATCCGTCGGATGCTCACCACGTTCTCCCAGCGTGTAGCCGAGGATTTGCGCCGGGAGATCGCTCGGCAGGAACGAACGTTGCACGACGTACTTACACTCGCCTCTATCGTCCAGAAGGAATCCGCCGGACCCGGCGAGATGCCCGATGTGGCCGGGGTGTTCTGGCACAGGCTTCAGATAGGGATGCGCCTGGAGTCCGATGCGACGGTCAACTACGTCCTCGGTACCAGTCGGCGACAGCCTACGTTCGCCGACACCGAGGTGGAGCATCCGTATAATACCTATAGAAACGCCGGGCTGCCGCCGGGACCGATCGGCAACCCCGGGATGGACGCGATCATGGCGGCTATCCATCCCACCGACACGGAATATCTGTTTTTTCTTCACAAGCCGAACTACGAGATAGTCCTGTCGCGCACGTTTGCCGACCATCTGGCGGCGAAAGCGCGTTACCTGGACTAGTCGACCTGGGCTAGTCCCGGAACGCCTGGGTGATCGGGTCGGTAATCGACGCCCACGCCCCGGGGCCACGATCGAGCTCGGTTACACTGAGCAGCGCCGCCCGGAGACCCCGAAGTTCCCGTTCGACCGCTTCCGGTTCACCGATGATCGTTATCGACTGGCGTCGGTCCTGGTAGGGGTGCTCCGCCAGGAGTTCCCGGATCCGGGGATCGTCCGGGAGTTGATCCTCCGGCAACGCTCCGTACCACGTTCCCTCCATGCCGAGTTCCCGCTGATCGTCGGCGGAATCGACCACGTAGACGTGCTCCATGTCCGTGGCGAGCCAGAGGAACCCCTTGACCCGGACGATACCGGGCCAGTCCCGGCTGAGCCACTCGTGCAGCCGTTCCGGATGAAACGGACGGGTTTCCTCAAGTTGCCGCGCTACCAGGGGATAGTGATTGGGATTACTCCGGTTCTTCTTAAGGTGAGGCGGGGCAGATGCGCGACGATCAGTGTGGAGGATATCCACCGGGTCCAACCGCCCGAACTCCGCGGCGATCACCGGTACGCCGGGCCGGACCGACTTGATGACCAGGCGCGATCGAACTCGCGCAAGGAATCCTGCCCGATCGAACTTGTTGAGCACAACAAGGTCCGCGGCGCTGATCTGGTCCACCAGGACCGGTTTAAGCAGGGAGTCACTCCAAATACCGGGAAACGCCGCCGTATCCACCATGGTTATAATCGAATCTACCGTTACCAGGTCTTTCAGGGCCGGGTCGTTTTCGAGCGCGTCCGCCACGGACAGCGCCGGGGATCCTCCGGACGTTTCCACCAGGATCGCTTCCGGCGCCGGTTCCGAACGAGCCAGCTCCTGTACCTGCTCTACCAGGGCCTCGCGTTTTCCCGCGCCGACACGCCCCCCGGAGATTGTACGTATCGTTTCGTCGTCCTCGGTCAGCAGGAACTCGCCCCCCCGGAGGTACACTCCGTCGATGCAGCGGGGAGCCATATCATTGATGATCACCGCGATTCTGCGGCCCTCCGTATTATCGAGCAGGTGGGCGAGCAACGAAGTTTTACCTGACCCGAGAAATCCGGTTACTAATGTAATGGGGATCATGGCCGGGACGATACCAGATTTTCGCTGCTGCGAATAGTATCGATTTGCATTCCGACCTTACATCATCCGCATTGTCCCTTTGTGAAAACTGACGTCCATGGTCATTACCATCGCTCCCTGGGTCGTGTCCATGTCGCCGGTGATCGCTTCGATCCCCTGGATTATCCGTTGTTCCCGATCGGCGGGAATTAGCGCCATGATCGTCTGGCTGTGATTCTTCCGCTCCTGCATGAACCCGATAAACTCCGCGAAGAGCGGTACGTTGGAAATATACTGTCCCATTCCTGCACCCTCGAGGATCGTTGCTCCGTCGATACCTTCCTCGATAAAGTACTCCAGGACCTCGTAAAGCAGCTCCTCCAGGTAGAGGATCACGAAGATTACTTTCATCGCCTGCCGCGCGATCGGCTTCTCTTCACCACCACCGAGGCGACGCGCAAAGGACTCGTGGAGTGCCGTCGGGGTCATTGCTTTGAGCAGCTCCGCTCGGACCTTGGGAGAGTTGGCCTGTCTCGAGATCGCCGCCAGCGCTTTCAGGTGTTCGCCTGCAGCTTCTTCCGGACCTACGATGAAGAAGATCAGCCGCACCTTCTTTTTGTCGAGAGCTTCAAAATCCACGCCCCGTTGAGAAAGCGCGATACCCACCACGAACTCCTCGAGGCCCGGAACACGGGCATGGGGCAGGGCGACGCCGTTTCCAAAACCGGTGGATCCCTGTGCTTCGCGGGCTTTCAGGTGCGTGTAGATCGTTTCCGGTCCGATCCCGGCGGCGACGGGGTTTCTACAGATTATCGTGGAGAGTTCCCGCAGAACCGCGTCTTTTTTCGTTTCCGTGAGATCCACGGCGCAGCATTCCGGCCGTAGTGTTCTAAGAAGATCCATTACTGTACCTCCATCCGATTACCCCGGATTATCGCAGACTTTGCCAGGGGCGGGCCAAAGAGCTGGTTAACAAACACTGAGAGGAGTATCACGTTGACCAGCGTTCCGGTCATCGCTACCTGATCCGGCGTCATCGCACCGGAGACCGGGGAGGCCTGCACGAACAACACCAGCCCCAGAGCCACTCCCGCCTGGGGCAGCATGCAGAACCCCAGGTTATTCCGAATCGGTGCTTCCGTACCGGTCAGCAGGCCTCCCAGGTACACGCTGCCGTACTTTGCCAGGGCTCGGAACAGGATGTAGGTGCCACCGATCAGCAGGATCTGCGGCTGCGCAAGGAGTGACAGCTGCAGCTCACTCCCGGCGAGTACAAAGAAGAGCGCGTAGATCGGCGGGGTCATCGGTTCCAGCATGCGGAACACACGATGGTGCCGGGGGGTCATGTTAATCATTACCGCTCCGGCGGTCATATTGATCAGCAGCGGCGAGAGGTGAAAAATGATCGCCCCGGCAGTTACCAGAAAGGTTACACCCAAGGTGATCACCATGATCTCGTTGGTACGCTTTTTGCGTCGTACCAGGAGGTGCAGGGCAAAGCCCATTAAGATGCCTGTGAGCAGGGAGAAAAACACCTCCCCCAGGGCTGCCAGAAACAGGACCAGAGGACCGGCTCCCGCGGCGGTGAGTCCCATAAGCCCGGCGGCGATGGAGAACGTAATCCCGAAGAGGATCACTGCCCCGGCATCGAGAAGCGCCACCACGCCGTAGAGGTAATCCACGAACGTTCCATGGGCTCGCAGTGACTGTACTACCGCAACTGCTACCGCCGGTGAGGACGCCGTAGCGATCGCGGAGACTATCAACGCAAAGGGGAGGTCCATCCCTACCAGGATCATGATCGGCAGCACCACGAGAAACGTCAGGCCGAGCTGAACACCGGTGATACCCACTACTTGCGATCCCATGCGACGCAGTTTCACCAGGGAAAACTCGCTCCCGATCGTAAGGGCGATCAGACCGAGCGCGACCTCGGTGATCACCTTCATCGACGCGGTCATGTGGAGCGGTACGATACCCAGAACCGATTCACCTACGAGAACACCGGCGAGGATGAAGCCGGTGATCTCCGGGAGCCGTACTTTTCCGGCAAGGATCCCCGTGGCGTACCCCACGAGCAGCATCGCCCCCAGGGTGAAGAGAATATGCGTGCTCATTAGATCACGCAGTTCGATCAGATTAGTGATTATCCAGGACATACGTGAACAATAACGTATCATTTTGGTCGGCCTGCCGCTACCGGTCTGTTGACAGTGATTGCTCCGGCAGTAGAATGAACACCTATGAAAGAAACGAAGATTGTGTTGTCCGAGCAAGATATTCCGCGGAGCTGGTACAATATCGTGGCGGATATGCCCAACAAGCCGCTGCCTCCGCTCAACCCCGCCACCGGCGAGCCGATCAGCGGGGACGCCCTGGCGCCGCTCTTTCCTTCCGGCTTAATTCACCAGGAAGTAAGCCAGGAACCGTGGATCGAGATTCCCGACGAGGTGCGTGAGATCTACGCGTTATGGCGTCCTACACCGATGTTCCGCGCGTGGCGTCTGGAAAAGGCGCTCGATACGCCGGCAAAGATCTTCTACAAATACGAGGGGGTGAGCCCGGCGGGATCGCACAAGCCCAACACCGCCGTCGCGCAGGCCTGGTATAACAAGCAGGACGGAGTAACCCGCATCACCACGGAGACCGGTGCCGGTCAGTGGGGGAGTGCTCTGGCGTTTGCGTGTCAGCTCTTCGGTATCAAGTGCGAGGTCTACATGGTGCGTATCAGCTACGATCAGAAACCGTACCGTAAGCTGATGATGAATACCTGGAACGCCGACGTTTACCCCTCTCCGTCGGACCGTACCGCGGCAGGGCGTAAAATCCTGGCGGAACACCCGGACTCGCCGGGGAGCCTGGGGATTGCGATCTCCGAGGCGGTAGAAGTAGCCGCGACAAACGAGGACGCGCGCTACGCGCTGGGTAGCGTACTGAACCACGTGTTGCTGCACCAGACAGTGATCGGGCAGGAAGCGATCGCGCAGATGGAGATCGCCGGGGAGTACCCGGACATCGTGGTGGCGCCCTTTGGAGGTGGATCCAACTTCGCCGGTCTGGCGTTCCCGTTCCTGCGCTACCACCTGACCGGGGAGCGGCCGATTCGCGCGATCGCCGCGGAACCGACGGCGTGCCCCAAGCTCACCCGGGGTGTTTTTCGGTACGACTTCGGTGACACTGTGGGTATGACGCCGCTTCTTCCGATGTACACCCTGGGCCACAACTTCGTTCCGGCGTCGATTCACGCCGGGGGTCTCCGCTATCATGGAGCGGGAGTGATCGTAAGCCAGCTCCTGAAGGACAAGCTTATCGAGGCGCAGGCGGTGGACCAGATCGACAGCTTTGAAGCAGGTGTCCTCTTTGCGCGGAGCGAGGGGATAATTCCCGCGCCGGAAGCGAATCACGGCATCGCGGTGGCTCTCCGGGAAGCGGAAATCGCCAGGAAGGAAGGCAAAGCCAAGACGATCCTGATCAACCTCTGCGGTCACGGCAACTTTGATATGGCTTCCTACGAGGCGTATTTCGCCGGTAAACTTGAACGACTCAGCCTCTCTCAGGAGGAGATAAACGACGCAGTCAGCAAGATCGATACGCCGGAAATCGCCGGGTAAAAACTGTGTCGAACGGCCGGCCCCGGCACGCCCCGCTCAGGTACGGTCGGGGCCGACCAGAGACCTGATTCGACGCGCAGCGTGGGTGCTCGCGGTTTTCCCATTCCTGCTCTCCACGGCTGCTCCGGCGGCGTTGGAAGAGGTAACTCTCTCGATCGCCGCTCTTGGCGGCAGCCCGCTCCACCTGGAGGTGTCGCTGCGTGATCCGCACCAGCGGGCGGAGTCCGTAATTGTCGAAAGCGATCGCGTCCGGGTGGAACGCTCGGTTCCGCCGGGGGACCCGGACATCGGGAATAATGAAAGTGACTCCGAAGGTGATCCGACCTACACGTTTACCGTATCCCCTTTTGACGAAGCCGGTGTACATGATCTCGTGGTAGAACTGCGCGGCCCCGGTGAGGGAAAAGAATCGCTGGTGGATCGTCGGGAGTACCGCGTCGGATTTGCCGACTATGTCTGGGGTCGGGACAACTTCAGCTTCGCCAATGACACGCGTTATCGTGGTGATGTGGAGTCTTACTCGGAGCTGCTCAATCCATGGTTGAGGGACCGCTTTGGTCCGATAGCGCCCGACGATCGAGCGGTGCTGCTCCTCTTCGCCTACGAGGTACTCCGAGGCCAGCTCGGGCTGTGTTACGCGTTCTCCGGTGCAGCGGTGCTCTATCATCGGTTTCCCGAACAACTGCCACGTTTTTCCGATACGGTTTACTCGATACGGGAGGCCAACCGGGTCGTCCGGGAGAAAATGAGCCGGCTTCAGAACGATATCGTCTTTCAGCGGTTTGTCGTGGACGACGTGTCCGCGGAACCGCAGTCGCACCGACAAGTTGCCGCGCAACTGCAGATAATCCGGGACGGGATCGATCGTGGTGAACCGGTCGTGATCGGGACGCTCGCGCCGGAACGGCACCATTCGATGGCCGCCTACGGGTACATCGAGAACCGGCGCACCGGGCAGGTGACGGTAGTAGCGGCGAACAACTGGGATCGCAACGAGACCGACAACTACTCCAACGCCTCCGTTGAAAACATCCACGTTAATCCCGTTGCGTCTTTTCCTGCACCGCCGCTGGCGTGGCCGCTCGCGCGACACGCACCCTACCGTGAACCAACGCACCTGGTGGCGGTGGAACTCCAGGAGGAATACTCCCACGATCCGGGGGTTCTGAACACGCTGATCGGGAAGTACCGGCAGGAACTGATCTCCCGCGGGCGGCGTACGGTGATCCTGGAAGGTATCCAGTCGGTACGCTTTACGGACGTACCCGACGCGGATGAGTACGAGCAGCCCTCGATCACGCGGATCAACCGAAACGCTATCGTGGATCTACCTCCGGAAGGGCGGTACGAGCTGGAGATCACGGCGATCCCGGACGAACAGGGTGGTTATGAGCTACCGCAGTTGGTACTGATTGAGGTCCCGGGGCCGCGCCTCCGGGAGCTGCGCGTAGTCCAGCACACCCTGGAGATGGAGACTCCCCGGCGACGTATTACGATTCGGTGATCGATTAACGTCTCGGCGCGGGCTCCGGCGCCGACTCCGGGACAAACGTCAAATTCTGATCGCCGGTCCGGTTGAACCAGCGGATACGCCAGGTCCCATCCCAGGCGACGAGGCTTGCGGAAGCGTTCTTAATGAGGGTCTTCCCGGGCCCGATAGCTCCACCGCTGAGATGTCCCATCAGACCGTTGATAACTCCACCGTGCGCTACAACGATCGCGCGATGATCCGGGAAAGCGAATCGCAGCTTCTCGAGTATGCCGGTCGCACGGTGGAGAACGTCATCCCATGACTCCGCTCCGGGAATCGGCCCGTCACCAAACCGGGCGATACGAGTATTACGGTTCATCCCTTCCGCCGCCCCGAAGTTGCGCTCCTGCAGATCGGGATCGGTATGGATCGGGCCCAGGTCGAGTCGTTCGGCGATGATCTCCGCCGTTTCCAGCGCACGGCTGAGCGGGCTGGACCAGATCGCGTCCCACCGCTCTCCGTCGCGGAACAGCATCTCCGCGGTTATCCGCGCCTGGTCGCGGCCGGTTTCGTTTAATGGTATATCGGTACTTCCCTGGATGCGCGCCATCGCGTTCCAGTCGGTCTCTCCGTGTCGAATAAGGCAGATTTCGGTCATTGCGTATCAGGGTACCGGAATAACCTGGTGGTAACAAGGCCTGGTTTTTTTATCAATTTGGAGTTTCATCGACCACCGATACGGGACACCAGCCATTTCAGCCCCACCGTCGCCAGTGTATACTCCTCCGTATTCTGTACCTGAGAACTCAACGCGACGTTCCAGGGAACGTACAGTACGTCGCAGCCAAACGCGATCGCGGAGCGTCCGTCTATCGTCCCGGAGTACGACGGATAGTCGTAGGACATGCTCGAGGTCTGCGTGGTGTCATAGGACCCCGACGTATAGTGGTATACACCGAATACGGACAGGATGAACGGTCCCGTCGGAACGTTGAGCTGAGATCCGGCGCTGATGGTGCCGGTGGTGACCGTCGTCGATACGGTTGTATCGTCGTTCACCGTGAACGACGGCGTAACCTGCGGTATCGTGACAGTCATCGACATCATTGCCACGTCTCCGCCGAAACCGCCGAAGAGGAAAAGCGATCCCCAGGGTCGGTAAAATGGCTGGTACAACGCCTGCAGTCCCAGTGGAATCTGTGCCGTGACCAGATCGTACTTATTCCCGGCGAGCAGCGACGCCGCGAGAGACACGCTTACTGACGCCGTGTCACTCAGGTCCTGTTTGAACGAGCCAAAGATCGTCCCTCCGTACATCGTGAATTTTGTTCCCATCGATTCCACCGACACAACCGTACCGGTGGCACCGGTGTTCACGTAACGGGTGCCCGCTTCAAGCACCGGATACCCTACCGGGGCCGGAGCGATCCGGAACGCCACCGGAGATTCGTTGCTCTCCTCCGCGTTCACCGGAACAACAATCGCCAATCCAAATGTCATCGCGAAAATAACGACGATACAGCCCACAAAAAACCGACGCATCATTCACCGCCTTTCCGGCAGGTCCGATTTGCACGGGCTCTGTCTGTGAGGAATTATATCCTTGAATATACTACTGATCCGTGGAAAATCACGAGTACATCATGCACTGCTCGAAAAGATTTGACCAAAAAAATAAAGTAGTCGTATAGTATCAGCGAGCGTGGAGTCCCGGGGCCTGTACATATAAGGGGGAATGCGTGCCGAGAAAGTTTACTCCCCAGGAGGAACGTCGTATTCGCCGGGCGTTGCGCGAGGTGGGGCGTTCGATTATGGGTATCCGGGGAGTCCGTAAAACGAGTATCGATGAGCTCGTGCGTGGTGCGGGGATCTCCAAGGGTAGTTTCTACCGGTTCCACGCGAGCAAGGAAGCGCTGGCGCTGGAGCTGCTCGCGGAGTGGGAGCGGGACTTCCATGACGGGATAGAGCAGCGATTCTTGCGCGATGTGCCCCGCGGGGTGGATCGGTGTGCGGAACTGCTGGCGTCGGTGATTCTCGAAGATCTTCCCCGCCGAATCCTGGAAACCGGAATGGCCGGACTTCTGGATCCGCAGGAGATCGCCTATCTGGCGCGTGCCGCCGGTCCGCGGGAGGTGAACTTGATGGACGAGCAGGATATCCGGTTTTTCCGGCGTCTCAGTCCGCTCCTTCTCAATGCGGGGTTGAAACGGAGCGTGGAGGAACACGTAGTTGTAGCGGGATTGCGGCTGGTCTTCGATGCGGCTGCCGGAGCAGGCGCCATGACCGGTATACACACCACCGCTGGTACCGGCGCTATGACAGCGATCGCCCCGGCCGCTGTCGAACCCGCCGAATCCACCGAATCCGCTGACTTTGCCGATACAGGACCGCCGGGATTGACACCTCACCATTTTCGCGCAGCGTTCACGCACCTCCTGGAAGGGTTCCTTCAGCGTGTATTTGTCGAGGCGGACAATCAGGATATGTCGGGAGGTTCCCCATGAACGCGGAGTCCATGAATCCATCAGGCAAGGCGGCGCCGAATCCGCTCATTCGGGTCAGACACCTGACTTTTTCCTACGAGGATACTGGTGGCAAGGAGGCCGGCGGCTCTCCCACGTTGAGTGATCTGAGTTTCTCCGTGGCGGCGGGCGAGATCTTCGGCTTCCTCGGTCCCAGCGGAGCGGGAAAGTCCACCACGCAGAAGATTCTCTATCGGTTACTCCACCGGTACCAGGGGGAGGTGTACGTGGACGGACGGGACCTTAGATCGTGGAATAGCTCGATCTACGCCCGGATAGGGATCGGTTTTGAGACGCCCAACCTCTACACCCGCCTGACCGGCCGGGAGAATCTGCTTTTTACAGCGGCTCTGCGGGGATTCCCGCTGGAAACGGACCGATTGGACGAAGCGGTGGCGCGACTCGGTCTGACCGATGCGATCGATACGCGCGTGGAGACCTGGTCCAAGGGGATGCGCATGCGTCTCGCTTTTATTCGGGCTGTGCTGCACCGGCCGCCGATCCTGTTTCTGGACGAGCCCACCTCCGGCCTCGACCCGCACTGGGCGCGACGGATCAAAGATTGGATCCTGGAGTTACGGAACGGAGGCTCCGGCATATTCATAACCACTCACGCGATGGAGCTGGCGGACGAACTCTGCGACTCCGTGGGGTTTCTCGTGGAAGGTCGACTTGTGGCGATCGACGCTCCCGCCTCGCTCAAGAAGCGTTTCGGGCGGCCCGGTATCGTCGTGACCGGCAGCGATGAGAACGGCGATCACCGGACGGCGAATCTGGAATACCGGGATCTCCTGGACGGCCCTGTACGAGGGTTTTCCTCGATCAGCCGCGTGGTGAACCGGGAGGTGAACCTGGAGCAGGTGTTCCTCACCGTAACGGGGCACCGCCTCGACCGGGCCGCCGGTGCCGGGAGCCTCCCGTGAGCGACGTTACGTCCACGAACGAAAGCGCCCGGTGGTGCAGGCTGCTCGCTACGGAAGCGCGGATACAGGTACGGAGCGGTCTCTACGCGGCGTACACAGTGATGACCGCGTTCTTCTTCCTTCTCCTGGTTCTGATGCCAGGGGAGTTCCGCCGGCAGGGATTCGAGCTGATCGTACTGCTGGACCCTTCTTTCATGGGATTCTTCTTTGCCGGAGGCCTGGTTCTGCTGGAACGCGATCAGGGAATACTGCCGCTCATTCTCACCCACGGGGGCGGGTTTGACCGGTACTGGCGCGCCAAGGTCACGGCGGTGCTGGCGCTCGCCGCGGTGGTGATTCTCGCTCTGACCGTGCTCGCTCACGGAACAGGTCTCGTTTCGATCGACCTCCGCGGAGTCCTGATGCTCGCGGTGGGACTATTGCTCTCCGTGCCGGTGTACTTCAGCCTGGGCATTGTCCTGGCGGCGCGCCATACCCGCGTGCTGGACTACTTTGTCTATTCCAGCATCGTGTCCCTGCCGTTCATGTTTCCCCTGGTGGAACTGGTGGGAATAAGCGTCGGTCCCGCGGGGGTGCTCTCGCCGATCTGGGGCGGGATGGTGTTCTTCACCTCCATATTCCCGCCGGTGCGGTCCCCCTTGGAGATTCTTCTTGCGGCGGGAAGTCTGATCGTCTGGAACGGCCTTGCGTTCCGGTGGGCCCGAACGGCGTTCCTGCGACTTGGTACCGGAACGGGGGGCTCGGTCCGTGGTGGCAAAGATCCCGGGTCCGGCCGACCCAGGGTGGACCGATCGATGGTGGACCGGCCCATGACGGTTCGATTCGGGCCGGGTCGTGCCGACGTTACGCTGCTCCTGCGTGACCCGGTATCCCGCTTGATTCTGGGAGCTCCCTTCCTGGCGGCGGTCGTCCTGGGAAGGATCGTGCCGCTTCTCCTGAACCACTTTGCCCCGGCGTCTATCCTTGTGGTTGTGGAAGCTCACTACGACACGGTGCGGTCTTTCATCATCCTCCTGGCGGCGCTGATGTACGGTATGCTCGGGGCGTTTCTCATCCTGGACGAGAAGGACGAGGGAGTCCTGCCGGTGCTGCAGACGATGCCGGGACGACCCGGGTGGTGGGTGCTGCGACGAGGCGCCACGCTGCTGGTGATCTTCGGCGTGTTCCTGGTTCCTCTGGTTTTTGCGGGCGACCTCGTTCACGGAGTTAAACCGGCGTTGTCGGGACGGTTCGCGTTGTCTCTTTTACCGGATACGCTGGCGCTTCCGCTCGCGTTCCTGGTGATGAGCATCCTCGCGAAGAACAAGGTTCAGGGTCTAGCCCTGGCAAAGGTGCTCAACGTGTTTACCATTCCTCCCCTGCTGCTGGCGCTTCTGCCGGGACGTCCTGGACTGCTGATCGGCCTCTTCCCCACCGGCTGGGGGAGTCTTATGCGTCTCCGGGCGGAGACGCCGTGGCAGCTCTTCCTGTACGGTCTGGCGGGGTGCCTCTACATGGGAACTGTCATACTCGTCCTGTACAGGCGACTCGTACGCCGGGCGATCCCGTGCTATGATCAGAAGTGAGAGGGGGCGCCATGTCTACCGGAACGTGTCGGTACTGCGGGAAGAGCTTTACCGGGAGCGGGATGTCCCGGCACATAGCAGCTTGTCCCTCCCGGAAGTCGTCTGTAGAAGGTAACGCTTCGCAACGCCTGTTGCACCTGGTGGTGTCCGATTCCGAGGAACCGGATTACTGGCTTCATATCCTGACAGCGCCGGAGACACCTCTTTCCGAGATAGACGTGTTTCTGCGCGCGATCTGGGTTGAGTGTTGCGGACATTCCAGCGAGTTTGTAGCCGCCGGTACCAGGTATATCTCCGATTTCAACCTCCTTCCTGTGCCGATGCAGGAGGAGTCGGAGTCGTTCGATCTCCCTTTGAGCGAGTTGCCGGATTGCCGCCACATCGTCTATCGGTACGATCTTGGTTGTCCGACCACGCTGTATATACGGCGACTCCACCCGATCGAGAGTCCTGTCACTGAGCAGACGGTGGTCCTGGCAGCGCGAAACGATCCACCACAGATTGAATGCAGCTGCGGCGCCGGGGCGGCGCTGCTCTTCGCCCGGGATCTTCTCTACGAGTCGTTTGACGATGCCTTTTTCTGTGATCACTGTATCGAGGCGTATGATGGAGGCCCGGAGATGCTGGCCCCGATCACGAACTCGCCCCGCATGGGCGTATGTGGTTATTACCGGTCCGAGATCGACCCGATAGGGGAATCACCCGGATTTGAACGGGCGGAGTTTCTGATCCAGAACGTGACAACCTCCGAGACCGCTACCCGATTGCGTTCATCCGACGATAGTGATCGTCACGCAGTGATCCGGGAGGAGATCGGGGCGCTTCGAAAAATGCCGGTGGGGGAACACAATCTCCGCGCCGCTCGATTCATCAGCGCGCATCTGGAGGAGTTTGTCGAGCCGTTACGGGAACTTCTGCTGGAGACGTTGCGTCGCTGGGATGAGAGCTGTGAAAGGCCGAGTGATTACTCTCATGTTTTTGCCCTGTACCTTCTGGCACGGATTCCCGACGGTGAACTTTTTGCCACGCTGGCGCCGTACTTCACGCGGTTCGACGTGATCGACGCGATCTGGGGTGAGACGTTCCGGGTCTGCGCCGCCCGGGATTCACTCTGGGGATCGCTGTGCCGGGAAACCCCGGAGCTGCTTATGGCGTTCGCCCTGGAGCGGAGTGCCGACCCGGTGCTGCGTGCCGATGCTGTCAACGGCCTTGTGGCGTTGTACCTGACGGGAAACCTCGTCCGGGAGCAGATCACGGAGTATCTGAAACTTCTGGTGGAGCAGACCGTGCAGGAACGGGACCAGGCGGTCGGTGAAATCCTCGCGTCTGCGTGCTGTACCGTCTACCCGGACGAGCTGATCGAGGATGTGCAGCATCTGTACGATGCAGGACTGCTCGAGGGGGCGCGAGTGGATTACCGTGATAACGCTCGGGGTCTGACCGAGCGGTATACCTGCCGGGAGCATCTGGAACGGGTGGAGTCGATCGGAATCTTCTCTCTCGTGGACGACGCTCCGGCGTTGTTGCGGGAGCTCTTCCGGGAGCCGGAAGAGTTCGGTTGAACCTCCCGGCGACGCATTGCGTCTTGCAAGACGGCGCCTTGCGTTACCACGCTTCGCGACTCGGCGACTCGGCGACTCGGCGACTCGGCG
>SLRR01000053.1 GCA_007130865.1 Spirochaeta sp. | reverse complement strand
GCGGAGTAACGAGATATCGGGAGAGAAGATGCGCGTTACCTACTACGGATACAACGCATTCATCCTCGACGACGGAGATCGAAAACTCGCGGTCGATCCCGGAGCCAACCTCTTCCTTCTGACGATGAAATCTCTCATACCCGCAAGTGAGTGGTCGACGGTTACTCATGTTCTGGTTACCCACGCCGACCCGGATCACTATTGGTACGCCGACCGCGTCGCGAACCGATCAGGAGCACCGGTGATCTGCAACCGCGCGATGATTCGGGAACGGAACAGTACTGCCGTTCTCATCGCACCGCGACGAGGAGGACTTACCTTCACGACCGAGGTGGAACGTGTACTTCCGATCGCGCCTTCGGAAACGATCGATTCCGACGGAGTCCGTGTTACGGGAATCCGAACGACTCACGGCCCGTTGAAGCTCCGAGTCGGACCGTTCAGGAAAACCTTTTCGCCGGGACGCGATAGCAGAACCGGCTGGGGTTCGATCGGATTCGAAATCCGGACGGGACCACGGGTTATCGTGGTTCTCGGCGATACGCTCCTGGAAAAAGCGTCATGGCAGGAAATACGGAACCCGGATCTGCTGATCGTTCCAATCGGTGGATCCCGGATACCAAACACTATGAATGAAGATGAAGCACTGGAAGCGGTCAACAATATGCGACCGGTCGTAGTGATACCGTGTCACTACGACTGTCCCGGTTTTTTCACCACGAACGCGAACCCCGCCGACGTGATGACATTCAAGACCAAATGCGAAAGGACAGGTTCAATATGTATGGTTATGAGAAGAAACGAATCAATCGAAATATGACCGGATACGGTAAACTGCCGGTTCCGTTTTTACTTTTCCTGGGGGTCCTGGTTCTACCGGCACTCCCGATATCCGCGCTCACCGCGGAGGAGATCATCGAGCGCATGGAAGCAAACCAGACGCAATCCACAGCGATCTTTGAAGGGCGCATGGTGATCACCGACCGCTTCGGCGACCGCACAAGCACGTATATCGCGCACAGCGAGGGCGAGGATCGTTTTCTGGTGGAGTTCACCTCCCGTGCCGAGGAAGGCCAGCGCGTTCTTCGCCGGGACGACAGCCTCTACCTCTACTACCCGGACGCCCGGGAGACGATCCGACTCCAGGGTGCGGCGTTGCGGGACAACCTCCTCGGCTCAGACATCTCCTACGAGGACATGACCGGCGGGCGCGGGCTGGCTTCGGACTATCGGTTCAACCTGCTCGGAGAGGAAACAGTGGACGGACACCGCTCTTACAAGGTTGAGCTGAACGCCCGCACCACAAGCGTCGCCTATCCGCGTCAGATCTACTGGGTGGACCGCGAGGATTTCGTACTGCGCAAGGCGGAACAGTACGCACGAAGCGGGCGCCTGTTGAAGACGATGCACATCCTGGAAACGATTCGGCAGGACGGATACCACTTCCCTTCGCGTATCCGAGTGGTGGACGAGACGCGCCGGTCCAGCGGTACCGAGATGATAATCGAGTCGGCGCGCCTCGGGGTTGACCTGCCCCGGGATATCTTCTCCCTGGATGCGCTCACATGGTAACCGGCAGAACGATCGCCACGAGCAGCTGCGTAACGTGGATACTTCCGGTCGCGACTGTGCTTGTACTGTTACTCGCTGGTACGGGCGCAGATGTGAGCGCGGAAACCCGCGTCCGGACGGAGATCGAGAGTTACGCAATTGCCGCCTGGACGGGAGAGGATCTCGGCCTGTTGGGTACATCCCGCGGCACCGTTGATTTCCTCTCCGCGGGAGACCGGAACGTGCAGTCCCGGCTGCAGCTCCGTCTCACGTTACTGGAGGACCCTTCCGGCGCCACCTCGCCGGCATTTCTGGAAGTACCCCGGGCGAGCATCCGGTTCCGCTTTCCCCTGACGGAAGAGTACACGATCCGGGTCACGGGAGGCCTGGATCGTCTCAGTTGGGGCCTGGGGTCGCTGTTCAACGCGGCGGACCTGATCTTTGGAGCCGACGGACTCAGCATCGCGGACTTCACCCGTTCCGAGGACGTCCGCGATGAAACCGCGTGGCTGCTCTCGGTATATTTTCCTCTCGGTGCGCTGGGTTACCTGGAAACGGTCCTGCTTCCGCCGGGACCGGATCTGTCGCTCGTCGCTCTCGCCGGTGGCGATCTCGGCGAAAATGCTGACACAGATGATAATTCGACTTCGGCCGCTGGTGGCGACGGCGACGCGATGGACGTGCCCTCTCTGGACAAATCCCGCGTGGGGATCCGGCTTCACAGCGCTGCCGGTCCCCTCACTGTGGAGCCTTCCTGGTTGTACGATGGAACCGGCGGTGTACATCGCATGGGAGTCTCACTTCAGGGCAACCTCTGGGCTGACATCTACGGGGCAGCGTCCCTGCACCTGCCGGAGGACGGGCCGGAATCGGGTCGGGGACGAATCGAGCATGTCCTGGAGGACCATTCCTTATTCAGTGTCGGCGCGTTTCGTATGTTTACAGTCGGCTGGGACCAGACCCTGGCAATACGCCTGGAGACACTGGTAACTCCCGCCGGAGCGTGGAGCGACCAGGACGATCCCG
>SLRR01000059.1 GCA_007130865.1 Spirochaeta sp. | reverse complement strand
CTACCAGCTCAAAGATCTCCTTCTCGATCTGAGCGATCCGTTGGGAGAGTTCCTGCGAATACTCTTCCAGAGCAAAAACGTCCAGACCGATCCCCTCCCGCTCCATCGAGGCGAGGATCGGCAGGAGCGGCATCTCCAACGTCTCAAAAAGTTCCCGCACGCCGCGACGATCGAGCAGCCGGTCCAGCACCGTGTAGAGCCGGAACGTCACGTCCGCGTCCTCCGCAGCGTACTTCAACGCCCGGTCCAGCGGTACGTCGGAGAACACCTGATCTCCCGATTTGCCCTGGTCTTCAAAAAGGTCCTTGAACGGCACCGTCTCGTACTCCAGGTATTCCCGCGCGAGCCGGTCCATGCCGTAGCTCCCGGCACCGGTATCGACAAGCCACGCGGCGATCATCGTATCAAACGAAACGCGATCAACCTCGATGCCCCATCCCGCCAGGACCTGCAGGTCGTACTTGAAGTTCTGCCCGATCAGCGTGAGATCGCGATCGGTCAGCAGCGGCCGCAGACGCTCCCGCACCTCTTCCTCCGGCAGAACCGGTCCATCCGGTCCGAGGAGCGGAATGTAGCACCCGCTTCCTGCGGCGGTGGAAATCGAAAACCCAACCGGGTTGGCCTCCAGCGCGTTCAGGTTGTCCGTCTCCAGGTCCAGCGCCCAGACGCCCGTCCGGCGTACCGTCTCTACCCACCGGTCGAGCGCTTCCAGGGAGTCCACGAGCTCGTACGTTCCGGGCGCGGCGAGCGCTTCCCGCTCCTCTCCGTCGGTGACCGCTGCGGTCCGTTCGCGCGGGGGCAGCGCCGGGTCCAGGAAACGGGATGTCTCCGGGGAGGTGCCGGATGCCTGGGAATCGGTACCGGTGGTGGTGGTGGCGCTCTTAGCAACGGCGCCTCCCGTACCGGCGTCGGCGCTCTCCATGCCCGCGTCGGCAGGTTCCCGGGTGTCCGCCGCTTCAAAGTCGGAGGGGTTCAGGCCAAGCTCCTCCAGTTGCTTCCGCATTCCCTGCTCCAGGAGCAGCGGCGCCGCGGCGTGGTAGTCCAGGTCTTCCAGGAGGTACCCCTGGATACCTTCCGGCACGGGCGCGTCATACGCGAGCTGGATCAGGTCGCGGCTCAGCCAGGCGTTCTCCCGGCCTTCCTCCAGCTTTGTCCGCTGACTCTTTGAGGAGATCTCCTCCAGGTTCTCGTAGATTCTCTCAAGCGTCCCGTACTTGTCCAGGAGCGTCGCCGCGGTTTTTGCCCCGATCCCCTTTACGCCGGGGACGTTGTCGGAACTGTCCCCCACCAACGCGAGATAGTCCAGGATCTGCTCCGGCCAGACCTGCCAGTCCCGGTACACCCCCTCCCGGTCCAGCTCTTCCAGGCCGCTCTTTCCGGGACGCATAACCCGCACCGGGTCCTGTACGAGCTGCAGCAGGTCCTTGTCGCCGGAGATCACCCGACAGGCGCGGCCCGCGGCGCGGCACTGCTCCGCCAGGGTAGCCATCACGTCGTCCGCCTCGTACCGTTCCACCCGTACCGTGGGTACCCGGAGCGTCTCCAGGATTCGTTCGATTACCGGTATCTGCGCGTGCAGATCCTCCGGGGTCTTCTCGCGGGTTGCCTTGTACTCCGCGTATTTCTCATGCCGGAACGTGGGAACCGTGGAGTCCATAACCACCGCAAACTGTTGCGGGTGGTACTCGCGGAAGAGAGAAAAGAGCGTCCGGAAGAACCCAAATATCGCGGAGGAGTTCTCGCCCCGGGGATTGCGCAGGGGATTGCGCAGAAATGCAAAATAGGAACGGTAAATCACGCTGTAACCGTCCAGCAGGAAGAGCGTATCCTTCATAATGCCTTATACCACGGTGGGTTTCGATTGAACAGGAGCGGCCCTGGTGTGTTATATTATGCACATGGGCAAACGAGGAAATCGATCAAGAAACCGGGGGAAACAGAATCAGGGAAAACCCCGGCAGGCACGGAAGAAAAAACGGGCGCCTTTTGACCCGGAGAAGCACTTTCTCCCCGATTCGCCTCCAGAACGGGACTACGATCCGTGCGAGATATCCGGAGAGGATATCGAGGATATCGTGACGGCGATCGCCCATCCCCGGACCGGCAAACCGGTCCGCTTTGAGAGTGTGATAAACTCGCTCCTGGAGCAGGAGCAGGAAGAGCTCGCCCAGGACGAGCGCCTCGCGTATATCGGAAAGGGTGCGTTCGGGATCGTGAAGGTGGAAAAGAAGCCGGGGGGGCGAACGGAACTGGTAGTCCGGAAGTACTTCTATTACGAGGATACCCACGAGAAGCACACCTGGCGGCGTGAACTGGCGCCGGGGATCTCCCGGGATTACATTCCTGACCCGCAACCGCTGGCGGATCTCTACTCATCGGAGGAGATTTCCCGCTTTCCGCGCTTTGATGCCGCCGGATCCTCGGTGTTCTCCCGGAGCTGAACGCCTGAACTGAACGCGCCTACATCGACATATCGATCATGTTGCCGCCGTGGGTGGCAGGTTGAAACACGGACCGCGCCTGCGCGGGGACACGGATATCGGAGATCCGTTCTCCCAGGGCGTCCCGGTGCTGCACGAGCAGGTCCCGGTTGGCCCGGTGCTGCCGGCGAACCCTTTCCATGAGAGACTGCACCGCCTCACGCTCTTGCGGTAACTCTTCGTCACCGGAATCCTTCTCCCGGGCGTAGACTACCGCCTGCACCGCCTGAAGCTCCGCCAGCGTCTCACGCCCTTCCCGGAGGTAAAACTCGAGCGTATCCATGTCATCCGTCTGGATCGCCTGGTGCTGGCGTTCCAGAATCCGGAGGTAGCGGTCGAGATGATCCCGGACCTGTTGGCGGTATACCGCGAAGGCGGAGACGGTTCGCGCCGCGCGGGCTTTGTGATCCGGGCGGTCGCGCTCGGCGCGGGACTTATCCAGCAATGTTCACCCCGCCGGTCGTAGGAGCGCGACCGTCCACGGTAACGTTCTCGATCTGCTTCCAGGCGTCCCGCAGGTCCACCATCAGTCCCCGCACTTCCCGGATCGGACCCTCCTCCTTCTTCACGTTCCCCTCCATGAGGCGATCGTTGAAGAAGAGATACAACCGCAGCAGGTTCTGGGCGATCTCGCCGCCCTGCTCCAGGTCCAGCGAGACCATGAGTTCCGTGATGATGTCCTGTGCTTTGACCAGAGCGTTGTTCACCCGATCGAGTTCCCGGGTGTTTTCCCCGAGAAGTCCCAGAGCCGCATCGATCTGGCGAAGAGCCTCGTCGTAGAGCATCACGATGATCCGGCCTTGCGACGCAGTCTTTACGCTCGTCTGCCGATAGGCGTGTACGGAACTCTGTTGATAAGCCATGCTTTCTCTCCTTTACCGTGCGTTATCCATGAGGGTCGAGACCGGGACCACGGAGAATCCCCGCTCAATCAATCCGTTCAACAATACGTCCAGACGGTGGAAGAGGTAGTCGTTTCTACCGCCATCCGGCCGATCGTCTCCGGGCCGCCCCACGGTCATCGCGATGATCGATCCCGGTTTCTTCGCTTCCATTACGTCCTCGATGATCTGCGCCGCCGGCTTGTACAGACGGGATATCCCGCTGTGATCCCGCAACGGGACCCAGTCCATGCTATCCACATCGCGTCCGATGTACGCGTAGTTCATCTGCCGCGACGCCGAGATTATCGAGGGGCTCGTAAAATAGTACGGTGCGTGCCACAGCAACGACAACTCTCGCCCCGTGGCTTCAAAGAAGAGATCCTCGTTACGGGCGAGGCCCTGCCGGATGAACTCCGGGGTTATCTGGAACCGCCCGCTGGAAAAATCGAAATAGGTGTAGAACAGGTTCCCTACCTCGTGCCCGCTGTCGGCGATCTCCCGCACCGCACCGGGGTGCCGCTCGATAAAATCGCCGTTCACAAAGAATGTAGCACGAACGCTGTATGTTGCCAACGTGTTGAGGATCTCTGTAAGTCCCGCGACCGAATCGATCGCGTTGAACACCAGCGCCACCTCGCGCCGACGGATCCGTGATCCGTGGGTGAAGTTGGTAAGATCCACGGGATCGTCCCTGTCCGGGAACGGTTCAAACCGTTGCTCCGGGCGAGGAAAGAGCATTTCCGTACCGTAGGTATCTACGTTCCGTACCATAACCATGTTGCGGTAACTGCCCCGGGAGAGTTCTTCCAGGTATACGCGGTAGCGCTCGCCGGCGACTCGGCGTTCACGCACCTGCAGCTCACCGATCGGCCGCCAGCCGTCCTCACCAAGACGCAGCTTCAGATCGCCGGTTCGCACCTCCACCTCACCGGTGTCCTGGTTGTATCCGAACTCGTCGGCCTGACTCAACGCAATAATCTCGCGTACCGGAGAGTTGTTCCGCGAACGCAGATCGATCCGTTCGATCCGCTCCTCTCCGGCTACCACGATCGCGGTATCACCATCCCAGAGCGCGTGCAGCGCGCCGGGGTGCGTTATGAGCCGCTCCCGCTCCCAGCTGCGGTAATCCCGGATCTCCACGCCCTTCCGGTCCCAGAGAAGCACCCGGCGAAGGTCCGGTGAGAGCGCGATTCCGAGAACGTCCTCGTCCTCGGTCGGTTCAAACCTGCTCCGCCGTTCCGGATCCAGAAGATCGAGGCGGTAGAGCGCGTTGCTGGTTTCCCCGTACCGGATGCTTCCGGTTTTCACCGTTATCACGTCGTCGGGCGTCCAGAGCACTTCCTGTACACGCGTGTTCCGTGGCAGGTACAGAAACGGCAGCGAGATCGTCTCGCCGGTGGAGATATAGTCGTCCGCTTCGAGGAAGAGCACGTTCACGTTGCGCCCGTCCTTGGTCAGCAGAATTTTCTCGCCGTCGGGGGAGATCCAGAACCGGTCAAAGTTCGGATCAAACATATAAGGCAGCTTACCCGCGATCGACCCGATCTTGAGCAGGTCCTGGTAGAGAGAACGGGTGAAGAACTCCACCCCCAGGATCCGGTACACCAGCGAGCCCGAGACAAAAAAGAGCGTATTGTCTCCGTTCCAGGTGACGCTCGAGATCTGTCCGCGCCCGATGCGACGCAGCCGTTCGCTCAGCACTCGATCGTCCAGATACTGCCGGATCGAGTAGTAATAGAGTTTGTTTTCCCGGGAGTAGACAAAGAACTGGGAGTCACCGGACCACTTGAGCGGCGCCTCGTCCACGGTGAGTTCCACCCGGGTGCTTATCGTGCGCTCCTGGTTGCGCCGGGTATCGTAGATGCGCAGATCTCCGTGACCCGGGGAGGTGGGTACCATGTACGAGAGGAACCGACCGTCCGGACTGGCACCGATCCCGAAGATCTTCCCGGTCTGAATATCCTGGCCGTTCACAAAAGCGGGAAAGGCCGATACAGCCTCAAACCCGCCGGGTCCGGTGTCAGCCGGGTCGGCGTCACTCGGTCCGCCGCTGCGAAAGAGACCGAACCGGTTCTGCACCTGGATCCGTCCGTCCCCGCCGAGGATCTGGATGCGCTCCGGAAAGATCGTGAGCTGTCTCCGGGTATTGCCGGGGATGTCCGCGAGAAAGAGCGTGCGATACGATCCGTAATCCGGGGCTTCCGTGGTCGCGGTAAAAAGCAGCTCGCTCGACGCGTTCAGGTCGAGACCGCTGAAGCGGACCTGTCCCGTTGCGGTGAGCGTCAGAACCGCGCCGATAGCGACGATCAGTGAAATACGTTTCAAAATCCTACCTCCCGGTGACGTATTCCATAATCGGCAACTATGGGAGTGAAAATGAGCGTTGAGTACAGAAAACCTGAGCCGATTCGGGATCGACATCCTACGTTGCGAACTCCTGGAGCCGATTACCGTTGAGGTGTAGGTGTCGTGTCCAGCAGAACGTCCAGGTCGTGCTCAATCTGCTCCAACCGGTATACCATCCGATCCATCCGCTCCAGAAGCTGTTCGTCCTGCTGCTCGCGGAGGCGCTCAAAGGGCTCTTCCATGAACTCGTCGAGACGTGTCGGCTGCCAGGGCGTTCCCTCGTGGACGTCCATTTCAAGGTAACTATAGTTTAGTACATGCCCTGGTGCAAGCGGAGTTTTCTTTCAGGATGCGAGGAGAATCGCCGGCGGAGCACCTCGATCGTGGGAGCTCGCCGCCGCAGGTTGCTGCTGCTAAATTGCATATGCAATTACTTTCTTGACCCAATCGGATCAAACGGTTATTTTCGAAAGATGTTCAGCAGGCGTTCTTCGGTGAGTTACCGTATTCTCATCTCGGTGGCGGCGGCGATTCTGATTATTGAAGCGATTATCCTCGGCTTTACCGCGTTCACGCAGCGCCAGACGCTCCTGGACCAGCACCTGGCCCGGGCGGAACTTATTGCACTCTCACTGGGTTCCGACGCCACCGATCATCTGGAGGAAGCCCGCCGACGTCTGGGAGAACACAACGTGGTCGATATCCGCCTCGCCCCTGGTGATGCGGGCGCCGACGGTGATTACCGCATCACCGACACGGGACGGCTCGTTTACCACCACACGGGACTCGAGATCGAACTGGACGTATCCGACCTGCCCCGGGAGGTACGCGCCTACGCGGTGAGGATTACGCGCCTGGTAGCTATAATCGTCCTGTTTGTCACGGTCGGGGTTTACCTGGTACTGCGCCCGCAACTGGTGGTCCCGCTGATGCTCGTGGAGGCACGCCTGACCGCGATCTCCGGCGCAGAGGCGGACCTGAAGGACCGGATCACGATCAAGCGCACGGATGAGATCGGACGCATCGTAAACGCGTTCAACACGTTCTCGGAAAACCTGCGGACGATCATCTCGTCGCTTCAGAGCCGGGCCGACGGGATTCTGTCCAACGCCACGAACGCCCTGGAACGGAGCGCCGAAGCCCGGGACAACGTCAAGGCCAACGCGGAGACCGTTACAGAAGTCCGCGACGACATGGCGAACCTGGACGAGGCGCTGCAGGGGTCCGCCACCTCGGTGGCGTCGATCACGGAAGCGATTACCGGCCTCAACGATTCGGTCTACCGTCAGTCCGACGCGCTGGCGGACTCCCTGGCGGCGGTGGAGGAACTGGACGCGTCGATACGAAGCCTTGATTCCATAGCCCGGAGCAAGAAGGAAGCCACCGACCAGATGGTGGAGCTCGCCCACGAGGCGGGATCCCGCGTGGAGGAGTCAGTGGCGGCGATCGGCCAGGTGGAATTCTCCACGACCGACATGATCGAGATGATCGACGTGATCAATAACGTGGCGGAACAGACCAACCTTCTGGCGATGAACGCCGCGATCGAGGCGGCCCACGCCGGCGAATACGGCAAGGGATTTGCCGTGGTGTCCGCGGAGATTCGCAAACTCTCCGAACTCTCCGCGGAAAACGCGAACAAGATCAACACCAACCTGCGTCGCGATATCGAGCGGATCCACCAGGCGGGAGAGATCAACCGAACAACGGGAGAGGTCTTTGACCGGATCGTAGCGAGCGTGCGCGACGTGGCTCACGCGATGGAGACGATCCTGGGCAGCCTGAACGAGCAGTCCGAAACGAGCCGCGAGATCGTGAAAGCGATTACGGCGATACGGGAAGTTACCGACCGGGTGCAGGAAGAGTCGCAGAGGATCAACAACGACGCCGGGGCGCTCAACAGTACGGTTGAACAACTGGCTGGTTCTTCCCGGGAGACCAACGAGCGGATGCAGACGGTGGGCTCCCGGATCGAGCGGATAAACGCCGCGATGGACGCGGTTCACCAATCGGTATCGGAAAACCGCGGACATCTCGGGTCACTGATCGAAGAACTATCGCGGTTCCGAACGTGAGAGAAAAAATGGAACACACTGCAAAACCCCACCGCACCGGAAACGACCGGTCCGTACGATCCATCATTCTGCGGGAGATGCGACAACCCGCGGGATTCATCCTGGCCCTGGTCGTCGGCGGCACGCTGACCTTTACCCGGCGGTTTGAGTCGATAGCGGTTTACCTGCCCTTTGCAGTGCCCTGGATCGTGAGTTTTGCTACCCGCGCGACCTCCCGAATCAGAACGCGCCGACGCGAACTCCTGCTGGATCTGCCGGCGTACCGCCGGGATCCCGCGTTTATCATGGATTGCCAGGGGTGGATCGTCGCGAGTACCGGCGAGACGGAGCGTCTCTTTAAACAACGTCGGATCGCGCACCTGGATCAGCTGCTGGCCGGACCCGACGGGAGTACCGCCGGTGAAACGCTCCTCGGAGACGGGGACCGTCGTACAGACCGTCCGTATTACTCACCCGTTACCGAACGGTGGTACCGGGTACAGCTCCGTGGCGATCACCGTGAGAGCGACTGGCTGGTCTGGCTGGACGACGTGACCGATCAGGTCCGTCTGGAAAAGCGTAAAGACACGTTGCGCGTATTTACCCGTCGGCTGCAACAGGAGCTTCTGGAACAGGAAACCGCCTCGGACGACGACCGGCGATTAGCGCACCTGCTCCTCGAGGAGGGATACCAGGCGATCATGCTCGCTCGTGTCACCGCAAACAACGGGGACGGTCGGACCGGCATCGACGACTCCAAGAGCGCCGCGGCACAGGGAGTCGTCTATACCGTCGACGGTGGTCGGTACGGGCCATTCCCGATCCCCGCCGGTGTCGAGGCACCGATCATGCGATCCCGCAAGCTGGGCCACGCGATCCGTGACGACCGGCGGTCGTGGAACTCCCTCGCCGATTTTGAGCGGACGTACCCGGTACTGCCGGAGGTGGCGGAGGTGCTTGGCGGGGAGATAAGGAACTTCGCCAACTACCACTCCGGCGACGTCTCGATCATCGCGTTCAACAAGAACGGGCAGATTAATCCGGCGGATATCGCGTTTCTGGAATCCGCGGCGGACACCGCGGTCACCGCGTTTTCCCTGCTTGACCTGGCGCGCCGGGCGGACCACCGCTTTATCCAGTCGATCCACGGGATCTGCGCCGCCGCGGAGTACAGCGACGAGCTCACCGGGGGACATATCTGGCGCGTGAACGACTACTCCCGGCACCTGGCGGAGGCGATCGGTCTGCCGGTCCGGACACGGGACGCCCTGGGTACGGTAGCGGCGCTTCACGATATTGGGAAAGTCGCGATTCCGCACCTGATCAAGCTACCCCGGGCGCTGGATGAGCAGGAACGCCGGGAGATGCAGCTCCACACGATCTACGGCGCCCAGATCATAGATCGCATGCGGCGCGCTTCCGAGGAAAAGGAACGACGCCTGGATATGGCGTACCTGATAGCGCTTCACCACCACCAGCACTGGAACGGTACCGGGTACCCGGGACTCGTGGACAAATCCGGCACAGTCGTGAACCCGGACGCGCACGATTGGACCACGGATTCAAGCTTGCGGCCGCCCGCGAGAGAGGAGATTCCCCGGGTTGCGCTCATCGTTTCCCTGGCGGACAAGTACGACGCCCTGCGTTCGTGCCGACAGTACAAGCCGGCGTTCTCCCACGACCGGACGATTGAGCTCCTGAACCGGGACGACCGCAGCGGTCTGATCGGAGCCGACGTGTTCGGCCGGGATATCCACCAGGCCTTCATGGACAATCACCGGGAGTTTGCCCGTATTTATGAGGAGGGACAGACGGAGGCGCTCTGCGAAACGGGCAGATAGGACGGGCCCTGTTTCAAGAGAGGCGCGTCACGTCGCCACGAGTACCGCGCCGGCCGCGAGCAGCGCTATACCGGCGAGGCACCATAAGCTTACCATCGTCGACCCCAGCAGGAAGGGAACGACCAACAGCGGTACCGCCACGTACGCCACGGTGTAAGCGGCGCCCATCATCGACGCCCGGCAACTGCGCAGAAACGACCACTGAATCATGCCGAACGCGCCGGCGGCTCCCGCAAAGCTGACTATAAAAAGAAGCCAGTTCTGCGGTCCCCGAGGGAGAAACGTGTTTTCCACCATGCCGGCCTGGGCGACACCTTTCACCACCGCCTCCAGCGCCGCCATGCCGCCGCCGGCGACACCGAACACAAGCTCCTGCAGCGGAAGCGAACGCCCCCGGACCGCGAGCGCCGCAGCCGGTGTACCCGCCAGCCAGAGCCCCGCCACGACAAGCAGACGCGGTCGCGACGCAGCGTAGAGCGACGGCGCCGCCTGCCCAAGCTCGGTCAACCCGATCACGAGCGTCCCCGTTACGATAACGATAACACCCAGAACCTGCCGGGACCGAACCTCCTCGCCCAGCTTGAATCGGGAGAACAGGAGCAGTGCCACCAGGCCAAGGCCGTACATCGAGGTGTAATAGACAGTGGGAGCAAAGCGGTTTGCCGCGATCACCCAGAGAGGGTTGGTGAAGTTCATCGCGATACCGGTCGCGTAGATCACCATGCCCAGG
>SLRR01000257.1 GCA_007130865.1 Spirochaeta sp. | reverse complement strand
TCATGTCCGACGCACCTCGGGCAAACAGAGAGCGGTCCCGTTCGGTGGCGGTAAACGGATCAGATTCCCACAGGTCCAGCGGGTCCACCGGTTGCACGTCGTAATGGCCGTAAACAAGGACGGTGGGGGCTCCGGGATCGCCCGCGGCCAGCTCACCCCAGACGATCGGCTTGCCCTCAGTGGGAAGAATCTCCACCTGTGAAGCGCCGAGACCGTGAAGCTCCTCCCGGAGCCACTCCGCAGCGCGGAGTACGTCGGCGTCGTGGGCCGGGTCGGTGGAAACGGAAGGTATCGCCAGCAGTTCCTCCAGCTTCGTTCGAAACCGTTCCCGGTTGTCCGCGGCGTACTGTAACGCCTGTTCCCTGTTGGTGTTCATTCGTTCCTCCTGTGTCGTCCGCGAGTGTAGTAGAAAAAGGCGGGGACTTCCAGTTCAGCCGGACTGGGAATCTCCGTGACTCGGAAAATACGTGGCGTGTCCGGTCGGTCCGGATGCGTTTCCCGTCGATTTACTATCGAGTACGGCGCGAACTTGTCCGGACTACCAGCGTTGCCGGCAGTTCCACGTGATCCTCCACCGCTACACCAGCAACCAGGCGCATGAGGAGATCCGCGGCGTGGCGACCTTTCAGGTATCCCGGTTGAGAGATCGTGGTTAGCCTGGGCCTGACGATATCGGATTCCGGAATTCCGTCGAATCCGGTTACGATCACGTCCTGCGGGACCGTTATTCCCGCTTCTTCGGCGTACGCCAGGACGCCCAGCGCTATCACGTCGCACATCGCCACGATCGCGTCGGGTCTGGTCGAAGAACTCAAGAGACGCTGTGCCGCTTCCCGGCCACCGGCGACGGACGCCGGAGCCTGTGTAACCACAAGATCGTCTAGAAGCGCGTGATCGCGCTTGCCCAGAGCGTTGCGATATCCCTCCAGACGCTGAACGCGTACGTGTGAGGTGGAACGCACCTCCGCGAGGTCCGCGAACGCCACGAGTCCGATAGTCGTGCACCCCTGGTCGAGAACGTGCGACATGATCGCTTCCGCCGCGGAACGGTCGTCGATACCGATCACGGGAAATCCGCCGCCGGGACGTCCGTCGATCGCTACAAACGGCAGATGCCGATGACGGATGATCTCCACCGTATCGGGTCCCGGTTCCAGGCCGATAGTGATAATTCCGTCCACGGCGGCGCTGCGGACGCCTTCCAGGAGCGATTCCCGGATCGGCGGGATCAGGGTAAGGGAGTGACCGTCCCGTTCGCACACTTCGCCGATGCCGCGTACGATCTGCGCCATATAGGAGTTGTCAAACGCCAGGGGAATATCGTCCGGCAACAGCAGGCCGATCGTACCGTGGCGCTTCATACTCAGGTTGCGCGCCACCGGATCCGGGATATATCCGAGGTCGCGAGCGATCCCGAGGATCTTCGCGCGTGTCGCCTCGCCGATCCGTCCGGGATCGTTGAACGCGAAAGAGACCGTGGTCTTGGAGTATCCGGAAATCCGCGCAATATCGTTTATTGTTATACGCGCCATATCATTTGATCGATCCCGCCACCATACCTTTGACGATTCGCTTCTGAGCGAAAAAGAAGAACACTATCACCGGAATCATCGCCATGAGAATAGCGGTAAGAATCAGATCCCACTGTTTTACGAACGCCCCGGCGAAGTTGGCCACCGCCAGGGGAAGGGTCTGAATGCGGCTACCTCGACCGAGGACCAGGAGGGGTAGAAGGAAGTCGTTCCAGATCCAGATACCGTGAAGGATACCGATCGTGGCGTGCACCGGAGTGAGGAGCGGAAAGATTATCCGGTAGAATACCTCCGGCATCCGGCACCCGTCGATTATCGCCGCTTCCTCAAGCTCAAAGGGAATACTTTTGATGAATCCGTGGTACATGAAGACCGAGAGCGAGAGCCCGAAGCCCAGGTACGCCAGAATGATACCGAAGTACGTCCGAAGGAGGCGGAACCCGGTTAGCTGGAATATCGTTCGGTACCAGGAGACGAGGGGAAACATCACGATCTGGAACGGAATCACCATAGCGGCGACGAAAATGAGGAAGAATACCTGCGACGTCCGGGTCTTGGTCCGTACCAGCACCCATCCCGCCATCGCCGGAAACACCGTCACCACCAGGAGGGAGACCAGCGTTATCACTACGGAGGAGAAGAAGGAAGTGGAGTACCGGATGTTGGGGTTGGTCCAGATCCGGGCGATGTTGGTAAAAAGCTGCCCCCAGTTGTCGGGCAGCCGCATCGGATATTGCGTGACGCTGAAGGAGTCCTTGGCGGAGTTGATAAAGACGATGACAAAGGGATAGAGAAACACCACCAGTAAAACCAGCATCACCGCTTCCAGCGCGTGTCGCTTGTAGATCTTCATTTTACATCTCCAGCTCTTTGCGCTTGTTGATCGTTACCTGGACCAGGGAGATAATTACCAGTACGACGAAAAAGATAACCGCCCGCGCCTGTCCGGCGGCAAGGTTATTGCCGATAAAGGCAACGTTATAAATGTTCATCGCCAGAAGTTCCGTTCCGAAGATCGACGTATCCATGAACACGGTAGCGGGTCCGCCCGCGGTGAGGGAGTAGTTCACGTCGAACTGCTTGAAGGAGTTCACCAGGGTGAGAAACATCGTGACCGTGAACGCCTGCGCGATCATCGGTACGGTGATCGTACGGAACCGCTGCCACTCCGATGCGCCGTCGATTCTGGCGGCCTCGAAGAGTTCCGTCGGAACTCCCTCGATCGCCGCTACATAGATCATCATTATATACCCGGCGTACTGCCACGTACCGACGATCACCAGCGCGAGTATTCCGGAGTTAACGTGTCCTAGCAGCATATTGGCAGGGTCGGCGAGGAACGCCAGCGCTTCTATCGAACGACCGATCGAGGGGATCGCGTTGTTGAATATGAACTGCCAGAGATACCCCAGGATCAGTCCACCGATAAGGTACGGGATGAAGAATCCCATCCGGTAGAGATTCCGGAACCGGAGGCGACTGGTAACGGCCAGGGCGAGTGCTACCGCTACAACGTTGATGAACGCTACGTTCAGTACCGTATAGATCGTGGTGATGATGAAGGAATAGATAAAACCGGGATCACGAAAGCTCGCGGTGAAGTTCTCAAAACCCACGTAGCTCAGTCCCTGTCCGGCTCTTGCGGTGGCGTTCCAGTCCGTCAGGGAGTAGAACGCACCCACAAAAAACGGCACCACTACCACCATCGTAAATCCGATCAGCACGGGCGTCAGGAACGCCCAGAAGGTCAGGTTGTTCCGGTGAAACCGATTCATGTCCCGTCTCCGTTTATTGTTGGTGGGGGTAATAGACGGGGGCACCTCGTCGCCGGTCTGTTCCGGCGAACGAGATGCACAGCCCGTAAACTCGTTCTCCGCAGATCAGCTGCGGTTCTCGAACGCCTGCGTCATGAGGCGTACGAACTCGTCTTTGTTGATCTGGCCGTTGGCAAAACGGTTGTAGATCGGTGCAAGAACCTGGTCGCGGAAGTCGTTGCTGAAGTAGTACTGACTCCAGGAGTATACTTTATCCTGGGAAGTCCAGTCTTGCACGGACTGTGAGAGCTGGCCCGAGGGATTAAGCTGCACGTTGCTGAACGCCGGAATCATACCCGCTTCATCGACCATGAACTCGTGTCCTTCCTGCGTGAACACCTTGTCCCGGAGGAACTGCTTCGCCGCCTCCACGTTGGGTGAATCGGCGTTGATTACGTAGAAGGACGGTGCCGCCACGAAGATCCCGTCCGTTACCGCTCGCATCGACCCGTGCGGTGCAAAGGCCATGCGGAAATCAACATTGGCAGCATCCATGTTGGGATCCACCCAGTTACCCTGGTGGAGGAAAGCCGCCCTGCCCGCCGCGAACGCGCCTACCTGGGAGTCGTAGTTACCGGTGGTGAGTACGGTGCGGTCCGCGTGGCTGAAGAGCAGCTCTACCCAGTCGGCGTATTCCCGCAGGCGTTGCTGATCGACGTCACCCGCCAGGAGGTCTTCCACAACGGAGAGATCGCCGTAGGTAAGACCGTTGGAGAGCAGGGAGTTGAAGTTGTGATGAGCCGTCACCCAGCCCATCTCGGCGGAAGCCGCCATGGAGACAACGGAATCCAGGCCGAGTTCGGCTTTCATACCGTCGATCCGTTCAAAAGCGCGGCGGTATCCGTCGTAGTTGACCAGCGTGGCGGGATCGACCCCGGCTGCTTCCAGAATATCTGCGTTGTACGCCATTCCCCATCCCTCGATCGCCACGGGAAATCCGTATACCCGACCGTCCACAGTAAACGATACGGTGGTTTCGTCTACCCAGGGTTCGTCGGAGAGATCCAGGATAACACTCTCCCACTCACGGTAATCCTCTATGCCGGCGATCACGAATATGTCCGGCATCTCACCGGCGGTATAATCCGCTCGGAGCTGTTGCCCCATCGTTACACCGGAACCACCACCGACGGACTTGATCGTCACGTCGATTCCGGTCCGTTCTGACCAGTCGCGGCCGTATGCCTGCAACATCTCGTCGATCTCGGGCTTGTTCTGCAACAGTGTGACGCCGGCGCGATCGGCCTCGCGGCTACCACCTGCAAAGGCCATGCCCGCGGCCAGTATCAGAACCAGGGCCAATAACAGAGCTTTTCTCATAACAACAAATCTCCTTTGTGTGACTGTAAACGTCGTCACGTTTAGCATGTGAACCGGTTTAGTAAACCGGTTTTCACGAACCGTAAACCGGTTTACACACAATGTCAAGCAATATATTCCGACCGCAGGTGTTCCGGAAGCGACGAGGACTGTTTCCGAGGTTGAACGCCTAGAGGAGAATGTCGCGGAGGTCCTCCACGGAGTCCGCCCGGTGGTGATCAAAACCGGCGAACCGGTGGGGCGACTGGTGGCCCAGTGTCAGGGAGATCGGCGTGATACCCAGTATCCGGGCAACTTCTACGTCGTGGTCCGTGTCACCGATCATAACCGCGCTCGCCGGTTGGAGGTCGTGATCGCGCATCAGGTCTTGTCCGCGCACCACCTTGCTGCGACCCAGCAGGTCCCGGAGGCCGTAGATCGCGTCCACGCAGGTCGCAAGGTTCAGTTCGTCCAGGATCCGACGCAGTTCGGTCTCCTCCATCGCGGAAAGCACAAACTGCCGCAGGCCGCGTTCCCTGAGTTCCCGCATGAGCTCCGGTATATGGCGGTGGGGGCGGCACCGGTGCATGCGCGCAAAGAAGTACTCGTGATATTCCCGGCTGATATCCGCGAACGACTCGTGTTCCAGATCAAACCCGACCCCCCGGTAGTAATTCTGTACGGGAAAACCGAAGGCGTCACGGTACTCCTCCACCGTGACGGGGGCCATGGCGCGTCGTTGTCTCAACAGGTTGAGGCCTTCCACGCTCAGTTCCACGTCGCTGAGTATCGTTCCGTTGAAGTCCCAGATGACCGTGGTGTATTGCTCTTGCATTGCGGGAGTATACCTTCACCGCAGCCCGGTGATAAACCGGCACGACCCGCCCCGTGACGCCGATACAACGTAGGAAAGAAGCGAGATCAAGACATTTTTGGCGAGATCTCCTGGACCCGTGCGGTGGTTTCGAGGTACCGGCGGCTTGCTCGAAACTAACCTTTCACGCCACCGGCAGTCAGGCCGCCCACGAGCAGCTTCTGAAATCGGAAAAAGAGCACCATGATCGGTACGGTGATCACCGTTGCTCCCGCCATAAGGAACTGGCGCGGCACTTCCTGGTCGTCCAGCATGATCATACCCCGGCTCAGGGTGAAGATCGCCGGTGTATCCAGGAACATAAACGCGAAGAGAAACTCGTTCCAGGCGATCATGAAGACGTACAGGCCTACCGAGGCTATAGCGGGCATACTCAACGGTAGCGTGATGCGCAGGATCACACCGAACCGCGAAAGCCCGTCGATAAGTCCCGCTTCCTCCAGGTCCGCCGGAAGCGTCATGAAGTAACTGCGCAGCATGTAAAGCGCTACCGGGATCGTCATCGCCGCGTACACAATCAGCAATCCGTGGCGTGTGTCGCGCAGTCCCAACTGCGTGAAAACGCTGTATAGCGGAATTACCAGGACGATCGCAGGAAACATGTAGATCAGCAGGATCGTCTTGGAGAGCAGTTTACGGCCGGGAAAACGCAAGCGCGTTACGGCGTACGCACCGAGTATCGCCGGTACAAGGGTCAGAACAACCGTTGCCAGCGCGATCATCGTGCTGTTGAAGATATACCGGCCGAAGTCGAAACGAGTCAGCACCTGGACGTAGCCGTGAAAGAGGTCTGCCGGCGATTGCAGCAGGTTGAATCCGAGGTTGGTTGTATCCTGAAGGTACTCCGCCCGACTCTTGAAACTCGAGGAGACCATGAAGAGGAAGGGAAAGAACACTATCGTGACAAAAAAGAGCAACCCGCCGCCGCGGAGCAACCTTGCTGCCAGGAGTTCCACGTGATCCCGTCGAACCTCTCCCGGAGGGATACCCCGGAGTGCACCCGCGATCACACGGCCGACAAGAGCCCATGCCGGCACCGACCCGACGAGAAAACTCGCCGTCGGGGAGGCTACGCCCGCGATCGGCAGCCAGAGCAGACCGGCCAGGATACCGAACGGGTACGACCAGCGCGGTCGGTGCAGACCGCCGGGACGACTGCGGAGCACTATCAACGCCGTGCCCAGGGCCGCACCGAGCAGCGCCGGCGGTCCCGAAGGAATACGGAACACGTGGGGGGTAAAAAGCGTATAGACGACCGACCAGGCAGCCAGGGTTACCACCGCTACCACGACACCGGTGACCGCGCCGGTAATGAGAGCCGCCGCGGAGACGCGACGTTCCCGGATCGTGTCTGTCTCGTTATTCATCGGCTTCTCCCTCCCGGATCGTCCGGAAATACAGCACCATGAACACCGCCAGCAGCGCAAAGAGTATAACCGCCGCGGCGGATCCAGCGCCGATATCGGCGCGACCGAACGCGTTATCGTAAACCTGGATCGGAAGCGTACGCGTTCCGGCGGCGCCTCCGGTAAGCAGGAACACATCGTCAAACTTGTTGAACGTCCACATGAACCGCAGCAGAAAGAGTGTCGTTACCACACCGCGCAACTGCGGCAGGGTGATCGAGAAGAACTTTCGGAACGGTCCTGCTCCGTCCACGTCGGCCGACTCGTAGAGCTGGTCCGGTATTGCCTGGAACCGTGCCAGGACAAAGAGGAACGAGAAGGGGAAGTATCGCCACGCATCAAAGATTATTACCATGGACAACGCCATAGGGAAGCGGACCGGTATTCCCAGAAAACTGAACGTGTAGGTACGTTCACTGAGAAAAGATATCGGTGATTCCAGGAGTTTCATCTCCTGAAGCAGTGCGTTCACGGTACCGCTGAACGGGTCCAGAAAGAACACCCAGGCAAAGGCGACAGCGATTACCGGAGCCACGTAGGGGAAGAGAAAGAGTCCCCGCAGCAGGCCCTGGCCACGAAACTTCCGGTGTACCAGCTGTGCCGCCAGGACTCCCAGGACGATCGAACCAACGCCTCCCAGAAATGGGTATACCAGGCTCGTTCTCAGTACGGTCCAGAACTCCCGGGCGCTGACTACGAAGCGGAAGTTGTCCAGCGTGAACGGCGCCGCGATCAACGGGTTGCGTACGCGCACCACCGCTTTCGGATTGGAGAACCGCCTCGGGTCCACCGCATCCGGCAAGAATACCGAGTCGGTCTGGAAACGGAGTTCCAGGTCCTCCTGGAACCCCGCTTCCCAGCCGGTGTCGTAAACGGCGAGCAGTCGGTCGTCCCTGATTGTCCAGGGCTCCGGCAGATCCAACGGTACGAGTCCTGCCGGCAGGGTCGCGCTGATCGCAACGTGCTGGATCGCTACGGTGCGACTGGAATTGCGCATTCGGTAAACAAGAACCAGCTCTTCTCCGGCGGTCTCGGGCATGTGCGTCACCTGTTCTCGTATGGTCGCCACGGGCGGCCGCAGATCCCCGAGCCCCACGGGCTTGAAGCTGATCCAGAAGTTCGCTGCTACGGGAAAGAGGATCACCGCCGCCACGATGGCAAACGCGGGCAGAAGCATCCAGAACGCCAGACGTGCTTCCCGGGCCGCAAGATTTGTATATTGTTTGCTCATTTCACTTCTCCGACGATGAGGTCCCCGGCGGCGGCCCGGTATCACCGAACCGCCGAGTCTGCCGGGGATAACGGATCGACCCGTTACCGCAGCCGTTCCGTCTCTTCCTGCATCAGTCGCATCGTTTCGTCCACGGAACGTTCGCCGTCGGTATACTCCCGGAGCAGTTCCGCGATCACCCGCGTATCGTAGAGCCGTGAGGTCAGGTAACCGTACCCGCGCTGGAATCCCCAACGGGCGCCGCGTTCAAGACCGCTGAGCATGTCCTGGATTACGTCGGGCTCGTAGATGTCGGAGAGCTTCCGCAATCGTTCATCACCGACTTCCAGTTCAGCCCAGGCGCGGACAAACCGTTCCGGAGCGTCCGGGGTTCCGTAGCGGACGGGGTGCTTGCCTACGGCGGCGATCGCCAGGGTGTCGGGGTACGCTTCGTTCATCGAGAACTCGATGAACTTCTGCGCCGCTTCAACGTCGGCATCCACGGTTATCCCGAAATACCGTACGTCCGCCCAACCCGCACCGGCGGGATTGGAGGGGCCGCCGAAGCTGGTGGAGAAACCGGTAAGGCCGGCCAGGACGTCCGTGGTAGGATCGTCGCCAAAGCCCGTCACCGGAACACCGTCACGCAGACCGGCGAGACCGTGCAGGATGAAGGGAGACCAGATGATGAGGCCCGTTCGGTCGTCGTGGTACAACTCCCGGGACTGCTGCCAGTACAGGTTGCCCGGAGGGCTGTGCTCCACCAGGAACTTGTAGAATTCAAGCGCTTCCCTCATTTCCGGAGTGTTGAGCGTAACGTTACCCTGGTCGTCCACGATATCCACGCCGTTGGCGAGCGCCACGTGCTCGAAGACCTGCATCATGTAGATCTGGCTGGGGTCGGTGGCCGCCACCACACCGTAGAAGTTCGGTGGATCATGCAGAACCTCGATTGCGCGACGGATCGCGTCGTAGCTCGTCGGGGGTTCCAGGCCGTGTTCCTCAAAGAGGTCCGCCCGGTACACAACCAGCTGTGCCCATCCGTCCACGGGAACTGCCGCGTAATCCCCCTCAAACTCCACCAGGTTGAGAACGCCGGCTCCGTAAGTCGATTCGCCGAGGCGTTCCACCGTTTCCGTCGCGGCCCCGGTGTCCAGGATTCCCGCATCGGCCCAGCTGTAGGTAAAGGCCAGCGGATGGTAGATCAGATCCGGCAGGTCACCTGCTGAGAACGCCGCCGTTGCACGTTCTCCCATGAGCGTCTCTGTAACGGGAACGACCTCGACGGTGATGCCCGTGGCCTGGCGGAAACGCTCCGCGATCGCCCGCTGCGCGTCCATCCGTACCGGTTGCTCCTCCGTCGTCCAGAGCGTGATCGTACGCTCCTCCGGTGCTGCTTCCCGGCTCCCGCCGGCTACCGCGCCACCGACCACCAGGACCAGGAGCAACAGAACCACGCCTGCCTGTCGCATGCTTTTCATAATCAAGCCTCCTCTGTTTTTTCGGGTCCTACGGACCCGTTTGATTCCTGCCTCGGGGACAGTCCCCGCGGGCGACCGTCCTGCTCGCTTTATCGTGTGGTATCCCGAACGACGATCCGGGGCGTCACCGAGAGTTCGTCCGCCAGCGGCTGCGGGAGCTCGCCCGAGAGGCGTGCCTTTATGTATCTGATCGCGATCTCCGCTTTCCGCTGAATAAACTGCTGCATCGTCGTCAGCCCGATCACGCGGGCTACCTCGATATCGTCGAATCCGACGACACCGACATCGTCCGGAACCGATATTCCCTGTTCCCGGAGATATCGCAGTCCTCCCAGGGCCATTTCGTCGCACGCGAAGAAGAGTGCGTCCGGTCGGGTTTCCCGGAATAACTCCGCTGTAGCTTCGTAGCCACCTTCTTCCGAAAGCGGGCCGAACGCGGCCAGTTCCTCCGAGACGACGCTGCGGTATCCCGCGAGGCGGCCCCGGAGGCGCACGTCGTCCTTGTTCCAGCCGACAAAGGCAATCCGCGCGTATCCACGTGAGAGTAAATACTCCGTCGCGTCGTGTCCGCCCAGGTAATTGTTGGTGCTGATCGACTTGGCGGCGGGGGATCGTGCCTGCATTACCACCAGGGGCAGATCGAGCGAGCGGAACACCTCCGCCCCTTCCTCGTCGACGTTCATGGAAAACGCGATCAGCCCGTCCACCTGCCGCCGGTAACGGGAGTTGTCCCTGAAAAAACAGGCCAGGTCCCGTTCCCCGCCGGTATTGATCACCAGCAGGTTGAACCCGGCCGCGGTAACCGCATCGCTGAGATCCCGGATCAGGTCCTTTGTGACCGCCAGGTGAACATCGTGCACGACCAGCCCGATCACGCCGAGTTGCTCCTGCGGCGAGCGTCCTGACGCCGGAGGGACGTAATTGTGCCGTTTCATCGCCGCGTAAACGGCGTCGCGCGTTGCCGGCTTGACGAGATTCGGCTGATTCAGCACCCGACTCACCGTGGCGGGGCTCACGCCCGCTTCCTCCGCGACGGTTTGAATTGTGACGCGATCTGTATCCATACCTGGGCTCATGCTACGCCTGCTTTCGTTTTCCGTCAAGTAATTTCTGAAAGTAACAATATTCTATGAAACTTTCAGAAAACAATTGCCCGCACGGAGAAGCGCGGATATAATCGGAACGATGAAACTGCGTGTCCTCTCACACACCCACTGGGATCGGGAATGGTTTCTTCCCGCTATGTACGTACGACGTTGGTTGCCCCCGTTCTTTGACGCCCTGGAGACGTTGCTCCGGGACGATACAGAGTACCGGTTCGTCCTGGACGGGCAGACGATACTGGTGGAGGACGCGGAGCGGGCACAGCGCGAGGACGACGGCGGCGGCGACGACGCCGAAAACAGGAACGACTGGAACGACGTCCCGGAAGAGCGGGGCGATTCGGACCGGTTCCACCGGGTCGCGTCCGACGCTCGCGTGAGCGTAGGTCCCTACTACCAGCAACCGGACTGGAACCTCGTCTCTCCGGAAGCGTTGATCAGGAACATCCGGTTCGGCATCTCCGATGCGGAGTCCCTGGGCGGTGCCATGCGGTGCGGATGGCTCATGGACAACTTCGGGCAGATCTCACAGTGCCCTCAGATCCACGGGTCCTTCGGTCTGAAAACACTCTTTATGTGGCGTGGACTTACGCTCCCACCGAACCGGATCCGTACGGAGTACCGGTGGGAATCGCCCGACGGGAGCGCCGTCACTGCCGTGTATCTGCTGGACAGCTACCGGAACGGAATGCAACTCCTGGCCGATCCTTCGCCGGCGGCGGTGAGGCAGCGCGTGCGCTCGATCGCGGACCGGCTTGAACCCTTTTCTCCCACCGGTCTCGGGGTGGTGATGAACGGGTACGACCAGGAGACGGAACCGGAAGCGATAAACGAGGTGCTGGCGGATCTCCGGCGGGACGGAATCGATATCCGGCAAACCACACCGGACGCGTTCGCCCGGGAGTTACAGGAGGCTCTGAGTGAGGAAACGCGGAAGAACAAGGAAGCACGAGAGAATGAGGGCGCGCGGGAGAATCCTGACGTACCGCTCCTTCCCGTGGTACGGGGAGAGCAGTACAGCGGACGGTACATCGCCGTTTTCCCCGGAGTTTTTTCCGCCAGGGTATACCTGAAACGCGAAAACTGGCTGTTAGAGACGGAAATCGAACGGTATACGGAACCGCTGCTTTTGTCGGCTCACCTTCTGGCGGGGTTGCCCGCCGAATCCTTCGTGCCGGACCTGGAGCGGGTCTGGCGGCGAATTCTGCGGAACCACCCCCACGACAGCATCTGCGGGGTGAGTGTCGATCCGGTACACCGCCGGATGGAGGAACGGTTCCAGCGGATACGGAGCGACCTGGGACGGCTGGCGACGCCGGCTCTGGGCGTTCTTGCCGAGTCGTCGACCGTTCCGGCCGGTGGGGTAAACGGGTCCGTCTCGAATATGCCCAACGCGGCGGAAACCGCCGCGGGGTGCGTCTTCAACCCCCTGCCGCGGCGTCGGTCCGCGGTGGTAACCACGCCGAACGGTTCCCGATACGTTCCGGACGTGCCGCCGTTGGGATGGGCGCCGATCCCAACGGGCGCACGGCCCCGCAACCCGGTGAGGACCGGCCCCGGCAGGATCGAGAACGGCTTGATAGCGGTGACCGCCGAGCCCGACGGGACCATTACACTCTCTCGGACCCGGAGCGCCGGCGAGGAGATCCGTTTCTCCGGTGTACTCGCGCTGGAGGACGGGGGCGACGCGGGAGACACGTACAACTGGTCGCCGCCGCCGGAGGACATCGTTCTGACGGAATCCGAGCTCATCCGCGATTCGGAGCCGGCGGAGATCTCGATCGAGACGGCGGACGTTCCGTTCCGGGCCTCCTTGATCATACGACACCGAATCATGCTCCCGGAGTCACTCACGGAAGACCGCCGCTCGCGCTCCGACCGGCGGCGTACCGTTCCCGTGATTCACCGGGTAACGCTCGACGCGGACGCCCCCGGGGTCAGGATCACCACGGCGCTGCGGAATACCGTTCGCGACCACCGGCTGCGGGTGATCGTGCCCCTGCCCTGGGAGGACGAATCGCGAGTTCTGGTGGGAGCCCCCATGGATACCGTGCCTCGTCCAGCGCGTCCGGAGTCGTACCGGGAGGAAGACATTCCGCCGGGGCTGCGCCGGGTTATGCTGGGCGCTCGCGAGCGTGAATCAATCACGACGCTGCCGATGCGGGATTACCTGGTGTGTACCGCCGCCACGAGCGAGTCGAAGAACGCCAGGGAGCCCGAAGGCACCGGTGCGCCGGGGATCGGCATCTTCGCACCGGGCGTCTTCGAGTACGAGTACCGACCGGGGTCGATCGCCCTCACGCTTCTCCGGTCCGTGGGGTGGCTGGCGCGGCCCGATCTCTCCACGCGGATCGGAGACGCGGGGCCGCTCATCGCCACGCCGGAAGCTCAGTGCCTGAGGGATCTGGAGTTCGAGATGGTACTGTACCCGTTGGCCGATGCGGACGAGGCGGAACGTGTACCGGCCTACGCGGAAGAAGCGCGCGCGCCCGTACGATACTACCCCGGACTCGCGTGTCCGGGCGTGCCGTCGCTGCTCGTGATTACGTCCGTCGGCGATCGGGTGCGGTTCTCCGCTATGTCCGTGGCGCGCGTCCCGGGCGAGGAGGAACGTGGTGGAGACGACGCGGATGACGGGGATCGCGCCATCGTGCTGGTCCGCCTCTACAATCCCGGCGACGCCGACAGTCGCGCCGCGATCCGCTGGCACCCGTCGGTGGACGACTGCACGACCGGTGCGGTAGTTTCTCTCGGGGACGAGTTTATCCGGGACCTCGGCCGGGAGCGCGACGGGTCGTGGGGACTCGACGTACCGGCCCACGGGATCCGGCAATGCCGGTTTAACCTGCGCCGGACGCCGGATCGCGCGGACGTACCTCATTCCGCGGCGGTGTACGACGATGCCGACGCGTCCCGTAATTCCGGCAACCGGTTGCGTTGGTGTGCCGGGCATCTGGCGACGGCTCCCATCCCGGACCCCGTTACCGACGGGATCGTCCGGGCCGAGGAACAGCGTGTGCGAGACCTTGAACAGGAGTACGAGCAAGTCCGGTCGGAGCTGCGTGCATTCGAACCGGACGATCCGGAGCGTAATTCCGCGGCCGGGACGAGATCGGATCCGGTGCGACAGCGCGTTCGATCTCGCGTGTCGACGCTCTGGAGAACGTTGCTGGAGGCACGCCTGTCCCTGACGTTGCTCAAGCACGATGAAGAGACGTGCCGGGAGGAGTTGCACCGGATCGGGCGGGAACTCAACGCCGCGCGCATCGCAAAACGTTCCGACGACTATCTGATGGCCCTGAAGGAGGAGACAACCCATGAGTCTGGACACCAGCAGGACTGACACCGGCACGTCCGAGGAAACCCGCGACCAGTCGAGCGGACGGCACTCTTCCGAGCGCCTGGTTCGTTTGGCAATAGAACTGTATTCGACGCGGTACGAGGAGTTCCTGGAGCGCCTTACGGCGTTACTCGACGCCTGGCGGCGGAGACTCCATCGTGCCCGGGGACCGGCGCGGTTTACGGAGCGGGACGTTCTGCTTATCACCTACGGTGACCAGTTCCGACCGCTCCACGGACCGGCGTTGCACGGACTGGAAGAGTTCGCCGAGCGCTACCTGAAGGATATCGTCTCCTGGATCCACATCCTGCCGTTCTTCCCGTACACATCGGACGACGGCTTCGCCGTAGCGGATTACCGCGCCGTGAATCCCGCCCTCGGGGATTGGGAACCGATCGAACGGATGTCCCGGCGCTTCCGTATGGCCTTTGACCTGGTGCTCAACCACAGCAGCGTCTCTCACCGGTGGTTCCAGGGGTTCCTCCGGCAGGAAGACCGGTACCGCGAGTTCTACCATTATCGGCCGGCGGACTACGATTCGTCCCGGGTGGTCCGTCCTCGGACGCATCCGCTGCTTACCCCGTTCACCATGGCGGACGGCACCGTTCGGTACGTATGGACCACCTTCAGCGCGGATCAGGCGGATCTCAATTACGAGAATCCCGAGGTGATGCTGGAGATGATCGATACGCTCCTGTGTTACGTGGAACACGGAGCATCCATGATCCGTCTCGACGCGGTGGCATACCTCTGGAAGGAGGACGGTACAAGCTGTATCCACCTGCGCAGGACGCATATGGGGGTGAAACTCTTCCGTGCCGTTGTGGAATACCTGGGGCTCGGCACGGTGATCCTCACCGAGACCAACGTCCCCCACGAGGAGAATATCAGCTACTTCGGCAACGGTTCCGACGAAGCGCACATGGTGTACAACTTCGCCCTGCCGCCGCTGACGCTGCAGGCGTTCATCGACGGTACGGCGGAGCACCTGCGGCGCTGGGCCGCGACACTGCCGGAACGATCCGAGCACACCACCTTTCTCAATTTTCTCGCCTCCCACGACGGCGTGGGCGTCACCCCCGCCGCGGGGTGGCTGGCGCGGGAGGAGTTCGACCGGATGGTCCGGACGGTGCAGGATCGCGGTGGCCGGGTCTCCTGCAAATCCACGCCGGAGGGAGAGATACCGTACGAGCTCAACGTGAGCTGGTTCAGCGCCGTGGCGGACCCGTCGCTTCCGGAGGAGTTGCAGATTCGCGCCTTTCTTAGTAGTCACGCGATCATGATGGCGCTCGCGGGAATACCCGGAATCTACGTGCACAGCCTGATCGGTTCAAGGAACTGGGACGAGGGACCGGACGAACAGGGACACAGCCGTGCGATCAACCGGGAAAAACCGGAGCTGGAGCGGATCGCGGAGGAACTCTCTGACAGAAGATCCTGGAGGTACCGGGTGTTTAACGGAATGCGGGGGATGATCGGCGCACGCCGCCGGGAGCCCTGTTTCAGTCCTACCGCGTCCCAACAAGTGATCTCCGCGGCGAACGAGGTGTTCGCACTGGTCCGGCGGGTACCGGAGGGATCGAGTCTCAACCCTGGCCGAACGGTGCTTTGTCTCACTAACACCGCACCGAAGGAGGTGGCGTGTCGTCCCGCGGAGGTGGCGCTACAACCGCAGATGGGAGACGTCCTCACGGGAAGGACGGTAACGCGGGAGCGGAACGGCACGATCCTCCTCAAACCGTACGAGACGCTCTGGCTGGAGATCTCGCCGTGACGACCGTGCGGACCGCCGGTTTCCTGGGAACTCGGTTTGCCGGCACCGACGGCGTCTCGCTGGAAGTGGAGAAGTGGGCGCGGGTGCTCCGCCGCCGCGATATCGAATCCTTTTACTTCTCCGGACTCTCGGATCGCCCCTCCGAACGGTGCCATACCGTGCCACCGGCGTTCTTTGACGATCCTGAGATTCGGGCCGTTCAGGAACGCTGCTTCGGCACGTTCCGGCGCGATCGCGCGCTCAGCGGAGAGATCCGGCGCCTGACGGAGCTGCTCAAGGACGAGCTGAACCGGTTTCTGGACCGCTTCAGGCCGGACTTCCTCATACCGCAGAACGCCCTGGCGATCCCCATGAACATCCCCCTGGGAGTCGCGATTACCGAGGTGATCGCGGAGACGGGTCTGCCCGTAATTGCCCATCACCACGACTTTGCCTGGGAGCGCGACCGGTTCCGCGTATGCGCGGTGGAAGATATCCTGGCGGCAGCGTTCCCGCCGCGATTGCCCGGGATGAAGCACGTGGTGATCAACCGGGAAGCACAACGACAGATCGCGCAACGGTGCGGACTCGCCTCCACGGTGATTCCAAACGTCTTTGACTTTGCCGCGCTCGGGGCGGGTGCCGCGGACGGCGCCACGGTACGTGGTGCGACAAAGAGCAGCGCCACAAAAGGCGGCACCCCCGCCTTTCCCGCGCCCGACGAGTTCAACCGGGACCTGCGCAGCGCCCTCGGGATCGGACCGGAACAGCTCCTGATCCTCCAGCCGACCCGGATGATCGCCCGCAAGGGAATCGAACACGCGCTGGAACTGGCGGCCCGCCTCAAGCACCGCGCCCCGGTCCTGGTGATCCCGCACCAGGAACTGGACGAGGGCGACGAATACGCGCGGCGCATCCTGGAATACGCCCGTACGCTGGGGGTTACCGTACTGCTGCGACCGGATCGGATCACGTCGGAGCGGGAAGCTGCAAACGACGTTAATAACGTGGACCCTGCCGAACCCGCGGACTACGCAGGTAAACGCTACAGCCTCTGGGATCTGTACATTCACGCGGACCTGGTCACGTACCCCTCGCTCTACGAGGGGTTCGGCAACGCCTTCCTGGAAGCCGTCTACTTCGGGAAGCCCATTGTGGTGAATCGGTACTCCGTCTACCGGGAAGACCTGGAACCACTGGGATTCGAGACGGTCACGATGGACGGATACGTCACCGACGATGTGGTCCGAGAGACGGAAACGCTTCTGGACGACCGGGACGAACGGAACCGCCGAGCCCACTGTAACCTGGAGATCGCCCGGCGCCATTTTTCGCTGGAAGTACTGGAAGAACGCCTTTCTATTCTACTCCAGGAACTGGGCCTGACCGGCGACCAACCCTGAAAAATGGGTTGCGAGGACCGAGTTCCTGAAGCACGGGTGTGCTGAGCGGATTTAGCGAGAGAGGAGTGGTACTTGCGGGTGACTCACGCCGGATACGACGGAGCGGGGCGGATGGTGTGCCGAACCGACCCGTCGGGGAACCGTACCGGCTACCGCTATGACGCGGCCCGGCGGGGAGTTCCATATGATTGGGAAGGTGCGAGCTTTGCCGGCGCGGATTGCTCGGGTGGGGATCATCTGGTATCGCCGGCGGGTGGATATACCGGAACGCGCATGTCTGCGGACGAGCAGTTTCGCAATCTTATGGAACGGAACAGTCCAGACGAAGCACATGCAGGAGATTTCCGGTTTCTTGATTTAGCGTCCACCAGAGAAACAGACCACTTCCAGCCGCTTACCGATGACCATTGGCGCGAGTTACGTATGCGCGGGACAACCGGCAGACTACTACCTGGCCATGGTCATCCGGGTTCAACGACGCCGAGTGGTCATCGCATCCATTACCAGACGAAATCGTTGCGTCGGTTAAGTCACGTGAACGCGACTGGCGCAGTTACCAGTGCGACACACCGAGCTCATCAGGAGGCAGATGATCGAAACGGAGAACATGTGTACCGGAGAGCCCGGACCGCCGTCCCGGGACCGGAGACGGACCGGAGAGTGAACGTGTAACTGTAAACGTCCCGGTAATAACCGACTGCGGGATGTTCCCGGCGGATGTCGCCTCCGTCAAAACGCCGGCGGTCGCGGACTCACCGGCTCCCCCGTGCCTCCTCCTCCCTCCCGATTACGCGTTCAACCTCCACCATCAGCCCTGGAAAGCAAACCGATTCCGTCGGGCTTCCCGCCGTGGCGATGCGGCTCTCCACGAGCTCAAACGCCTGGAAGGAGTGGATCGTGACCGTCCGGTTCTGCGGATCCACGATCCAGCACTCCTTGATCCCACTCTCCATGTAGAGATCCACTTTCTTGATGCTGTCCTTGCTGCGCGAGGAGGGCGAGAGAATCTCGACGGCAAGGTCCGGTACGCCCCAGTACTGGTCTTCCTCGTTCAGGTCCTTGCGGTAGTCGCAGATCACCACCAGATCCGGCTGTACCACGTTCAGATCATCCTCGTCGGCACGCCCGGAAGCGTACGCAGGATCAGGTTCCTCCACTTCATCCTCCGGGACGTCGTGCAGCCGGTGCATGAGCAGCGCTCGCTTCCTGCCGTTTTTGGTGACGATGATCTGCTCCCGTCGACACAGATCGAGATACTTCCCGAAAACGTCTTGATTTTGCTTCTTTCCTACGTTGTGGTGACAATGCCTGATCGCACCGGGTGATCCTTGTCGTTTTGTCGCGACGACGCTACTCTGTACCAACGCGTGACCAACACGCCGTTGCGGCGCGTAGCCGCTGCAGTGAGCGTTTGTCCGGGTCTCGCACCGGGGTGGATGATTGTCGGAAGGGCCTGCTATGACGAAAGGCCTACTGTCAAGAGAGGAGTTTCTATGCAATACCGACTGTTGGGAAGATCAGGAATCAAGGTCAGCGAGCTCTGTCTCGGCACGATGACGTTCGGCCGGGAGACGAGCGAGGCCGACAGCTTCGCGATTCTCGATGCTTTCGCGGAGGCGGGGGGAAACTTTATCGACACCGCCGATGTCTACTCCCGGGGGATCTCCGAGGAGATTCTCGGACGGTGGCTCGCTCGGCAACGTCGCGAAGACTTTGTGGTCGCCACCAAGGTGCGGTATCCTATGGGGGAGGGGCCCAATGATACGGGGCTCTCCCGCAAACACATTATGGACGGGGTTCACGCGAGTCTGAAACGCCTGCAGGTGGACTATATCGACCTCTACCAGATTCACGGGTGGGATCCGCTCACCTCGATCACGGAGATCCTGCGGTCGCTGAACGACCTGGTACGACGCGGATTGGTCCGGCACATAGGAGCGAGCAACGTGAAAGGGTGGCAGCTGCAGTACGCCCTCGACATCGCCCGCGAAAAGGACTGGGAACCGTTCGTCTGCCTGCAGCCGCAGTACAATCTGCTCTGCCGCGCCACGGAGTGGGAACTCCTGGACGTATGCCGCCGGGAAGAGGTGGGGGTGATCCCCTGGAGTCCCCTTCGGGGCGGGTGGCTCAGCGGTAAGTTCAAGCGCGGCATGAAGACGCCCCCGACGGACTCGCGCATCGCGATCGCGGAGGATCATGGCTGGGGCGAACGCTGGAGCAATTATAACAACGAGTATACCTGGGGAGTCCTGGACGCGCTTTTTGAAGTGTCCGAGGAGGCCGGAAAGACACCGGCCCAGGTAGCGATCAACTGGCTCCTGCGGAACGACGTTGTGACCGCTCCGATCATCGGGGCGCGCACGATGGAGCAGTTCCGGGCAAACCTCGGTTCCACCGGGTGGGAGCTCACGGACGCGCAGGTGAAGAAGCTGAACGCCGCGAGTGCTCTATCCGTGAGCTACCCCTACGACGTGGATGCGGCGTGGCAGCGCTCCCGGGATTGATACGGAACCGACACAGACGTATCAATGGCAAAACAGGTACTACAGGACGTGATCGGGACGGACGCATCGCCGGGCCTGGTCCGGGAGATGCGTCCCGAGGAGAAGCGCGAGGTTCACCGGCTCATGCGGCGCAGCTTCAACTGGTTTACGTCTCTCTTCTTTGACTTCGGATCCAAAGCGTACGTGTACGCGTTGGATGGAGCAATAGTCGCCGGTATTACGCTCTCCGTGTTCCCGATCGGTGGCGGTATGGGGGCATTCCGCCGGCGGCGCGCTTCCCGCCGCGGTGGAGTCGTCAAGTGGGTGTTCACCGCGCCGGAAGCACGGGGTTGTGGCGCCGCCGGTGAACTGGTCGACGCGGCGCTGAAATGGTTTGACCACCAGGAGTGTACCAAGGTGTTCGCGTGCATCGAGGGACACAACACCGGCTCGAGCAACATCTTTGCGAGGCGCGGGTTTGAACCGCTTCCGTTTTCCCGCCAGGTACGAGAGTACCGGTGGTCTCTGCCGCGGGTGTGGTTGGATACGTTTCACCTGATCGACGTGGGACATTTTCTGTGGGCACGGGGTGCGTTCGGCACGGCGCCGGCCGTGCCGGGGGCGCCGGCCGATGCCGACGGCGTAGAACCGGCCGACGGTGGGGTCCCGGCGTCTCTTATCACGGTGGTCATGCAGGCGATCGCGCTCGTTTTCCTGGCGTCCCGTTGGGGATGGACCGACGACGTGCTCACGCTCGCGTGGCAGGCAACGGTCGCGGTGGCGCTGGTGATCGGGATGCGCCTCGCGGCGATGGCTCTCACGGCGCGCGCGTTTGACTGGAGGCTGTCTTATCGTCCCTGGGAGACGGGTCTTCTCCTCTCGTTCGTTCTGGGCGCCACCGGCCTGGGGATTCTACCCGCGCCAGGGTCGCTTTATCCCCGGACGCGCGCCTGGAGTTATTCACGGGAGCTCGGTCGGTTCGGACCGGTTGCGTACGCCGGGGCGTTGGCTGTGCTTGTGACCGGGTGGATTCTGCACCTTGTTACCGGCGCCGGACCAACGCAGGCGGTAACGATCAACCTGCGTTTGCTACCGGTGGGGCCGGCAGCGCGAGATCTGATCTCTGGAAGCCTGCGGCTCGGACTGGTATACGCGCGGATTCTCCTGATATTCGAGGTTCTTCTGCCGTTCTTTCCGTTCACCTGCTTCAACGGACGACGCGTTATGGACTGGCGGAGACCGTCCATGGGGGTTCTCGTGGTGGGAACGCTGCTTCTCTGGGCGGCGGCCTATCTTGTGTAACGGTACGCGGTTCACCTCGGCCCGGTGACACGGCCCGGTAGCTCTCGGGCCCCGTGCGTTTTTCATTTCTCCGGTTTGGAATGGCCCCCGGGGGGGCTTACGGATGAACGCCCTGATCCACACGACCTACACCGTGCTTCCACGCATGTACGAGCGTGACCTCCTGCTCGAGTATACATTTTCTGTCAATAAACTTATAATAATCGAGATGTCAAAAATTCCGCGTGGCTCGGGAGTACGCAACGCCGTAACGGATCGGATCGGTAGAATCTGTATATGATGGATAAACGTTCGACCCGACGGTTCATCCTCTATAGCGTGCTTACTCTTGTGGTGTTCGTCGGTTTTGAGTATTTGTTGCACCAGGTGCTGCTTGACCGCTACCGCGCGGATGAGTATTCCACGATACAGGTCCAGTCCGGGACGGTACGGTCCACGCTGGAATCGGTTCTGGCGTCGGATCTGCTGATCTTGAACTCGGTCGCGTCGTACATAACTGTGCACCCCGATCTATCCGCGGAACAGTTTGACCGCTACGCGTCGGAAGTGTATGAGGACTCCACGGCGCTCCACAACCTGGTGGCGGCGCCGGACCTCGTCATCCGATACGTGTATCCTCCCGAGGGCAACGGATCGATCCTGGACGTGGACTACCGTGACGTCCCCACGCAGTACCCGCAGGTTCGGGAAGCGATCGAACAGGAGACGCTCATCGTGGCGGGTCCCACGGAAACACTCCAGGGCGGACCGGGTCTTCTCGGACGGGTGCCGGTACTGATAGGCGAGGGACCGGAGCGGTACGTCTGGGGCGTAGTGACCACCCTTATCCGCATGGACCGCCTGCTTGCGGTAACCGATCCCCTGTTGGAGGAGTACGGTCTGCAGATGGCACTCCGCGGCGTGGACGGAACCGGTGCGGACGGACCCGTGTTTTACGGTGATCCGGCGCTCTTCCTGGATCGCGGCGCCGTACACCAGGAGATAATGCTGCCCAACGGATCGTGGGCGATGGCGACGACACCTGTTTCCGGGTGGACCACGCACCACCCGCTCCGGCCGCTCCAGCAAGCAGGCCTCGGTCTTGTGACGATACTCATTCTCCTCGGTATTTACGCAAAGGTCCGGAGCGACAACGCTCTGACGCAGAGCGAGCAGCGATTCCGGGACGTCGCTTTGAGTACATCCGACTGGATATGGGAAGTAGACGCCCGGGGGCGATATCGCTACGCCTCGGGTATGGTTTCACGGGTTCTCGGGTACGATCCGGAGGAACTCCTGAACACCTCCTTTATCGCGTACGTGGACCCGGCGTACCGCGAGACCGTGTCGGAAGATATCCGGCGGTACACGGAGAAGCGGGAGGCGATCACGGACTACGAGACGTGGTGTGTAACCAGGGGCGGCGAGCGCGTCTGCCTGTTGACGAACGCGATTCCGCTGGTCGATTCCCGTGGAACGTTTCAGGGTTATCGTGGCGTTCACAAGGACATTACCGCGGCAAAGAACCTGCGGAATCAGCTGGAGCGGTACGTGGCGATCATCGATCGGTACGTGATAATCTCGCAGACCGATCTCAACGGAGTGATCACTCAGGTGAGCGACGCCTTTGTCCGAATCAGCGGGTACACCCGGGAAGAACTGATCGGAGCGCAGCACAAGATTGTGCGTCATCCCGATATGCCCCGGGAGACGTTTGCCGAGCTATGGGAAACGATCCGGGCGGGCAAAACCTGGCATGGGGATATCAAGAACCGCGGCAAGAACGGGGAGCATTTCTGGGTGGAGACGGACGTATCTCCCATGCTGGATATATCCGGCAGACCCTACGGGTACATGGCGGTCCGGCAGGATATTACGGCCCGGAAAGCGCTGGAACAGGTTTCCGTTACCGACCGTCTTACGGGACTCAACAACCGCCAGAAGCTGGACGAAGTACTGGCCGAGGAGTGGGAACGGTATAAACGATACCGTGAGAACTTTGCCGTGATCATCCTGGATATCGACCACTTCAAACCGCTTAACGACACCTATGGCCACATGGCGGGCGATACCGTTTTGCGACGGATCGGCGAGCTCCTGAAAGAGAACAGCCGTGCCTCGGACGTTGTCGGGCGGTGGGGCGGCGAGGAGTTTCTGGTGATCTGCCCACACACGGACGTTGAGGGAGCGACCGCCCTGGCGGAGTCCCTGCGGCGTGCGATCGAGTCGGAGTCGTTCCAGGTGGACCGCCCGGTTACGGCGAGCTTCGGCGTTGCCGCGGTAACCGGGAACGGTTCATTTGATTCCACGGACCGGCTCCTGGTGGCGGCGGACAACGAACTCTACCGCGCGAAGGAGGGCGGACGGAACAGGGTGTGTTCCGCCGGTGAGTCTCGGACCTAGGCTATGTCCAGGCGTTCTCCCTATAGACAGGCGAAGCTGCGTTAAATATTATCGTTAATGAGATTCATTACGATTCGGATAGACGTTTCTCGGCCCCGTGCGGTCGTTTCGGGTTGCCACCCAGCCCGGCCTGCCTTCCCGCACGGGGTCGTTTTTTTACCAGTTTGCCGGGAAGACATACTCAAAGGACGGCGCCGGCACCGGCTCCCACGTGACTTCGCGCAGTACAGGAACGTCCGTCATCGTGACCGTGCCGGTATCAAAGGTGTCGATCATCGATAGCTCGCCCCGGATCCTTATCCACTCTCCCTCGACAGGAATATTCTGTTGGTCCGTCTCCACCAGGAGGCCGATCACCGCCGCGTCCGCTACGCAACACCAGATCGAGAGACGTGCCGCAGTAAAGAAACGTGACGGCCACTCGCTGCGGCGGAAAGCAAAGGATACCATCTCCACCGTACGCCCGGTAAACCGGACGGGATCGTCCCAGAGGAGATCCACGATCCGGGAGTAATTGCCCTCACCGAGAACGATCGGTCCGGTCTCCTGCACAAGGTCGTCGGTGACTTCGCTCCGGACATCCGGACCGAGAGTTTCCCGGTTGATCGCTTCCACCGCTGCAGCGAGATCCCCCGAACCCGGTGACGTCCGGTTATCGGGTGTCGTCGTCACTGCAGTTTGCACCTGCCCCCCCCGGTTGAGCTTGAGCTCCAACTGTGCGGGATCAGCTCCAGGACTCCGCAGTGCCGGTGGAACAAGAACGATCAGAAGCACCAGGGGAATGATTTTCAGCAACGGTGTGACACCGTTTGCTTCGGAGGCGGCCACGTTCCGTGCGGCGGAGGCAAGACGCCACGCCGCTAGAATGGTCAGGACGATAGTAGTGCCGAGAGCGCGGGAATAGACCAAGGGATGTATGAACTCACGCATCGCCCCGCTGATACCCAGCAGGACGAGAAGTCCCCAGGAGAGAAGAAAGAGGAGAAGCAGGAGTGTTGCTTCCAGAATCCCGATGGATCGTTCCGACATCGTCTCCTTACCCCCGAAGCAGAGCGGTAATCAGCGAGGTCGCCACTCCCAGGGTGAACACGGCCAGGTGCACCAGGATCAGGTGACCCGCCCGCAGGAAGCGGTTAAAGAGCGTGACTGCACGGAGATTGAGCATGGGTCCCACGATCAGGAATCCAGCGAGTGCCGGTACCGGTACGATCGAGAGCAAACCCCGGGCTATGAACGCGTCACCCGCGGGAGGTGTCGCGAGCAGGTACGCCAGACCCACCGCAACGATCGAAGCCGGGATGACCGCCGATCGCAGTCCGGTGAGCGACGCCGGCAACTCTACGCTCTGAACGAGCCCCACCGCCACCGCCGCCAGGAGGAAGTACCGTGCCAGGTGGAGAAACTGTGCGAGCGTGCCGGATACGATCCGGTCGGGACCTGTCCGCGTCGGATTCGGTGAGGGCGGCGTCGTGGTTCGTGCCGACGATTCAGACCGCGCAGGTGCTGTTTCGCCGGGCTTCATCCACGCTGCGACCAGCGCGCCCGCCGCAACAGCCACAACCGGACCCGCGAGAAAGCGCATCAGCACCAGATCCGGGTACGCGGGGAACGCCACTATCGAGGCTACGATCGCCACGGGGTTCAGAAGAGGAATCGCCAGAAACGCCGCCACCAGGTGCGGCAGCGGTAGTCCGTCGTGGTGCAGTCGTATCGCGAGACGGTGTAGCCGGATCTCGTCCGGGGGCAGGATCAGGCCGGAGAGCGCCACCAATGGCAGCCCCCACCGTCTTCGCCGTCGGCAGAACCGGACGATCCGCTCCGACGGCAGGAGCTCACGAGCGATCGTGACGACTATCGCACCGACGAGCAAAAAAGGAACTGCCTCCAGGAACAGGGTCACCACCCGTAGGGCGAACCGCTGAAACTGCGGTATTCCGAGAAAAGTCCGGTACATCTGTACCACGACGCCCGTGAGAGCCACGAGCAACAGGGTAGCGTATACCCGATTGCTTCCGACATTCGTCATCCGTTCAGTATGACGACGCGTACCGGGAATGGCAAGATTCTTACTGACACAACGGAGCTATACCCGATACACTGAAAACAAATTCCGCAGAGGGAGAGGACTATGGCACGGGTATACAATTTTAACGCCGGTCCCGCGACGCTGCCGCTAGAAGCGTTGCAGGAAGCACAGAAGAACCTGGTGGATTACGAGAACACCGGTTTGTCGCTGATCGAGACCAGTCATCGCAGCAAGGATTACGACGCGGTACATTCCCGTGCGACCGAGCTGATCAGGGAGACGCTGGGAATTCCGTCGGGATACGCGGTCCTTTTTCTTGGCGGCGGCGCTACGTTGCAGTTCGGTATGGTGCCGATGAACCTCATGGCGTCCGGCGGGAGCGCTGATTACACGAACAGCGGCAGCTGGGCAAAAAAGGCGATCGCCGATGCGCGGAAGATCGGGACGGTACACACTGTTTTTGACGGATCGGAATCTGCTTTTACCACGCTGCCGGCGTCGGCGATGGTGAAGTCGAGTCCGGACAGCGGGTACCTTCATATTACGACCAACGAGACGATCGAAGGCGTTCAGTGGAAGAAGTTTCCCGAGACCGACGCACCGCTGGTGGCCGATATGTCCAGCGATATCATGAGTCGGCCCGTCCCGGTGGACCGGTTCGGTCTGATCTATGCGGGTGCGCAGAAGAACCTGGGTCCCGCGGGCGTTACGATCGTGATCATCCGGGAGGATCTCCTGGAACGTGCCCCAGATTCGCTACCGGCGTATCTCACGTATCGCACACACGCCAGAAGCGACTCCCTGTATAACACTCCCCCGGTATTTCCGATCTACGTGGTGAAGCTGGTGCTGGAATGGATCCAGCGGGAAGGCGGTCTCACGGCGATCGCGGAGCGGAACACCCGTAAGGCGGCGCTCCTCTACGACGCGATTGAAGGTTCCCAGGGGTTCTACCGCTGTCCCGTGGATCCGCGGTACCGGTCGGAGATGAACGTTGTGTTCCGACTACCCTCGGAAGACCTGGAAAAAGCGTTTATTACAGAAGCGACCGCCGCCGGTATGATCGGTCTGAAGGGACACCGCAGCGTGGGAGGAATACGCGCGTCGATCTACAACGCGATGCCCGAGGAAGGTGTAGCGGCGCTTGTCTCCTTCATGAGCCGATTCAGGGAAGCCCGGGCGTAACCCGGAAGGAAGGAGTACCACAGATGTCCTACGTAGATACCGTTCTTGAAGGTGTTCACCGCCGCAATCCCCGGCAACCGGAGTTTCTGCAGGCTGCGGAGATCGTGCTGCGCTCCCTGGAGCCGGTTTTTGAGCACCACCCGGAATACGAGGAGGCGGCGATCCTGGAACGACTGGTGGAACCGGAACGGACGATCGTCTTCCGCGTCCCCTGGGTCGACGACGAAGGCAAGATCCGGGTCAACCGGGGTTACCGCGTGCAGTTTTCCAGCACCCTGGGACCATTCAAGGGAGGACTCCGGTTCCATCCGACGGTCAACCTGAGCATCATGAAGTTTCTGAGCTTCGAACAGATCTTCAAGAACTCCCTCACCCGGTTGCAGATCGGTGCCGCCAAAGGGGGGAGCGACTTTGACCCCAAGGGTAAATCCGATTCCGAGGTGATGAACTTCTGCCAGTCCTTCATGACGAACCTGGCGGCGTACATCGGCCCCTCCACGGATGTCCCCGCCGGAGATATCGGCGTGGGGAGCCGGGAGATCGGGTACCTCTTTGGCCAGTACAAGCGCCTGCGCAACGAGTTTACCGGTACACTCACGGGGAAAGGTCTCGACTGGGGTGGATCCCTGGTTCGGCCGGAAGCGACGGGGTACGGAGTCGTCTACTTTGCTGAAGAGATGCTCAACGGCGTCAACGATTCGATCGAAGGCAAGACGTGTACCGTATCGGGCAGCGGTAACGTGGCGCAGTACGCGGTCCAGAAACTGATCGATATGGGGGCCAAACCAGTAACGATGTCCGACTCTTCCGGTTATATACACGACCCCGAGGGGATCACCCGGGAACGCCTGGAGTGGCTCATGGAGCTGAAAAACGTGAAACGCGGCCGGATCCAGGAGTACGCCCGGGAGTTCGGGGTGGAATTCTACCCGGATCAACGCCCCTGGAACGTTCCCTGCGAGGCGGCGTTTCCCTGTGCCACGCAGAACGAGATCGACCTGGAAGATGCGCAACGGCTCACCGCCAACGGGTGCCTCGTGGTGGCGGAAGGGGCCAACATGCCCACCACCACCGAGGGTATCCGGCACCTGGTGGAGAAACGGATCCTCTTTGGCCCCGGCAAGGCCGCCAACGCCGGCGGCGTGGCTACCAGTGGACTGGAGATGAGCCAGAACGCGATGCGTCTCAACTGGACGTTTGAACAGGTGGACCAGCGTCTCCGGGAGATCATGCGCAATATCTACCTGGCCACCGCGGAAGCGGCTCGGCGTTACCACGAAGCGGGTAATTTTGAGGTGGGCGCCAATATCGCGGGTTTCCTCAAGGTGGCGGACGCGATGCTGGACCAGGGGGTGGTTTGAGCCCCTCCTTTCTCCGGCTCGTTCTGCGCTCCGTCACGGCGGGCTTCTTCCTGCTGGCGGCACTGATACTCTACCTGCAGCACCAGGAGCCACGGGGCTGGCCCACGGTGGCGGGGCGCGTGGAGGACGTTGCGGTGGTAACCGCCGACGGCAGCGGCTCCGGCGGCCCGGGTGAACGGTTCGTCCCGGCCGTGGCGTACACCTACGAGGTGGGGGACACCCGTTACGAAGCGCGGGAGCTTTCCCGGTTCCGGTGGATATACTGGAACCGGGACCGGGCGGAACTTTTCCTCCGGGAGACCGGTTTGTATGACGGAGCGCGGGTCGAGGTGTACTACAACCCGCAGGATCCCGCGGAAGCGGTCCTGGTCCGTCAGTTTCCCTGGCACCGGTGGGAAGTCCGGATCGCGTTCCTTGTGCTTGTGATCCTGCCGCTGGGGGTCGTGGGCTTTTCCGTGCGGGACTTCCTCCGGGGCGGCGAGAGCCGGCGCGGCGACAGGAGCCGCGGCCGCTTCTGGTGAACCGCATTCGAGCAGATTGGCCCGTCGCTCCTACAGCGCGAACAGTCCCCAGATACCCAGCGGAACCAGGTATATACTGAAGATCCAGAGTTTCCCTCCCCGGATGAGGCGTACCAGCAGCGAGAGCGAGAGAAACCCGAACACCAGGGATGCGAAGAACCCGGCGATCATCGCCGGCGGACCGACCACGCTGCCCAGGTCGCCCAGGTGGCGCATCTCGAGCACAGTTGCACCGATGATCGCGGGGATCGAGAGGAGAAACGAGAACTCTCCCGCTTTCTCCCGGGAAACACCGCTGTAGAGCGCCGCGGTGATAGTACTGCCGGAACGGGAGATTCCCGGGATTACCGCAAACCCCTGGACGATCCCCGTTATCAGGGCGTGCCGCCTCCCGATACCATCGTACCCGACCTGCCCCCGGGCAAAGTGCGAGGCGATCAGCAGGGCCGCCGTGACGAGGAACGCCGCTGATACGACCCGGGGGTGGTTGTGCAGATTCAGCGGCCTGATTCCCAGGGCGATCACCACGGTGGCGATCGTCCCGAGAATCACCAGCCCGGAGAGTTTCAGGTCCACCGCGTCTTCCGCGCGATGAGTCCGGCGAGTCCATCGCAGGAGGGCACCCAGCATCCGGCCGATCCGTTCCCGGAAGAAGACGATCACCACGATGAGCGTGGCGATATGCAGGATCACGTCGTAGAGCAGGGGGATCTCACCGATTCCCATTACCGCCCGGAGCACCACCAGGTGGCCGGAACTGCTGATCGGAATAAACTCGCTGATGCCCTGCATTATGCCCAGGACCAGGGACTGCTGGAAACTCATGAGACCTCCAATGTGTGTGCTGAGCCGGCAGCCGCCGAAAACGCAGTTCCGGAGTATAGCGGGTGAACCGTTCCCGTGTGAACCGCACCGGGTCCTCCCGGCGGATTCCGTGGTGACTCAGTCGTGACCGCTGCGTTGCGCGGGCTGTCCCGTGATCGGCCGGACCGGTACGGTAAGCTCGATCTCGCCGGCGTTCTCAAATACGAGTACCAGGTCCAGGTTATCACCCTCGTGCAAGGGTTCTTCCACGCCCATGAGCATCACGTGCAGACCCATCGGCGCGAGTTCCACCACCTCACCGGCAGGGAGTTCGATCTCCGGCACCCGGCGCATCCGGGCGACTTCGCCGTCCATCTCGTGAGTGTGGAGTTCCACCGTGCGCACGCCTCCTGCACGGGCTGCCACCAGCCGGTCGGTCACGTCGGTCGCGTTTCCGATCCGCATGTACGCGCCGGTGTTGCCGCCGGCGTTCATGACGGCCCGTGCCCAGGGCTCCCGGATCTCGATCGCCTCTGGGGCCTGGGGCGATTCCGACCGACCGCCACCGGTTACCGGCAGAGGTACGGTCACCGCGAAAAGGAGCAGGACCAACGTAGTTTTCACTCTCTTGTTCATTCGTCCGGTCTCCTTATCGTGAGGCGATCGCTTCCGTCAAACGGCGCGACGCGATGTGGCGTTCGATCGCCGCGGCGATCCGCTCCGGGCCGGAGGTGTAGCTGAACTGGGCGATGTACTCGTTATCCGGTCCCATCAGGAAGATCGACGTAGTATGGTCCATGGAGTAACTGCCGTCGCTCTGGGACACCGGCTCGTAGGTCACGCCGTAGGCGTTGGCCACGAGGGCGATCTGCTCGTCCGTTCCGGTAAGTCCCGTGATGCGGTCGCTGAAGGCGCTTACGTAGGAGCCGAGGATTTCCGGGGAATCCCGTTCCGGGTCGATCGTCACGAAGAGACCGTCCACGAGGTCC
>SLRR01000157.1 GCA_007130865.1 Spirochaeta sp. | reverse complement strand
CGGCGACAGGTCAGGCTTGCTCACCCGCGGGAGACGCAAGGAAGCGCACCACGTCGGCAGCGGAGTAGTCCAGCCCGGTCCTGTGGATCAGCGTCCGCAGCGACTCCAGGTACTCCCCCGGTACCAGGAGCGGTTTCTCCAGGTATCCCCCGGCGTATTCCATGGCGAGACCGATCGCCGACAAGAGACCGTTGCACAGGCAGCGGGCATTCTTTGCTTCTTCCGCGGACCCGCCCTTGCGAACGAACGCTTCCACCGGCTCCGCGGGACAGCGATAACCGATCGTGCCGTCGTCCTTTTTGTAGAGGTGACGGAGCAGGCCGATATTGCAGACCCGCTTGCGCTCCTGGAACTCCTCGTCCCGGGCCAGCGTCCCGGGAAGCACGCCCATCTTGATCGGATACCCCGTAGGTGACGCCTCGGGATGCGTGAAGATACGCATTTTCCCGGCTTCCACGGCCTGAAGAAACCGCTTCTTCAGCTCCGGCAGAAACCCGGACTCCCGGCAGAACGCAAAAAGCGTCCCCACCTGAACTCCCCAAGCACCGGCCGTACGGGATTCCTCCAGCGACCCCGGTTCGCTTCGGGAACCGCCGAGCCAGAACGGAACACCAAGATCGGCCATACGTGCGATGTCGACCTGATCCTTGGGTCCGAAGACCGGCTCGCCCTCCGGCGTAAGCTGCAACGTTCCCCGGGGCGGCGCGTTGTGCCCTCCCGCGGTGTGGTCTTCCACGACGATCCCGTCCACGCGTCCCGACGCTTTGGCGATCATCGTCTTGGCCAGTACATTGGACGCCACTATAGCCAGGAATCCGGGACGCTTCAGCTCTCCGGGAGGCGAGGAGAGTACCGTGGCCGGGTCGAATCGAAGGGGAAACGCCTCACTTCTCGGTGCGCCTTCCACAGCGAGGTTGATCTCACCGCCCTCTCCCCGGGCGTAGCTATCCAGGAGACCGGGAATCTCCAGAGGAATACCTGCTCCCATGAGCACATAATCCACCCCGGCCAGCATCGCTCCGTAGATAGACGCCGGGTTGGGGATCTGGATCTTCTCCAGGTAATTGACGCCCACGACGCCGTGGTGCCCTTCCTTTGCCAGATAGATCTCCAGAAAGTTCGCCACCACCAGCAGTTCCTGAAGTTCCCGCGGCGGATCAACCACGGGCATGGGAGTACCTGAGAAACGGTGAAACTCCGGCGTACCTTCGGGACGAAAATACCGTTCCCGGATCCGTTCCACCACCGCCTGATCCGGAAACGCGTCGAGGCCACGCTGCATGTGTCCACCGGGGTCACCCTGCTGCAACCGCCTGGCCAGAATTGAATCGAGCGCTGTACCGGAGACTACGCCCATCTCTCCCTCCAGCGCGACCGCTCGTGCCAGCCTCCAATCGGAGACTCCCGCTCCCATGCCGCCCTGAATGATCCTTGGATGGTTCATATATACTCCTCACGGTATCCCGCCGTATGCTCTGGATTAGTCTTACTTCAAACGTTGAATTAGACAGTGAAAGTCCGTCACGTTCATCATAGAGGTGATTCGGTGGTCGGTCAACGGCCGAGTATTTATATCGAATTCCGGCGTCGGTGCTCGGTCCTACTCGGTCTTGAAGCGCTCCGTCTCCCGGTCAAGTTCATCATTGAGTTCCTGGTTGCGATCGATCAGGTGCTTGATCGCGTCCATGGCACGGGCGATCGCGTTACCCTCTTCCTCGATCTGTGCAATATGCTCACCTACATCACTCGTTACGGAGCGGACGTTCTGCATCGAGTTATTGATCGTCCGCGCGCCGGTCTGCATCTCGCCGGTCCCTTCCTTCACTTCGAGGCTGATACTCGTCAGGGATTGCATCGCTTCGTTGATATTCTGGGCTCCGCTCTGCATCTCGTTCATCGCCTGGGAGATCTCCTGGAAGGAGGCGTGCACATCCTGGACACCGGTCTTGATCTCTTCAAACGCGCCGGCGGTGTGGTTGGAGGAATCCTCGAGCAACTTGATCCGCTCCACCACGTCCTTGAGCGTTTCCTTGATCGTTCGTGAGTTTTCTTTTGTAGACTCCGCGAGATTCCGGATCTCTTCGGCCACCACGGCGAATCCCTTGCCGCTCTCCCCGGCGTGGGCGGCTTCGATCGCCGCGTTCATCGCCAGGAGGTTGGTCTGGTTGGTTATGCTGTTTATTACGTTGACGATCTCCGACATTTTTTCCACATCCGCACCGATCTCCTGTACCATCGCATTGGTCTGACCAATCCGGTTGCTACCCTCCTCGGTCCGACCCTGGACGTCCGTGGCAAGCTCCGTCTTCTTGTTGGCCGTGTCGGAGATACTTCGGATCGAGCTGACCATCTCCTCTATCGATGCAGAGGATTGAGTCACCGCCGACGCCTGGTTCTGCGCGGTGTTCTGCAGTTCGTCGATGTTGCCGAGAATCTGCTCGATAGCGGTGGTGGAATCCTCGATATCCGACGCGAGACCCTGAAAACCGTCCTTGATCCTGGATAAGCCGCCGGAAATGTTTTCCGTCGCCTTAAACGCGTCGTCCGTTTTTTCCGCTACTTCCAGGCCGGTCTGGACGCTCTTCCTCACGGACTCTTTTATCGTAACCGCCAGAGAACGAATCGTGTCGACGAACGTATTGAAAAGCCGGGAGAAATCACCGATCTCATCACGGGTCGCGGCTTCCAGTTTCTGCGTGAGGTCCGCGTCACCCTGGGCTATATCCTGCAGTCTTGTAACGATCCGCCGAACCGGTCTGACCACCATCGTGTGCAGAACCAGACTGAGCGAAACCGCCAGGATAACTCCCATGGCAAGCGTCATCAGGAGCGTCCGCTGCCGGGTGTCCGCAAGACGACTACGCATCACCGCGTCCGTGAAGTAGACCTGTATCGTTCCGGTCTCACGCTCTCCGTGGAATACGGGATGTTCCTCGACGAACACCGCCGCTTCCTGCAGCGCGGTGATCGCGTCCTCCGCTTCCAGACGCTCAGATTCCCCGGCTTCGTTCTCGGCGACGGCCAGCCATAACGAACTTTCCTCCTCCACGACGAAACCGATCACCGTCTCATTCCGCAGTTCTGCCGCCAGTTGAATCTCAGCGGAATTGTGGTCGAAATTCCACATGTGCATTCCCAGTCCGTGGGCGACCCGGACCGTAAGCACCTCCGCCTGAGACCGCAGATCCTCCTGCATCCGGGTGCGGGTGACATCGTAGTCACGGAAACCCATGACACCCATCACAAGAAAAACCACCAGGATCTGAACGATCACGATCTTTCCCAGCAAACTGCCTCGCATACCCATAAGCTCTGTCCGCCTTCCTCGACCTGTGTTCTCCGAGTCTCCGGTATCATAGTACTTTTTTGTATAGATTGGAAAAACAGTATGACCGGCAATCGCTCTGCTGTCAACTTAGCTCGAAAATATTTATTTTTATTGATATTATTTTCAATAATTATTAATATTTTAGGAAATCTTTTACAAACATCACGTGAAATCCTTGCGGGATAGACCGGGACGGGGTAGACTGTCGCAAATGTACCATCACAAAATGTCTGAAAATAAACTTTGCTGGAATCCTGAAGGAGGTATTTCCATGAAAAGACTGACATTGGTGTTGGTTATCTGCCTGGTGCTTTTTCCTGTAACCGTTTTTTCCCAGTCCGTAGACGATCTTACGCTCTACACCGAACAGTACCCGCCGTTCAATTTCGAGGAAGGTGGCCGTCTGCAGGGTATCAGCATCGACCTTATGGAAGAGATGCTCGCTCGCGCCGGGTCCGGTTTGTCCCGGGCGGATATCGAGCTCGTCCCCTGGAGCCTCGGGTATGAACGCGCTCAGGACCGTCCCAATCACGCGGTCTTTGCCATGACCCGCACGGCCGCCCGGGAGAATCTCTTCAAGTGGGTAGGTCCGATATCACCGACAAAGGTTGTTCTCACGGGGAAACAGGGCGCAAACATTTCAATCAACTCGATCAGCGACGTGCAGCGTTACACGATCGGCACCGTCCGGGACGACGTGGGAGAAGCGATCCTGCTGGAGCAGGGTGTGCCGCGGCGTGTGCTCGATCCGGTTCCCTCCCCTGATCCCAACGTACAGAAACTCGCGGCGGACCGCATCGATCTGTGGGCGTACGAAGAGAGCGTGGCCCGGTGGTTGATCAACAGCGCCGGTTTTAACGTCGGTGACTACGAAACGTACTGGGTGCTGAGCGAGGCGGAACTCTACTTCGGGTTCAACCCGGGCACGCCGGATGCCGTTATCCGACAACTTCAGGATGCGTTGGATTCGATCCGGGCGGATGGTACGTACGATCGTATCGTCGCATCCTATCTGGACTGAACTACCCGAGCTGATCTTCCTGAACTTTCACCCTCCGATATCGGCAGCACCCGCGCCGATATCGGGCGTGAATCTCCCTAACGATCAAACGTATTCGTGATCCTCTACAATTTGTCCGTTATTATTGTTGACTGAATTACTTAACCATTCCATACTTCTGTAAACCGGCGTCGCCCGGTCGATACGTCTCTCCGGGCAGGATCACGCCGGTGATCACAGTAACGGGAGGGTCCCATGTCCGAGTCCAAGACGTATGAGCCGGTTTATTCGCAAAAACGAGAACCCCATGTCTCGTCCCTGAAGGAGTACCAGAAGCTTTATCGACAGAGTATCGATGACCCGGAGACATTCTGGTCCCGCCAGGCAAACGAGCGGCTTTCCTGGAGCACCGACTTCCACACAGTCATGGACAACGATTTTGATACCGGGACGATCTCCTGGTTCCTGGGCGGACGTTTAAACGCGGCGTACAACTGCGTGGACCGCCACGTGGCAACCCGTGGTGATAAGACCGCGATTCTCTGGGAAGGGGATGATCCTTCGCTGGTACGGCGGATCACCTACCGGGAGCTTCAGAGGATGGTCTCCCGCATGGCCAACGTACTCCTCCGGTACGGAGTTCGGAAAGGTGATCGCGTGGCTATCTACCTGCCCATGATCCCGGAAGCGGCAGTGGCGATGCTCGCCTGCGCCCGGATCGGCGCGATTCACACCGTGGTATTTGCCGGGTTCAGCGCCGAGGCCCTTCGGGACCGTATCCAGGACGCCGAGGCGGTGGCGGTTATTACCGCCGACCAGGGACTGCGCGGCGGCAAGACGATACCTCTGAAACGCACCGTGGACGAAGCGGCTATGGCGTGCCCTTCCGTCCGGAACGTGTTCATCACCCGCCGGACCGGTGCCACGGTGCCGTTCTTCCCTCCCCGGGACGTGGACCTGGACGAGGCGATGGAGAACCAGAAGCCGTACTGCCCGGTGGAGCCCATGGACTCCGAGGATACCCTGTTCCTGCTTTATACCTCCGGCAGTACCGGACGTCCCAAGGGAATCGCCCACACCACCGCGGGCTACCTGTTATACACGTCGCTCACGCACCAGTACGTGTTCGATTACCACGAGGACGATATCTACGCCTGCGTCGCCGACGTGGGATGGATCACCGGCCACAGTTACGTCGTCTACGGCCCACTCGCCAACGGCGCGACCACGGTGATGTTCGAGTCTACACCGATCTTCCCTGATCCGGGACGGTACTGGGATATGGTGGAGCGGCTGAGGATCACGCAGTTCTATACCGCCCCCACGGCGTTGCGGGCGGTCGCCCGGGAGGGCAACGACTGGGTGACAAAGTACGACCGGTCCAGCCTGCGCGTCCTCGGCACTGTAGGCGAGCCGATCAACCCCGACACCTGGGAGTGGTACTACCGCGTGGTCGGCGAGGAACGGTGCGCGATCGTGGACACCTGGTGGCAGACCGAGACGGGCGGGATAATGATCACGCCGCTTCCGGCATCCACCGCGCTGAAACCGGGCTCCGCCACGTTGCCGTTTTTCGGCGTGGAGCCGGTTGTACTTGACGAAGAAGGCCGCGAGGTGGACGGGAACGGTGTCTCGGGACTCCTGGCGATCCGGCGCCCCTGGCCGGGTATGGCAAGAACGATCCAGGACGACCACCCCCGGTTTCTCAAGACGTACCTCGCACCGTTCAAGGGGTACTATTTCACGGGGGACGGATGCCGTCGCGACGAGGACGGCTACTATTGGATCACCGGACGGGTTGACGACGTCATCAACGTGAGCGGCCACCGCATGGGTACCGCCGAGGTGGAATCCTCCCTGGTCAACCACCCGGCGTGCGCAGAGGCGGCGGTGGTGGGGTTTCCCCACGAGATCAAAGGGCAGGGAATCTTCGCCTACGTGGTGCTCGCCGAGGGATGGGATGCAGACGCCGAACTCGTGGGAGAGCTTCGCGGCGAAGTACGGCACCGGATCGGGCCGATCGCCGCTCCCGACCACATACTGATCACCGCGGGATTACCCAAGACGAGGTCAGGAAAGATCATGCGTCGTATTCTCCGCAAGATCGGCGAGCGACAGATCGATTCACTCGGTGACGTGAGCACTCTGGCGGACCCGAGCGTCGTGGACTCCCTGATCGAAGCGCGGATGGCGCTACCCGACGAGTGCGTAACACTGCATGGGTGTTTCGACTGAACTTCGACACCGTATCAGACGGAGGCGCGAATTTGTCGCAGGACGCTATGATTTTTTCGTGTTAGAATCGTAACGCGATGACAAAAATCGTTCCAATCGTCGAGCAGGAACGCCGGGAGCGCCGGATAATCCTGGTTCGCATCGCCACAGTGTTCGGACTCTGTTTTCTCTTCTGGATTCTGATGGCTCAGGATCTGCATCCGCTCTCCCTGGCGGTCGCCGCGGGACTTTCCCTGGCGTCCGCGCTCTACTCCTTCGGCCTCTTCTACGAGCATCACGTCCGACCGACGGCACGGATGCTTCTGCGCCTGGATCTGATGGCGATCTACATCGCGGTCATTCTCTACCTCAGCTATATCGCTATCTACGACATCGTAAAGCGGATGGTTACGGGCCGTTACAATCCGGGGATCGTCAAGATCAGGACGCGGCTCAAGTCGCCCTTCGGCCGGGCGATACTGTGCAACACGATCTCCGTCGTCCCGGGTACGCTCTCGCTCTGGATGGAAGGGAGCACGATTTACGTGCACTGGTTTAACGTGGAAACCCGGCACAGTAAACGAGCTGCCCGGATGATCAACTTTCTCATCGAGGATATTCTGGAGAGGATATTCGGATGATCTACCTGATCTACGTGACCTATGTTCTCACCGCGATGAGCGTAGTTCGTCTGATCATCGGTCCCAACCTGTACGACCGGCTCCTGGCTCTGAACATGGTTTCCGCTCACGTGACGCTGCTGATGGCGTTTTATGCCGTGCACTACCGGCAGAGTTTCTACCTGGACGTGGCGTTGATCTACGCGCTTCTCTCCTTTACGGAGATCGTCGCGTACGTCCGCATCGTCGCCCCTACCGGCCCGGGAGACTCCACGACATGATAGTAACGGGATATATTCTGTCCGGCCTCGGACTGTTCATAGTATTCTGGGGTAACGTGGGAATGATTATACTCCCGGATACGCTCACGCGGTTTCACGCCGGCACCAAATGCGGCGCCACCGGCTCGCTTACCGTCTTTATCGGCCTCATCCTGATCGCCGACGGTATAGGATTTGCGATTAAACTCATAGCCCTGGCGATCATAACGCTCGTCACATCTCCCCTCATCGCGCATATCCTGGGGTTGTCCTATCTGAAGTTCCGCGAGTACACAGCGAGGCGCCCATGACGATCGGACTCCACCAGGTGATTCAACTGTTTCTTCTTCTGGCGGCTGTGATCGTGGTTTTTGCTCCGCGGCTGGTCTTCTCGCTCCTGGGACTGAGCGTTTTCAGCATGTTTCTTGCTCTGAAGTACTACGTCCTCAATGCACCGGACGTGGCGATAACGGAAGCGGCTCTCGGAACCGGTCTAACGACGATTGTGTTTCTCGTGGCTATACAAAAAACAAAAAGGAGGTCGTGACCGATGATAAATCTGCTCGACTACGTAACACCGGACCGTATAATCTCCGTGAACTCCGACAAGCGCCTGGAGATCCTGAAACAACTCATAGCGGTGACGCTTCAGGAGGAACCACAACACCTGCATGACACCGTGTTTAACGAGATCACCACCCTGAGTCGTAAGAAAGAGATCTCTCTGGGAGAGGGATTCGGCCTGGCTCATGCCCGGATCGACAGCGACGGTCCGATACGATTCGGGGCGGCCCTGCTGGGACGGACGATCAAGTACCGGAAGGGCGACCGCGTGCACACGATCTTCTGCCTGGTCGTGCCGGACACCAAATCCCGCATGTATCTCAGCCTCATGGCGCGGCTCACGCGGATGCTCGCCTCGCCGGACGCGCCAAAAGTATTCCGCAACGCCGATCCTGAGGAGATCATGGAGTTCGTCCGTGCGTTCGAAGGCCACGTGGATGCAACGGTATAGTCCGGAGCGATACCTGTGAAGTACGTGGCGATCCTGGTCCTGAAAAGCGAGGCCTACGCAAAAACGGTGGTCTCCACCCTGATAGAGTTGGGATTGTTCGACTCCACCGTCCTCGACGGCGAGGGCGTCGAGAACGTTGCCACCGAGACGATACCGGTGCTCAGTGAGGTGACCGCCCTCTTCGGACAGGATATCGTCTTCAACAAGACGATCATAACCGTCGTACCAGACCGCGACGCGGTGTACGAGTTGAACCGGTCGCTCCAGCGGGATGGTATCGACTTGAACACGCCGGAAGTAGGGACGCTCATGGCGTTCCCCTGCGAGATTTACATCGGCGCTGAGTAACAACCCGGAGAGTTCTAATGGATCTGAGAGAATCAGCAATACTACAAATTACCGTGGGACTGCTCTTTCCCTTTATCGCGATGTTCGGGTTCTACCTGGCATCCTACGGAGCGAACTTCCCCGGCGGAGGATTCCAGGCGGGCGTGGTCTTCGGTACGGTCGTGATCGTGGTGGAGATCGTATTCGACCGGAAGATCTTCACAAACTCTTTCTATATGCGGATTGAATACGTGGGGATCGTCTTTCTCTTTACCGCGCTCGTGCTGGGGTTCATGGTGACGGGTTACCTCTTCTCCGGGTTTTACGGGCTGACCGCGGACAGCCTCCTCTTCTCCAACGTGTTTCTCTGGTTGTTGAACCTGGCGATCTACTGTGAAGTCGCGGGCTCATTGGTACTGATCTATCGCCACCTGATCGAATGGAAGAACGATGAGCCGTACCACGGGGAGTAAATACGTGTTCAACGCGTTCGTGGCGTTTCTGCTCACCGGGGCGTTCTTCTACGTGGTGGTATATCTCCAGGGTGTGCAGGTAATTCTCTCGGAGGGGATCACCGACTTTGAGACGATCGCTTCCCGGATGAACGTCCGGAACATGGTAGCCGTGGTCTACCTGGGACCACGGGTGCTCGATACTTTTCTGGAGGTCAATGTTGTGATTTTGACGGTCTTCGGCGTGAAACACATCCGCAGCACCTCATGATTCTCCTGGTGTTGTTCGTCGGCCTTTACGGCCTGATCGCGTGCGATAACCTGATCCGCAAGATCATGTGTCTCACGATCGTGCAGGGCGTTATCATCATGTCTTTCGTAACCAGCGGGTACTATGCGAATCGGGTCGCACCGATTCTGGACTTTCCCGGCGCGGTATACGTGGATCCGGTACCGCAAGCGCTGATGCTTACGGCTATCGTGATCGGGGTGTGTTTCAACGCTCTTGCCCTGGTGCTGATCGTCAAGTACTACCACCACCACGGTACGATCGAGGTTTCGGAAATCCATGAGCGATAGCACCCTGGTGAGATCCGTACTGCTCTTTTTTCCACTCTTTCCGCTCATTGGAAACTTCCTCGTACTTACAGCCAAGTATGCGCTGAAACGCGATATCTCGCTGTTCATGGTGGTTTCGATAATCCTCCTGCAGACAGCGACGGGATTGCTCCTGATCCGATCGTTTGCGGGGACGGAAGGAATGTACGTCACGGCCGTATCGGAGTGGCAGTACTCGATCGTCTTTGCCTTTGACGCGTACCGGACGTACTTCCTCGCGGCGTACCTGATCCCGCTCTTCTTCACGCTTTTCCGGCTTCATCTGCTGCCGGGCCAGAACGTACGGATCATCTTCCTGTTCTACCTTGCCGGGTGCAGCGGACTCCTGGTAACGGGAGATCTCTTCACGTTCTACGTTTTCTACGAAGTGATGATCATGGCGGCGTACGTACTGATCGGAATCAAGGGCAAATACTACGCGTCGATCAAGTACATGATAATCGGCGCCTCCAGCTCGGCGCTCTTTCTCGCGGGGGTGATCCTCCTCTACGCATCGGGGGTATATTTCGACTTCGGCTTTGCCCGGGAAGCAACCGCTTACAACGAGTACAACCTTCACCTGGTCCTCCTGTTATTCAGCACGGCGTTTTTCGTTAAAGGAGCGTTTTTCCCCGTATCAAGCTGGGTCAGCACCTGCCATTCCGCCACCAACGCCCTTATTTCGGCGTTCCTCTCGGCGTTCACGATTTTCACCGGCATCTTCGGCCTCTACAACCTGGTACTGCTGCCGGCGGACGCTCTGGGAATGACGGCGATCTTTGACTTTCTCAGGCTTCTCGCGGTGGTAACGATGCTGGTTCCCGCGCTGTTCCTCTTCTTTGAACCGCACCTGAAGCGCGTGATCGCCGGAACAACGGTGTTTACGATCGGCTTCATCGGGTTGATGCTCTCGTACCGTATGTACGAGGTTGCTTTCGCCTACATCGTGGTACACGGGCTGTACAAGACCCTGCTCTTCCTCCTGTACGACAACCTCAATTACGACGAAACCAACCAGGACGCGCTGGTTGTATCGGGCAGCCGCAAAGCGCTCATCACGGCGGTACTCGGTATCGTGTTTACCACAGGTTTCTTCCCGGCCTTGACCTACTTTCTAAAATACCAGTTCGTCGGGAGCTTTGACGGATATCGCCTGGTGGTTTACGTCTCGATGTTTCTCGTCCTGGGAGCGTTCTTCAAGTTCCGATACACCGTAAGACCGATCCGAGAGGGAATGCTTTTTTACGCGACGTTCGGTGTCGCATTTCTGCTGTTTTACATACTCTTCCCTTTTCCCTTCACCCGGGTGGGATTCACGTTCCTGATCGACCTGACAGTCATGGCCGCGGCGATCCTGACCGCGCGGCGTCTCTTCATGGCGTTCTCCGGCCTGGCGAGGCTGGATACACGCTTCGTTTTCCGCAACCTCAACTACGAACTACTCTACCTGGTACTCCTCTTCTTCGGTGAGATGGTGTACCTGCAGCTGGTCGTATTCGGCTGATTCCATCGCTGGTGAAACGCTCCTGTTCAGCAAGTTGTCCCCGTCCAGCGAGACGATCCTGTCCCGGGATGCACGTTTTTCAAGATCTGGTGATACTCTATCGACGGACACAGCGTTTCAGAGTACGCTATACCGATGAGCACCGCCCGGCGTGTACCCGAATCGATTCGTTCAGTGATGGTGGTGGATAACGACCCAGGTGTACTCACCTTCATGACGATGCTCTTTGAAAAAGAGGGGCTGCGCGTATCCACCGCGGAGGACGGTCTCGCGGCGCTTTCGCTTCTGGAGACCGAACAGCCGGACCTCATGCTGGTCGATCTCGTAATGCCGAATATCGGCGGTGACAAGCTCGGCAGGATCCTCCGGAGCCAGGATCGGTTCTCCGACACGTACCTCGTGATGATCTCGGCGATCTCACCGGAAGAAAATATCGATTACCGTCGGTTCGGGTTCGATGCTTGTATCGCGAAAGGCCCCTTCGCCAAAATGGGGCCGATCGTACTGGACGTTCTCGCGCAACTCGGGACGACGATCACCCGGACCAGTCCCGGCGGAATATACGGACTGGAAAACCTGTACAAGCGGGAGATCACCCGGGAACTGCTCTCCACCAAGCGGCACGCGGAACTGATTATCGACAACCTCTCCGAGAGTATTCTCGAGACAAATCGGGAAGGTCGTATCATTTTTACAAACGTCGCCGCCACGGGACTCTTCGGCATCCCCGAGGAGAACTTCCTGTCGAGCAACCTTCCCAACCTGTTCTCCCAGGAGGAACGCCCGGTCGTTACCGATCGCATTACCCGGGCACAACCGGGACGCCCACCGGAATCCCTGACCGTGCGATACCAGGACAGGATCGTGACGCTTCAAATCCTCGCGGTCGACGACGACGGGGTGGTCTCCACTATCGTGATCGCTCAGGATGTGACCGATCTGAAGCGCTCCCGGGAAGAACTGGAGTCGCTGGTGACGGCGCGCACGGCGGAACTCGCCCGGGCGAACGAATCACTCCAGCAGGAAATCGATAACCGGATCCGCTTTGAGGGTCGACTCAAGGCGTCGATCCGCGAGAAGGAGGTAATGCTCGACGAGATCCACCACCGCGTCAAGAACAATCTGCAACTGATCTCCAGCCTGTTGAACCTGAGCTTCAACCGGGTCGAGGCGGGACCCTCCCGGGATATACTCCAGGACACACGCCGCCGAATACACTCCCTTGCGCTCGTGCACGACAAGCTGTACGGAGCGCAGGATCTCGCGCTGGTGGACGCGCAGAAATACTTTCAGGCACTTGTGGAGGAGGTTGTGCAGTCCCTTGCGGACGACACGCGGACACTCCATGTCTCCGTGGACGCCCGGGGCGTCACGCTCCCCATCGATATCGCGGTTCCCTGCGCACTGATCATCAACGAACTGATCACTAATGCGATAAAACATGCGTTCTCCGGTCGGAATTCCGGTTCACTCCGCGTTAGACTGGTAGAAGAGAACGATCGATTGTATATTTTAGAGGTTACTGATGATGGCACCGGACTACCGGAGGGGGTTTCATTCGACAATCCCCGGTCCCTGGGCGTCCGTATCGTTACCGTCCTTGTGCGTCAGCTTGACGGTACACTGGAAGTCGCATCCGACGGGGGAACGAGGATCCGACTCTTGATCCCCCGCGCAGCCGAGGAAGAGTAGGAGATGTCCAAGAACATACTGGTGGTAGAGGACGAGGGAATCGTTTCCCTGGAGCTTACGGAGCAACTCGAACGGATGGGACACTCCGTGGTGGGAGTCGCCGACACCGGAGAAGAGGCGCTCGCCCTTACGGAAAGCACGCGCCCCGACCTGGTCCTGATGGATATACGTCTCAAAGGTCCGATCGACGGTGCCGAGGCAGCGCGACGAATCCGTTCGGTCTCCGACGTGCCCGTCGTCTTTCTGACGGCGTACTCCGGAGATGATGTCCTGCAGCGAGCAATGCAGAGCGAGCCGTACGGGTATCTGGTCAAGCCGATTCAGGAGCAACAGCTCTACGGTATGCTGAACGTCGTCTGGACCAAACACCGACAGGACGCGATGCGCGACCGCAATACCCGACGGTTTTCCGCGATTGTCCGCGCTCTGCCCCACGGGATCGTCCTGACCGACTCCGACCTTAATGTTCGGTATCTCAACCGACAGGCCCGGCAGATCCTCGGCGTTCCGGGCGTCCGTGACGTCTGGGGTCGGAACTTTCTGGATATAACCCGCGTGGAAGAGCCGGAGTTCGGTGATCTGCTCCGGCAGGAGCTCGCCACCGTTCTGGAAACGCACGGCGGAGCGCATCTGGGGACGTTCCGCCTCACCGGTGGCGACGGGCGAACGCGACCGAGGCGGTTCGAGATAGCCGCATTTGCCGATTCCGGGGAAGCGACACCGTATGGAATACTTATCGTCGTGGGCGACGATCCGGATCGCCCCGGCTCCACCACCAACGGCGTCACCAACGCCGACGCCGGGACGATTACACCGATCTGGGCGGATTCGGAATCCCTGGATCCCGCCACCAGCGTGGATCGTCTGGGTGAACTGCGAAGTTTTCTCGAGCTGGAGATAATCCGGGTAACGCTCGAAACCGCGGGTGAGCTGGACTACGACCAGGGATTCCAGGACGGGCAGATTCAAACGAGCCGCCGTATTCTGGAACTTGTCTTCGGCGAGGACGCCCTGCACGAGATGGACCGGATTACGGCGACGTGACCGTCGGCTTTACGATTTAGACGCGGCGTGCCTGTCGCCCAGCAAAAACGCCGCAAGTTCCGCGATCGCCCCTTCACTGTTGTCTCGCCTGCACACGTATCCCGCGCAAGCCCGGACTTGCCTGTGGGCGTTCCGTGGTGCCACACCTAAACCCGCTGCCTGCACCATCTCCAGGTCGTTCAGATTGTCTCCGATCGCCACGGACCGGCCGATCTCGATGCCGCGCAGAGTACAGAGACGGCGCAGCGCCGCGTCCTTCCCCGAGTCACGCGGCAGCACCTCGACGAAGTGCGTCTCCGACCGGATCACCGTGGCCTCACCGTCGAGTCGCACACGGAGCTCCCGTTGCAAGCGCTCCGCCCCGGCTTCCGTACCAACCAGAAGCAGCTTGGTAGGACTCGGTCCATCGGTATTCTCGATGATCTCCCCGAGCACCCCCACCTCCCGACAGACGACGCCGTCCTTCCGTGCCTGTTCCGTCACCAAGGGAGTGATACTACCTACCAGGACCTGGTTATCGCGATACAGGAACGGCGTAAACCCGTGCCGTTCCGCATAGTCCAGTGTTGTTAATGCCGTTGCGGGATCGAGTAGTTGTTCCTGAAGGACGGTGCCGGCGCTGTCCACAATCTGCGCACCGTTGTAAAGGATCGACGGCGCAGAGAGCGCGAGTTCACGGATATACGGCTCCGCCGAGATCCAGGTACGACCGGTGGCAAGCGCGCAGTCAATACCGGCATCCTGCAACTGTTGAACGGCCCGCACGTTCTCGGAGGGGATCCTTTGCCGGTCGTCCACCAGCGTACCGTCCACGTCCATGACAAGCAGACGGTACCGCTGCTCAGTGGATTCGTTCGAATACATCCGCCGGCTTACCCTGGAAGACCCCGGGCGTCTCCATCTTGATGCTTACCAGCGCAGCGGCGTACCTGAGCGCTTCCTCCCGGTCGTGGGTCAGGTTCCACGCGAGATACGCCGCAAAACAGGTATCTCCGCGTCCGGTACGACCCGTGAGATTTCGTGGCGTCAGAGGTGCACGGTACAACTCGTCTCCCGCGGCGAGGATCACCTCCGTGTTATGCGTCACCATCACCTCCCGGGCCCCCATCTCCTGAAGCGTTCGAGCCGCCCGCACGCGGTCCGTTTCTCCGGTCAGGAGCTCCGCCTCGGCGGCATCGGTCTTGAAGTACGTCACAAAGGGAAGATACGTACGTTTCTCCTGCCAGTCGCCGAACTCCATACGCCCGTCCACGACGTGCCTCACCGCCCCCTGGGCATCGAGCGCTACCTCACCACGACGGGAGAGGGACTCGATCAGTGATTCAGGAATGTCCCCCACAAAAAGTCCGCCAAGCTGGTAAATCCTCGCACCCGTATCGGGAAGGTCCTCGAGGGCGTAGGGGTCCGCCGCCTGGAGCAACTTGACGGTGCGTCGCTCGTGATCGCTCGTCTCGTACAGGTTATGGATCGACGTCGTAGCGACGCTGTCAAGCGGGAGGACCGCGGCTCCATTCTCCTCGAATACACGAAGCTCCTCCCGGTCTTCCGGTGCAACCCGGGTCACCACCAGGACGTCCGCACCGGACCGGGCGGCCGCCGCGGCGGAGTATACCACCGGACCACCGAGGATGCGCTGCATACCGTGCGGACTTTCGATGATATCCCGGGACACGTGACCGATCATTATTATGTCATGCATCTCATATCCTTACCGTTCGATCGGAAAGAGTTGAGCGTCGGATTCGCCCAGCAACAACGCCACGTCGCCTTCGAGAATACCCTGAAAACGGGGGTCGTGGTCGTCCACGATCACTTCCTGGCCCTCTACCTCGACCCAGTACCGGACATACGCGCCGAGAAACTGGTTGGCCTTCACCGTACCCCGCAAGGTGCGTCGCTCGTCACGGGTACCGTCGTCGCCGGCGGGGCGGATCGTGATGCTCTCCGGTCGAAGACTGAGCTTGGCATCTTTATCCCGATCGTCCACCTTGTCTGCCACAGCAGTACTGGGAAGCGCGATTCTCTGGTCCCCGATCGCCAGACGGATCTCGGACTCGCTGAGCGACTCGATTCGGACCGTTACAAACGCGTTCGCTCCGATAAAATCCGCGACAAACCGGTTGGACGGGTTGAAGTAGAGTTCCCATGGTGCACCGTACTGCTGGAGCAGCCCCTCGTCCATAACCGCGATCTTGTCGGACATGGAGAGAGCCTCTTCCTGGTCGTGGGTCACATAGATCGTAGTGATGCCAAGGCGTCGCTGAATATCCTTGAGCTCCGTCCGTACTTTTACGCGCAGCTTGGCGTCCAGGTTGGAAAGGGGTTCGTCCATGAGAAGAACCTCCGGTTCCATCACGAGCGACCGGGCAAGCGCCACCCGCTGCTGCTGACCGCCGGAAAGCGATGTCGGAAGCCGGTCTTCCATCCCGGTGAGCCCCATGAAGTCCAGTATGCGGTTCACCCGCGTACGAAGTTCGTCCTTTGCGACGTGGTGTACCTTCAACCCGTACGCTACGTTCTGTCCCACCGTCATGTGCGGAAACAGCGCGTACTCCTGAAACACGATCGAGGTGTTCCTCCGGTGAGGCGGAACGCCCCTCTGGGAGATGCCGGAGATTAATATCTCTCCACGGGTCGGTTCCACGAAACCGGAGATCATCCGTAACGTCGTGGTCTTTCCGCACCCGGAAGGTCCGAGGAGGCACGTAAAAGACCCGCGATATATCGTGAGATCCAGATCGTCCACCGCCAGGGTACCGTCAAAGTCCTTGGTCAGCCCTTTGAGCTCCACGTGGGCGTTCTGATCCGCCCCGGTGTTCTGACCCGACCCGGCGTTCTGCTGTTTTGTCGTCGTTTCCTGAAGCATATTGTTTCGTTGCTCCCTTTACATCTCAAAGAGTCGTTTGCCGCCGAGTAACCGGAAGCCCACGACGACCGAGCTTGTGATAGCAATGAGTATCGTGGCCATAGCCGCCGCCTCACCCCAATAGCCGTGTTCCGAAAGTCCCAGAATCGACGTGGTGGCCACGTTGGTTCCCGCCGAAACCAGGAACACAACCGCCGAGACGGAGTTCATGGAACGTACAAAGGTATAAACCAGCGTCACGGTAAACGCGCTCTTCAGGAGCGGCATCGTAATATCCTTCAGTATCTGAAAGGTGTTTGCGCCAGAGTCGGCAGCACTCTCCTCTATGGAGTTGTCGATCTGGTGCAACCCGGCGAGGGCGGTCCGGTATCCCACGGGAACATTGCGGATCGCCATACTGAGAATAACGATCGTCGCGGTACCCACCAGCATGATCGGGGGCTGATTGAAGGCGAATATGTACGCGATACCCACGAGCGTACCCGGCAGCGCCGCGGGCAGTACCACCAGAAAATCGAATCCTCGTTTTCCCGCAAAATTACGCCGGTGCAGTACGTACGCGGCGATTACCGCAAAGACCGCGGTGCCGAAACCCGCTATCAGCGAGTAGTGCACGCTGTTCCAGATGTGTCCCATCCGGGAGAGAAACGTGAACTCAAAGTTGCGCAGCGTAAAGGACCAGTCGAATCCCCAGGTCCGTGCAAAAGCGCCCCAGACGATCACCACGAAGATCGCCACCACGAAAAGCGATACCATACTGAGAATGGTGAACAGAACCCACTTGGTTACCGGCGGGAGCGGCATCGGGTCAAGACGACCGCCCTTACCGGAGACCGTGGTATACTTTCGCCTGCCCACCCAGTAGCGCTGAATAAAGAAGAAACCGAGACTCGGAACCAGGAGGATCACGCTGATCACCGCGCCCATCCCCATATTCTGCATTCCCACCACCTGCAGGTACGCCTCCACCGCCATCACGCGGAACGGACCTCCGATGACCATGGGGTTACCGAAATCGCTCAGGGACATCATCATGACCAGTAGCGCCGCACCGGCGATACCGGGGATACTCATGGGCAGTATAATCGTCTTGAAGATCCCCCACCGACTCTGACCGAGATCCTGGGCAGCGTACTCCAGGGTCGGGTTGAGACTCTTCAGGACTCCCGAGAGCGTCATCGCCGCTATCGGGTAGTATGCCATCGTCTGGGCGAGCCAGAGACCGTGCCACCCGTACATCGAGATATCCAGTCCGAGAATACCGCGAGTGATGATACCCTGACGGCCGAGCAGCAGTATCAGGGCAAGGCCCGCCACGAAGGGTGGCGAGATGAGGGGCAGGATGCTGGTAACCCGGAAGAACGTCTTAAAGGGAAACCCCGGGCGACTCAGAGCGTAAGCGAAGCAGAATCCGATCGTGGTCGCCGTCGTGGTCGATAGAAACGCCATAACAACGCTGTTACGAAGGGTCGTCACGTAACGGGGACGGGAAAAGAACGTCCGCCAGTGTTCCAGCGTTGGCTCCAGGAGGACGTTCACCGCCGGATACAACACTGCCAGCAGGATCGGAATCGTAACGATCAGAATCGCGATCACCGTGGTAGGGTCACGGAACGCCCTGAGCGTTCCCAACCGTGAAGGTCCTCTCTTATGTTCAGGTATGGTAGATGCGGTTGACATCCCTACTCCTTGTCATTCCGAAAAAGGTAATTAACGAGCGGGGCGCGGCCCGTACGGCATAGCCGACGGACGGCATAGCCGACGGACCGACCCCTCACCCGGATCAATTGAACAGATCGCTCCACTGTTCGACGATGCGCGAGCGGTTTTCACCGGCCCACTCATTGTCGTAATCCACCAGGTCGAGCTCCGAGAGCGGAGTCGATCCGGGCGGCAACTGCACCTCCGGGTGCGTGGAAATACGCAGACTCAGGTCGGTATGCAACTGCTGCGCGTCCGGTCCGAGAATCCAGTCCACGAACGCTTCCGCCGCACGAGGATTAGGACCGTCATTAATGATCGAAACAGCGCCGATCTCCCATCCCGATTCCTGTGGAATGGAGAGCGCGAGCGGGAACCCCGCATCGATCGGTTTCATCACGTCGTGAGCAAACGCAATACCGACAATCGCTTCGCCGGTTCCCGCCTGGCGAGCCGGAGCCGCTCCGCTGGAAGTGTAGAAGGGGACGTTTTCGTCGAGACGCGCCAGGTAATCCCAGGCCTCATCTTCCGTGGCGTACCGGAAGAACTGTGTTGCCACGATGTTGTACGCCGTTCCGGACGCTGCGGGGGACGCCATAATGATCTCACCTTCGAGACGAGGATCGAGGAGATCCTCCCATGTGCTAGGATGCGGGGCGTCTCCCATCACGTCCTGCCAGCGGGATGTGTTGATCGCAAATCCCATGGGACCCACGTAGAAACCGCTCCAGTAAAAGTCAGGATGCCGGAAGCCCGAATCGGTCTCGCCCGACCGCGGCGACTCGTACGCTCGCAGTACCCCGTCCGGGATAATTGCCTCATGCGTCTCCGAGGGACCACCGAAGAACACATCCCCTTGCGGGTTGTTCCGCTCCGCCACGATCCGGGCGGCCATCTCTCCGGCACTCAGGCGGATAAACTCCGTATTGATCCCGGTATCACGCTCGAACTGCGTGAGTATTCGCGAGATCTCGTACTCGTGCAGCGGACTGTAGACGACCAGCTGCCCTTCCGTGTCGGTCTCCACCTGTTCTGCCCGACCGCCGGCAAAAACACCGGTCACCCCGGTCAACAACGCGAACACCAACGACAATACAACAAGCTTTCTCATGAAAACCTCCTTGAGTTCATGCTTTCTGACGATCCCCGCCGACGGGGCCTTCTGCTATCAGAACAAATCACGTGTCGTCGCACCCTCCTTCCGGACCCGAATCGGCTTTTCTTTCCGGGCCACGTCTTCAGCGTATCACCGACACGCTCAGTTTGCAACAATTTTTTATTTGTTTTCCATCGTTAGATGTGCTATTATGATCGCTATGACGCTATTATCTGTTGGTTTTCAATCATTCACAGCGTGTGAGGTTCACGACCCCCGCTATTCCTGCTATGGTGCCGGGCGATGAAAGCAGCGGAACGGGAAGAGAGCCCGGAAAAAGAAAAAAGCACGACAAAAGACGAAAGTATGATGAAAGAAAACGACAGGGACCGCGCATCCACCCGGACCGCCTACGAGGACGTGTACCGGTACATCGAGGTTGCGGGGTTCGCCAGCCTGGAGGAACTCTCACGCAACCTCCAGATCTCGGAGATGACCGTACGTCGTCAGCTCTCACGGCTGGAAAAAGAAGGAACGGTCGTTCGAATTCGGGCGGGCGCGGTCAGGACAACCCAGGCCCAGGGTGCTGACCAGGCGTTCTCGCAAAAACTGTCCCAGAACAAGGAAGAGAAAAAAGCGATCGCGAAGTACGCCGCGACTCTCGTGGATTACGGGCAGACACTGTTTATAGACACCGGTTCTACTTGCTACTACCTGGCCAAACGCCTCCCCACGGACAAGCAGTTGACCGTTATAACCCACTCCCTGATTATCGTGAACGCTCTGCGGGACAATCCCGGCGTCCGCGTGATCTGCCCGGGAGGAGAGCTGGACAGCGCTCTCAATATATTCGCCGGACCCCACACCGAACGACTACTGAACTCTTTCAATGCCGACCTCGCGTTCGTAGCAACGGACGGACTCGATCTCGAGCGAGGAACACAGGAAAACAGCCTCGTACAGACACCCATTAAAGCGACGATGAACAAAAACGCCAGGACAAGCTACCTCGTGACGGACTCCTCCAAGTTGAACTACCGCTCGTACTTTACGGGGACACCGTTAAAAGACCTGCATCACATCGTGACCACCTCCCGGGCTGAACCGGAGTACCTGGAAGCGCTGCGGAACGCCGGTGTGGAAGTCACCGCGATTCCTCTCTGAAATCCTGCGCAATTCTGATATACTGATTGATCATGTCGTATTTAATGTCCCGCAATCCGCGACACACCATCATCGGAGCACTGCGAGGTTACTTTCGGCTTCTCTATTTCGCGTTCGTGTTTGCGAACACCGCGATAATAGCGCTTTTCCTGCGGACAGTACTCCCGATACCGGCGTACCGAAAACGCCGCCGAGAGATCTCCCGGGGATTAGCGCGAATCGTATTGTTTGCGTCGAACATACGGATCCGCCGTGAAGGGACACCTCCACCACCCGATGCGTTGGTCGTGGCAAACCATGTGAGCTGGGCCGACTCCTTTACGTTCCTCAGCGAACTTGGCTGCCGGTTTCTGACGAACCACCTGTGGGGACAGATCGCGGGATTCGGAACCGTTCTCCGAGCGGCAGGCGCGGCGTTCATCAACCGCATGAGCGTAAAGTCGATCGGCCACACCCATCGGGTAATGCGATCAATTCTGCAGCGAAGGGAGATGCTGATGATCTTCCCTGAAGGACGAACGAGTCGAGGAGCGACCGTCAGAACGTTCAAGACGGCGCTGATGCAGGTACCGGTGGAACTGGGGCTACCCGTGTATTGGGCCACCGTACGGTACGAAACTCCCGCCACCTGGCCTCCGGCGAGCGCGGTAATCGGCTGGGAGGAGTGGCCGCCACTGATCACGCACATCTACCGTGCGTTTCACGCTCCGCGCATCATCTGCCGGATACGGTACGGCACGACACCGATCAAGGCCGACGACCGTCGAACGCTCGCTGCCGCGCTTCATGAGGTTGTCTCCAGGACTCACCGGGCGATGCCGCAACTCCCCGACGAGACGTTGCGCCGCCTGGACGTGGTCTCAAAAGTAACGCGCCGAATAATCTACGGAGGATAACGCGTAGCGACGGTGTTTCAGGCGCAGCGACGGAATTTCAGGCGCGAGCCTGCCCTTCTCCCCAGACGAACACGCCCTTTCTGCCGGAATCGTTCCACGAGCTGCCGGACTCGCCGGAAATCTCACCCATTGTCACCGTCAGGCCCGCATCCCGCATCGCCTGGAGCGTATCGCGATTGAGGTTGCAACCACCGGACAAACGATTCCACACAGGATTGATGAAGTCGAACGCGCGTGCCGCGACACCGTCAGTGGGTCGGACATGTTCCAGGAATAGATATTGTCCATCCGGACGCAACACGCGGAGGATCTCGTCAAAACCGCAGGGAGCGCAGTCGACCGAACAGAACACCAGTGTCGCTACAACCGTATCGAAGGAATTCTCCGGAAAGGGGAGACGCTGGGCGTCGATTTGCGCGGTCGTAACAGGAACGTTCCAGCCACCATCTCCGAGCCGTTCGATCCTTCGTCGGTAGAGCGACAACCGGTCGCTGTAATCGCTTACCGTGAGAGAGGAAAGGCGCCGGGGATCGTAATACCTGAGATTGACGCCGCTGCCCGCACCAACCTCAAGAACATCGCCGGAAGCGCGGCCGAGCAGCGCGGTGCGGATCTTCCCGAGTCGCCAACGCTCCAGAGGCTGCATCATGAAATCGTAGACACCGGCAGCGATATGCTGAACAACTTCCCCGCTCATAGGGGGAAAATACCAGTAACGAAGCCCCACGGGCAAACGGTGGGGGAACGCGTCGCCAATCCACCGGCGATCCACCGGCAAGAAAAGCTCCTCGCGAGCCGGGCAGCGACTGCGGACGAGAAGCGGTAGTCTCCGACACGACTCAGGCGGGTTTCACCAAATAGCCGATGACCGCCGTTGGCTTGCCCCGCTCGAACGTTTTATACTGCGACAGTGGCACGGCTCTTCTTCGCATTACAGATCCCGGAAGCGATACGCCGGTCGATCGTAAACGCGATCAGTCCACATCTTCCCCGGGAACTCTTCCGAATGACCCCGGAGCATAACCTGCACCTGACGCTGGCATTTCTCGGTGAGATCCCCGAACAAAACGTCCCGGCGGCGGACTCCGCCCTGCATGGTCTTTCCATCGGTGAATCATCAGGGAGTCTCGAACTCGGGGAGATCGGCGCGTTTCCGCGAAACGGTGACCCGCGAGTGGTCTGGATCGGCGTGACCTCCGGCGCTTCCCTCGTGGAAGACCTGCACGGTACGATCGTCTCTGTTCTGGAGGAGCGCGGTCTTCCTTTTGACGGCAAACCGTTCAAACCGCACCTTACCGTAGGGCGCTGCAAAAAAGTTCGCCGCTCAAGAGATCGACGCAGGTCGACACCTGCACCGCCGCCGGGCGAACAAGAACACTCCCCGGGCAGCGCCGTGAGTCCCGCCGCCGCGGTCCGTTCGATGCAGAAGTCCCTGGAAGGCGTCCGCTGGACCGTACCCTGCACGGAAGTAACACTCTACGAGAGTAAACTGACACCGGGGGGAGCGGTCCATACGATACGAGCGACAAGCAAAACCTGACCCGCCTCACGCTTCCGGTGTGATCCGGCCTGTCTCCGGACTCTGAATCCGACGGTGTTTGAACATCAGCAACCGCAGACCATTCAGCGAGACCAGTACGGTACCGCCCTCGTGACCTACGACGGCGAGGGGCAACGGCAGGTCGATCGTATAGATCGCCACCACCATCATCGCGATCAGCCCCATTGCCACGGCAAGGTTGGTTACCAGAGTACGCCTCGTACGTCGACTCAAAGCGATCAGGTAGGGCACCTTTTCAAGATCGTCTGACAGCAACACAACATCGGCGGTTTCCAGCGCCACGTCGGTGCCGGCAGCTCCCATGGCAATTCCCAGACGAGCAGCCGCCAGAGCCGGGGCATCGTTGACCCCGTCTCCCACCATCGCGGTCGGTCCGAACTCCGCCTCGATCCGACGGACAGCATCGAGCTTGTCCTCCGGCAGGAGTCCCGGGTAAACCTCGTCCACGCCTGCTTCAGCGGCGATCGCCTCGGCGGTACGCCGATTGTCACCGGTGAGCATCACCACCCGCCGGATCCCCGACTCTTTCAGTTCCGCGACCACGCGCCGTGCCTCGGGCCTGATCCGGTCCTTGACTGCGAGGACCGCAAGCGGTCTGTCCACGTCCGTATCCCACAGAATGATCGCCGTTTTGGCGTGCTCCTCGAGTTCCGCCACAGCGCGCCGTGTGACATCGTCGCCGTTGCCGTTATGCTCCCCCAGAATCGCAGGACTACCCAGGCGCACGGACCGACCGGCAACACGCCCCCTGATGCCGATACCGGATTCGCTGATGAAGTCCTCCACCGGCGGCAGATTGAGATTCCTCTCCGCGGCGGCGGCGGTCACGGCCCGGGCGATAACGTGTTCACTCCGAGATTCCAATGCCGCGGCGATAGCAAGCACCTCGTCTTCCGAAAGATCACTGACGCTTTGAACGTCGCTGAGCCGGGGACGGCCTTCGGTGAGCGTACCGGTCTTGTCAAAAGCGACCACGGTGATGATTCCCGCCTGCTCCACGTGAACGCCACCTTTGAAGAGTATTCCCCGACGGGCCCCGTTACCGATCGACGAGAGGATCGACGCGGGGGTGCTGATGATGAGTGCGCAGGGACTGGCCGCCACCATAAGCGTGATCGCCTTGTAGATACTCTCATCCCAGCTCATTCCCACCAGGTACACCGGCAGGAACGATGCGATTACCGTAGCCCCGATAACGGCAATCGCGTAGTACTGCTCGAACGTGTCGAGAAACCGTTCCGTTTTGGCCTGGTTTACCCGCGCTTCCTCTACCATCGTGATCACCCGGGCGATCGTCGATTCCCGGGAGGTCTTCCGCACGCGCACCACCAGCGTTCCGTTCTGGTTGATCGTACCGGCGAGCACGTCGTCGCCGGCGCTCTTGTCCACCGGCATCGACTCACCGGTGACACTCGACTGATCCACGCCGCTCGAGCCTGATACGACAACACCATCGAGCGGTACCCGGTCGCCGGGCTTCACCTGAATCAAGTCGTCCACGTTGATCTGCTCCACGGGTACGCGCGATCCTTCGTGATCCGACGCGGAAGCAAGAACCAGCGCGCTGTCCGGTTTAAGTCGCTCCAGCGCACGGATCGCGTTACGTGTCCGATCCAAAGCAAAATCCTGCAGAACGTTTGAGAGCGAGAAGAGAAAGAGCAGGAGCGCTCCTTCAAACGGAGCCCCGATCACCGCGGCACCCACCGCCGCGAGAATCATGAGCAGGTCCACGTCGATACGCCGCTCCCGCAGGCTCGCGAGCCCCGCCCGCAGCCCGAAATAGCCACCGAAGAGGTACGCCGTGACGTACGTAAGCAGAGTCACCGGCGCGGACAGGCCGAGACGACGCTCCAGCACCGCCCCGACCACCATCGCGACCAGGGTGATACCGACGGAGATCGGCTCCCAGGGCAACGCCCGCAGACCGCGAGACTCGTCCCCGGGCACCTCCCGGGAGAGAACCGCTGTTTCCGAACGGGTAAGATCGATCGCGTATGTGCGCGAATCCACGGAACGCGACAACTCATCGCGTCGCGGGTGTTCGAGAGTCATCACCCCACCACGGAACCGCACCGTATCCGCCTGCAGCAACGTCAAAGCGGTACACTCCGCGGAATCACACCGCACCGACGAGTCGGATTCCCGCTGCGCCTTGAGAAGCTGCTGGACACAGTATCCGCAACCCCGCCGGAAACGACTCTGATCCCGATCCCGACAAACCGCCCGCCGTTCCCTAACTGTGTGGAGCAGGTCCTGGAATACCGCGCCGTCTTCCTCGGGATCGATCGTATTGGCGTCGTATTCGATCTCCAGTCGCGGCTCCGCCGTATCGTACCGTGCGGAGATCAACCCCGGAGTACTCTCGATCGCACGGTAAATCCTGGCGCAGCAGCAACGCTCCTCCAGGGGGACCGGACACGCGTTTATCGCGTTACGCATGATCCCCCCGTTTGTCCCGGGTCTTCGGGAAGAACGGACACTCCCGGGGATTTGCCGTCTCCAGGCACTCACTGTAATAAACCACGCGACCGCTGAGCACCTTGGAACCAACCGCATCCTGCACTTCCCGTTCCAACGCCGACACCGCGCGACTCTCCAGGTCCCGAATGCGGTGACACGTGAGGCACGCGAGGTTTATATGCGGATCGGTATTCACCTCAAAATGGATCGAATCATCACCGGCGGAACCAAGACTGGTAATCGTCCCCGTCCTGACCAGCGTATCCAGCGTCTGGTACACCGTGGTGAGGCTCAGCGAGGTAAACTTCGGCTTCAACTCCAGAAACAGCGCCTGCGCCGTTGGATGGTCTTCCCGCCTCGCCAGAGCATCGCAGACCGCGGTCCGCTGCGGTGTCAGCCTGAACCCGGCTTCACGCAATCCCGACACGAGAGTACTGGCCAAACGCTCCGCTGTTTCCATTGATCGTGCCATCAGGCAACTCCTTCCTTCCGCTGGTCCGCTGATAAGCCCGTAAAGGGCGCCGTAACGATGCGCCGTAACGATGCGCCGTAACGATGCGCCGTAACGATGCGCCGTAACGATGCGCCGTAACGATGCGCCGTAACGATGCGCCGTAAATCACAACCAATCCAATCATGTTTTGATTACATGATTGTAATGATTACAGTTTATTGCCCTTTGCTCGGCCAGTCAAGCGCCGGAATGCGGAACCCAGGAGTAAAACCGTGCGTACCACGGGTTCCGATTTTCACATCGAGAACTCCCGTCGCTGAACATGAAACTAACCAAGCGGAAGGCAATCATCATCTATCGTGGAGGTGGCGCGAGACCGCCGAGGATCGAGAACGGCCGATGTGATAGTTTGTGGCGACTAACTTTTGTCGTTGACGCTAACCCTTATTGATGATACATTTAATCATGTTCTATATTCAGGAAGGACCACACGATGTATTCACATAACGTTCGCTCGCACAAGGGTATCACAGTTCACGTTGCATTGATCTCCCTGGCAATTCTTCTGGTCCTTCTTCCGATAGTCGCAATCTTCGCCGGAGGACGGGCGGAACGGAGCGACAAGATTACGCTCTACTCCGGTCGTGGAGAAAGTCTCGTGGAACCTTTAATCCGGCAGTTTGAAGAGGAGTCCGGTATAACCGTCCACGTTCGGTACGCCGGTACAGCTGAACTCGCGGTACTGCTCCAGGAGGAGGGGGACCGCTCGCCGGCAGACCTGTTCTGGGCCCAGGATGCAGGAGCTCTTGGAGCCCTGGCGCGCCGCGGGCTCCTGGCTGCTCTTCCGGCGGACCTTGCCGAGGGCGTACCTTCAATCTACCGCAACAGCACCGGTGAATGGATAGCCACCAGCGGCCGGGCGCGTGTCCTGGCGTATCATCCCGATCTCACCACGGACCTGGACCTTCCGGAGAGCGTATTCGACCTGACCAATCCGGAGTACGCCGGATTGGTGGGCTGGGCTCCGACCAACGGATCCTTTCAGTCTTTTGTGTCGGCTATGCGAGTAGTGTACGGCGATGAACGTACACAGCAATGGGTCGAAGACATGATCGCGAACGACGTCCAGGCGTACCGAAACAATACGGCGATCGTGGAAGCCCTTGCTGCTCAGGAGATCGCTATGGGAATCACGAACAACTACTACCTCTTACGCTTTCTCACGGATGATCCGGGATTTCCCGTACGACAACAGTTCTTTCGTAACGAAGACATCGGAAACCTCGTCAATGTTGCAGGTGCAGGCGTTATACGGAACGCCGGTAATCCCGACGGGGCTGAACAGTTTGTCCGATTTCTGCTCGAAGCGGACGCGCAGCAGTACTTCACCAGCAACGTATACGAGTATCCCGTGACCGACCAGGTCGAACAAAACCCGAGACTGGAAGCGTTCGATCGGTTGCTTGAGGCGAGTCCGCGGCTTGATCTCGACGCGCTGGAGGATCTGGAAGGTACTCTAAACGTTCTTCGCCGTGCGGGGGCCCTCTGATCCGGTCAAATACGGCAGGCGTGAAGTCCGCCTTACGTCTTAAGTCCAGCAAAGGAAGAGCTTCTCCCCCGCCGATGCTGTTCGTTCCACCGCTACTGATCGGACTCGCCATGGTCCTGCCCATGTTCTACCTGGTGGTTCGGGCGCTCGAAGCGGACCCGGCCCAACTTATCGAAATGGTGTGGCGACTCCGGACGTGGCACCTCCTGCGTAATACCCTGGCGCTTACAGCAAGCGTTGTGGCGGTTACCACGGTGATCGCGATTCCCCTGGCCTGGCTCGTAGCCCGGACCGATCTACCGGGACGCCGGGCGGTAACGATTTTCGCGGTGATGCCTCTGGCCATACCGGGGTACGTCATGGCTCATGCCCTCCTGAGTATCGGAGGTATGAACGGGATCGGGGCCGCCCTGGGATATCCCCTGGCGAGGCTCTCGGGACTAACCGGCGCGACGCTGGCCCTCAGCTTGTACGCGTTCCCCTACCTTTTTCTCAACGTCCGTTCGACCCTGCTCGGACTCGATCCCGGTACGGAGGAATCCGCCCGCAGCCTCGGATATCGGCCACGGGCGGTCTTTTTTCGTGTCATCCTGCCGATGATCTACCCCGGTATAATGGCCGGATGGCTGATCATCGCGCTCTATACGCTCGGGGATTTCGGAGCTGTAGCACTCATGCGTTACGAGGTGTTCAGCTTTGCGATTTACACACAGTACTCCGGAGCGTTCGACCGAACGTACGCCGCTGTGCTCGCGCTTATGCTGCTTCTGCTCACGACGATGCCGCTGGTCCTGGAGATGCGCCTTCTGCGACACCACAACCTTGCCCGGGTGGGGTCCGGCGTGTCCCGGCGCACGACGGCAATTCCGCTGCGCCGGTGGAAGATTCCGGCGCTGGTTTTTGTAGGCCTCGTGGTACTCGCGTCGGTCGGACTACCCCTCTTTACCCTCCTGTACTGGATGAGCCTTCGCGCGCCCTGGGACCAGATTGCGCGAGTGGTCCAATACTTTTCCAACAGTGTTTCCGCGGCGGCGCCTGCGGCGCTGCTCGCCGTTGTTACCGCTCTACCGGTGGCGTACCTGCGCGTGCGTTATCCGTCACGTTCTACTCTTGCGATCGAACGAGTCGCGTACGTGGGGTACGCCGTCCCACCGTTGGCACTCGCATTGGCGCTGGTCTTCTTCTCGTTGCGCCTGGTTCCTGTTCTCTACCAGAGTCTGACGCTGCTTATCGCCGCATACGCTATGAACTTTCTGGCACTGGCGATTGGTCCGATTCGCAGTTCGCTCCTGCTCGCCCCGCGCAGGTTGGAAGAAGCCGCGCGGAGTCTTGGACGGCGGCCGGTGGAAGCTTTTGTCGTGACCGTACTGCCGGTGCTCAAGGAAGGTATCGTCGCGTCTCTCACACTGGTATTCGTTATGGCAATGAAAGAACTGCCTATCGCATTTCTCCTGGCTCCGACAGGCTTCACCACCCTGAGTGTCGCGGTTTTCTCGCGTACATCCGAGGCGATGCTCGCCGAAGCCGCACCGTACGCCGCGGCGATCGTTATATTGTCTAGCATGTTTGTCGGTTTTATGTTACGGTACGAGGGACAGGAGATAGCATGAAACACCTGGACGTAACCAACCTCACTAAGAGCTTCGACCCCACTTCGGCGCCCGCAGTGGATAACGTCGGTTTTCAGCTGGAACAGGGGGAGATCCTGGGGTTACTCGGACCGAGCGGGTGCGGAAAAACGACGACCCTGCGGATGATCGCCGGATTCGAGAAGCCCGACACCGGCGAGATCCTAATCGATGGTAGCGATGTTACGGGGCTCCCACCGGAAAAACGTCGTATCGGGTTCGTTTTCCAGGACTACGCCTTGTTTCCGAACAGGACCGTGCTTAACAACGTGATATTTGCTCTCCATCGCAAACGTCGTTCCGTACGCACGGAACGGGCCCGGGAACTGCTCGAGATGGTCGGACTCACGCGCGAAGCGGACCGCATGCCCTTCGAACTATCCGGAGGCCAGCAGCAACGCGTCGCTCTGGCGCGAACGCTCGCGGCGGATCCCGCTCTTATACTTCTGGATGAACCATTCTCCAACCTGGACGCCGCATTGCGGGAAGCGACACGCCGTGATGTCCGTACTCTGTTGAAGTGTGCGGAAATGAGCGCAATCCTCGTGACGCACGACCAGGAGGAAGCGCTCTCGTTCTGCGATACCGTAGGAGTGATGCACGCCGGAGCTATAGAGCAGATCGGGACGCCGGAGACGATTTACCTGGAACCGGAAACGTCGTTTGTAGCTCAGTTCCTGGGACGGGCCAACCTGATGCGCGGCCACGCCCGGGGCAGCGTCGCGGAAACGGACCTCGGCACGATCCCGATAACACCAAACGCGGAAGGGCCCGTCCTCGTTTCATTGCGACCGGAGCATATCGCTCTGGAAACAACGGGGTCTTCACCATCCGCCGCCGAGATTGTGTCCAGGGAGTTCCGGGGCCATGATCTGACCTACCGGGTCCGCTTCAACCGTTCCGAGTACGTGGTCCATACCGAGTTCACGCGGGATCTTCCCCCGGGAAGCGTTGTCCGACTCGCCCCGCGGAGACCTGCGGTAGTACTCCGCGAAACCGGGCTCTGTCGGCGGAGTTCCACTGGTGTGGGTGCGATTGCGGAGATTCCCCGGTGGATCCCCTTGAGGTAATCATTACCCTGTTGACCCAAGCGGGATAACTCTCGACGCAGTACTTACTTATAGGACCCGGAACCGGTTTTCAGCGGGATTCCCCCGCCGAACACCCCGCCGGGCCAGGTAATTACGGTCCCAAGGAGGTATCCCGTGCCCGTTCCTCACTACTG
>SLRR01000281.1 GCA_007130865.1 Spirochaeta sp. | reverse complement strand
GGACCCCGACCCCGCGATCGCCGCCGTAGATACCGAGCGGGAAGAGCTGGACGTGCGTGAAGCGGAGCTCGCTGAACGGGAAGCAGCCCTGGAGAGGGAAGAAGAAGAACTTGAGGAGCTCACCGAGCAGCTGGAGGAGCTGTATCAGGAAACGGCGGAAGACCAGCGTACGCTCGCGGACCCCGTGGCTCCACCGACGTTGGTGCCGTTCGTTTTCATAGACGACGGCGGGTACGAACTAGCCCTCGTCGACCTGGAACGGCTGGCCATGGCAGGCACCCAGTCGATCCCCTTGACAAATCGCGCGGTGGAACGGTTTCAGGGTCAGCTTCTCGCTGTACACCGAACCAGTAATCGGCTGCTTCTCCTGAATCCCGATACGATGGAAATAGAAGCCGAGAGCAACCGCACGGTTCGACCGAACAGTCGAGTCACCGTGGATGGTACGATGATACTGACCGTGATCCAGGACGGAGGCGTCGCCTATATCGGTGCATTTGACGCGCAGCTGGCGCAGACCCGTCGCTCCGCGGAAGCGGTCCACCCCGACACGGATATCGTGGTGCGTGGTGACGGAGTTCTGGTACAAGGTGCGGACGGCAGGCTGAGGATACTGGATTTAAGATCGATAGATTGATTACCCGACGGTGTGATCGGACTGCCCACGGAGGAGCCCTCGGAAAAACTCACCGATCCGGCGTATAAACCGCCGGATCGCGCGACCCAGGCGGGTAGGCCAGGGAGGATTCTGGAGAGAGTCCAGGCGAAGCAGGGCGTCCGCGAGCTCGTCGCTGGAGAAATCCTTCCGGGCGACGTTCTCGTCCAGTTCCACCTGCAGCAGTTCCGCCGGGTCTTCGGTATCAACGATATAGCAATGAATGCGATGCCATCCGAGCTGCTTTGCCGCTTCCAGGCGACGTTGTCCCGCTACGAGAATGTAGTCGGTAGTCACGATGACGGGGTTGAGCAGGCCGGACCGAGCCATGCTTTCTTTCAGCGATTCCAGGTCTCCGAGGTCTCTACGAATCCTGCCGCGCACTTTTATGGAAGCGATATCTAGAACCTGCACGTGACTCACGGACAACCGCCTTTCCTGATCCTCTACGTTTCCTAATCGAGTAACGGGTTGAACCCGCTGTCGTCGGCACTCTCCGGAATGAACAGATCGTCGAATCGGTCCCGATCGAGAGCATCCCGAGAGAGATCTTCATCATCGGAGATAAAACCCACGTCAAGGTCGAGGCTCAGATCGAGATCTGCGCGGAAACTGGGGCCGGAACTGTCCAGGGAGAAGCTTGTCCGGTCCAGATTGGTCCGCAACCGGTGCACCAGGGCAGGCTCCTGTTCGCGCTGGAAACGCTCGAGTCGATCAAACTCCGTCGGTTGAGTCCCGGCGATAAAGATCTCCCGTACCGTGGCACCGTTGTAATCGGCAGGGGGCAACAGACCCGACCGCGCGGTAACGGTGGCCTCCACGATACCCTCGGGCCGGACGAACTCCCGCCGTGGAAGTCCCTCGTGAATGTCGCGCATGAACTTGCCCCAAACCGGGCCGGCGGTAATCGCGCCGGTCTGGTTGACGCCGAGACTATTGCTTCCACCCCGGTCAAATCCAAGCCAGACGGCGGTGGTATAATACGGCGTGTACCCCACGGTCCAGGCGGAACCCCAGTTCTGAGTGGTGCCCGTTTTTCCCGCGGTGGGCTGCTGAAAACCGCCGGCTTCGTTACGCGCGTACGTGAGAGTTCCGCTCTGTACGGCGGTCTGCAGTATATCGGTGATCACGTACGCTGCCTGAGGACTGATGATCGGCTCGTCCCGGCCGGTACGCCGTTCTTCCCGTCGCACCTCCGCTTCCGGTTCCATAATCACCCGGCCGGTTCGGTCCTCGATGTACCGCACTCCGATCGGAGTCATGCGGCGCCCCTGGTTGGCAAACACGGTGTACGCGGAAGCCATCTCCAGCGGTGAAGTCGCAACGATACCCAGACCTACCGGATAACGACGCTCGAAACCACGGTTGAGCCGGTCCTCCTCGGGGATGCCCAGGAGACTCGCCGACACGTTGAGCGCGCTGGTGAATCCCACCATATCGAGAACTTTCAGGGAGGGAACGTTCATCGATCGGGAGAGGGCGCTCCGGACGAGAACCGGTCCCGCCCATTCGCCACGGTAGTTCAAGGGCGTGTATACATCACCGTCTTCCGTCCGGAAGACCACCGGGGAGTCGTAGATCATCGTGGCCGGGGTTATCACGCGGTCATCGATCGCGGCTGCGTAGTACAACGGCTTGAACGCGGAGCCCGGTTCAAGAGCTCCGTCCACGGCGCGGTTGAACTGGTTGCGCGACTCGAACTCCCGTCCTCCTACCATCGCCATGATATGACCGGTATCGTTTTCCAGAGCTACCAGCGCTCCCTCGATCGTGGACCGGAGCGACTCGGACTGTTTGCGGGCATACGCGGCACGGGTAACGCGTCGGAGATCGTCCTGGTTGTCCACGCCGAACATGAGGCTGACCATGTCGACCACGGGATTCAGATTCTCCTGATAATGCTGGCGTGCCCGGGTGCGAGACTTCTCCGCGCCTATCTCCAGCGTCGAGACATCGAACGCGAGTGCCAGCAGATCGATGACGGGAACAAGTTCGTCCCCGTGGGAGACACGGGATGAGACGTTTTGCCGGTAGATACTGTTTGAACGGGCGATACCGGCGCGCAGATGATGATCCGCCGCGGCCTGAAAATCCAGGTCCAGCGTGGTGTGAACGACGTAACCGTCGGTGTTGATGTTCAGACTGCCCAGGAGATAGCGGTTTTCCAGCTGGTATCGGATATATTCGGAGAACCACGGCGCCCGGTCTTCCCGCTCAAAAAATGCGGTGGATGTGTTGGCCCTGGTGAAGTCGTAGGTGCTCCAGTAGCGTTCCATGCTCAGGTCCACCTCGTCCTGCGTGGCGTAACCGAGTTGTACCATCCGGTCCAGGATCGTCCGCTGTATGATACGCGCCTGATTGGGCCGACGAATCGGCGAATACAGTGAGGGGTTGGCCAGCTGGATAACCAGCATGGCCGACTCCGCCACGGTGAGGTCCCGCGCGGAATGGCCGAAGAAAAACTGGCTCGCCGCTTCAACACCGTAGTTTCCGTGGCCGAACCACATGCGGTTCAGGTACGCTTCCAGGATCTCGTACTTGGTCCAGTGCCGCTCGAGCTGCAGAGCCCACCAGAGCTCCACCAGTTTCCGGTATACCGAGAACTCACTGCGGTCTGCGTACAGATGACCCGCGAGCTGCTGCGAAATTGTTGATCCCCCGGATACATACTGGTTGGTGACCAGGTGCCACGCCGCTCGAGCGGTACCCCGGAAACTGAACCCACGGTGCTCAAAGAACGTCTGATCTTCCCGCGTTATCAGGGCATAGATGAGGTGGCGCGGTAGCTCGTCGATCGAAACCAGCTCCCTGTTCTCGTCGGAAAAAAACTCCGTAATCAGTCGACCGTGCCGATCGAGTAACTGCGATGGAAGCGCCGATTCCCGGTTGTGCAGACTGTCCAGGTCATAGATATTTTCTACCGAGGCGATTACGACACCTGTTACGACACCCAGGGCCAGTACGGCCAGTCCAAGGACGACCAGCAGGCTCCACAGCACCGCTCTCCACTTACGATCCATGTTCTAGACTCTACGGACGAACCGCTGCTTGTGTCAACATTTGTGGGGTGAAAACAGGGGTTCTCAATGCGCGTTGAAAAGTGCGGCACGCACAGCGGCGCGTAAAACGACGGATTATAAACGGAATAAAAAATGACCGGTTCGGCAGAACCGGCCAAAGGCATCGGCACAGAATATAGTAAACTGGGAGGGGAACTATTTCCGCCACCGATACCATGTTTATCGTCGTATTTCGCGTACTCTTTAATTCTGTTTTATCAGAATATCAAGGTCAAGTCCTATCTCGTACTCCTGGTTGGGTTCGAACACAACGCGACGGCTGATCGCAAAATCACCGATGCGAATCATCATCATATAGGTTCCGGGAGTGTACTCCATCACCTCTCGACCACGGGGTACGAGACGGACACCGTCGAGGAACACCTCCGCTACGGACGGTACTTCAAGCTTCAGGTGTACCTTTGGCTCCCGGACCTCCAACAGTTTTGTCGTAACTCGCGCGGCGTCGATCCCGACGTTTTCCGCGTGGTCCAGGTAGTCTCCCGCTTCTGCGGCAAGACGATAGATCCCGGGCGATACGAAGACCGGTATATCCGGGGTTACGTCGCGACCTTCCAGATAAATCCGGAGGTGTTCCCGGGAACTCTCCACGATCTCCTCGGTGCCGGTGATCCCTACTCGGATCGCTCCCAGCCCGCTGAGAAGGGGAGTCGTTTCCAGTTGGAACGACAGGCCTTCCATTTCCGGCGAAAGACCTTTCATAGCGGGAACGATCTGTACAGCCACGGCGCCCAGACCGGGGTTTACGATCCGGAAATCTCCCTCCACAGGATACTCACGCCGCTGCCGGTCGAATACCGTTTCCACGGGAACCACGAAACGGTTAACACCGTCCACGAGCGCGGTACCCGCGGGACGGCCCGAGATCGTGGTGAAACCGGAAGTTTCCCGGATTGACGGATCGACACCTTCGTACACGTGCACCGAGAAAGCGCCGGGTACGATGCGGACATCCCCCTCCGGTTTGACGCGAATCTCGAGGCCCTCTACGAACGGAAATGATTCCACCGTCTCAAACAAGGCAAGTTGCCCCGCCGCGAGTTCAAAGTGGACGGACCCCTTGTTCTCTATGACGTGGTATGTCGCTACCTCACCGCGAAAACTCTGACCATGGACGCGGGCTGGAGCGATCACCACCGGAACGATGATCGCCAGGAACGTCGAGAGCATGAGAAAAACAGGTCTGGTCGATCGGGTAAAACCCGCGTAATCGGCGATCATCGAATATACGGCTCCGGATCTCGGTTTTTTCCGTCGCGGAGGATCTCGAAATGCAGATGCGGCCCTGTTGAGAAGCCGGTACTGCCCACCGCCCCGATCTGCCGTCCGGCCTCGACCCGGTCGCCAACGCTCACCATCGCTTCCTGCAGGTGAGCGTACACCGTGGAGTACTCTTCACGGTGATCCATATGAACCGACAGACCAAGCTGAGGATCACGGCGAATTTCCGTAACCACTCCCGGGGCAGCACTTAACACCGGCGTTCCGAACGGGGCGGAGATATCGATCCCCCGATGAAAAACCGACGTTCCCCACATCGGGTGACGTCGGTATCCGTATCTCGATGATACCATCCCTCCCGGTAACGGGTCCATAAAAACGACGCGTAAAAAACGTGTTCGTTCCGCCGAGGAAAACGCGGTACCCGGATAGAATCGGACCGACTCCTGTGACCGGGCGGTCTGATCATCAGCGGGTATGTGCAGTTGTCTAAACGTGGATTCCGCCTGGAGGCGCCCGGCGATCTTACGCTCAAGGTCGGTTTCCGGGTCGTCGTACAGGAACAGTCCCGGCTGGGTTGGTATCATAAGCGGGCCCTCCGGGATCTTCGGACGGGAGAGGCGGTTCAACGTGGCTATCGTGTCGTATGGAATCGTCAGTCTCGCTGCGATCGAAAAGAGCGTATCCTCTTCACGGGGCGCGTAATAGAGAATGCTCAAGGGCGGAAGCTTCATGTTTCGTGCCCGCGCGGCGTGGTAATCCTCAAGAAGCGCCTGGTGCTGCCGGTAGACCGGATCCTCCGGGTGAAGCCGGCGCAGTTCCTGCGCAAGCGCTCCGGACGCGATTCCCGCTGCGAGGATCGACGTAAAAACGGTCGGCAGTATCCGCGACATCCGTCGCACCGTTTAACGCCTCCCCTGTATCCACGCGCCAACCAGTGAAAGAAGAAAGAGCCCCGCGATCAGCAACGGTCCCGACCACGAAGCGGCGCCGCCGAGCACAAGTACTCCCGGGATCAGTAGCAGCAGCATCCGGACCAGGAAGCCTGTGCGGGAGCGACCGGGACGGGACGCGAGATCACTGCGACGAGGACGGTGCAGAATGATCCAGGCCAGGGCGAACGTGATCAGCGCCAGTACCAGAACGTTAAAGACGCCGGGCCATCGGGAAGCCAGAAACCACACCGGCAGGGTAACGGCGGCGCTCACCGCCGCGAGTGTGACCACGCCGAGTAGCAGCGTCAGGCCGTGGTGGAAGAGCGTTCGGTACCCGTCGACGATCGTTCGGGTCAGATCGCTCATGGCGTACGGCTCCCGTCGCGCCTCAGGGCAGTCTCAATCCGCTCCCGCTGGGAGCCAAACTCGTCGGCTTCCGCGGCGCGGTTTGTCCGTGACGCTACGTCCTCAAGCCGTTCCAGGAGTACAACCGCCTGCCGCGGCTGGTTGAGCGCCAGATAAATCCGCAGCGAACGCAGGTAGTACTGATAAGCGTTCTCATCATCGTCCAGGTGTTCCGAGATCTGTCCGAGGGCGTGCAGATCCGCCGCGATACCCGGGCTGTTTTCCGCCCGCTTGTCGTAGTTCAGAGCTTGACGGGCGTAACCCAGCGCTTCTTCATAGCGTCCCTGCCGGGATGAAAGCGACGCGAGCATGTAGTAGTTACTGGCCAGCTCGGTCCAACGCCGTTCCTCCCGGTTGATACCGCGGGCGCGCTCAAGGTAGTTCCGAGCGTCGTCAAAGCGATTTGCCCGTGCGTTGAGTACACCCAGGCTGTGGTAGAGGATCGCGTTCGGCTCCGCCTGTTCCGTCCGGACCGCATCCTCCGCCATCTGCAGGTAACGCGTTGCCGCCTCGGTATCGTTGTTCTGCAGCGCAACGACGCCGAGGTTCACATGAGCCTGCATGCGATATTCCCGGTCTTCCGCCAGGTCCGCGAAGCGAATTGCCGTCTCGAACTGCGCCTTTGCCTCGGTGAGATTTCCGACAGCTATGAAGACACGACCGATCGAGTTGTGGGATTGAGCGATCCCGGGGAGGTTGTCCACGGCGGTGTTTTCCGCCAGAGCCATGTCAAAGTAGCGGAGCGCCAGATCGTAGTTACCCATGTTGTACTGGGCGTTGCCTAACTCCGCGTACCGCGCGGCCTGGTTTTTTCGGGTTACTTCGTACTCCGGCGTATCCGGAGCAGAGGAACAGCCCGTCGCCGGGAGTAGCAGTACGGTCAGAATCAGAAATGCCCCGACCGTGCCGGGTCGTAAGGACCGTCGGGATCGGCCGCTTGTGGAACGTTTGGTACCGGTACTCATCTTAGAACTGTGCATCGCGGTGACTCTGGAATGTTGACGGTTGGGGTGTCTCCGGCGTGATACCGCGCCGGATCAGCGGATTGTTACTCAGGCCCTCGAGCACGTCCTGGCCGGTGCCGATCGCCTCCCGACTCTCCGCGAGGATACCCGTGATCTGGGGCTGTGTGCTGTTGACAAACACCGCGAGCTCGTTTACCTCGTCCAGCGTAGCGTTGATGCTCCGCAGCATATCTTCCACGTGGTTGTAGAGCGCGTTGTTGTCGTTCAGGAACGTTGCGATCGAGCCGTCTGCATCAAGCAGACGCGGTACCAGGCCGGTGGGATCCCGGAGTTCTTCCGAGGTGGCCTCAAAATTGCCGGCGATCACGGCGATGCTCTCCAGGATTTCCAGTGCATCAACCCGGGCCTGCACCAGCGTGGCTTCCACCTCGGAAAGGAGCGTGTTCACCTGCGCCAGTGTCAGTCCGAGAGGTTCACTCCGGTCCCCCGCGAGAGCACTGTTGATATGCCCTACAGTACGGTCCACCGAGACGAGCAGAGTGTTCACGTTCGTGAGCATCGGTTCCACCTGCGCGATGATACGGGTGATATCATCGCCGGCGGGAGGTACGGAGGCTAGACCGCTCGAGACGATACGCTGCCCTTCGGGACTGCTGATAGAAGGGATCAGGCTGCTCTCCTCCAGGGGACCGCCGTCGCTTATCCCCTGGTGAAACACGAGGCCGCCGCCGATCCCGATCGGGCTGGTTACAAGCTGCAACAGGCTGTTGGGGCGTACCCGGTCGATGTAGGTGTCTTCCACGTAGAAGTCCACCCGGACCTGGTCTTCTTCCGCCAGTGAAACGTCTGTGACCCGGCCGATCGCAAACCCTTTGAACCGGACCGACATACCTACACTGAGCCCCTCACCGGTGGGGAATATGCTGTAGTACGAATAGTTGCGAGCAAACCAGCGCTGGTTTGCTCCCATCGTCGCTACCACGACGACGGCAAAGAGCAACGCCACCAGCACGAACACTCCCACTACCTGCTGGGCGAATCGGATTCGAAACTTCATCGGCGCCTCCCGGGCTCACGTGCTCCGTACTTACCCAAAGGGATTTTCATCGTTCCCTCCAAGGATTTCCAGTATATCCGTATCGTAGGTAGTGCTCAAATCGAGCACATCCTTGAGAATCTCCCGGACCCGTTCATCGCCGGTATGCTTGAGGTTCTGTACCGTATCGTACGCCAGGAGCCGACCATCGTCCAGAACGAGGATCCAGTCCGCCAGGAGAGAAGCGATCGCCCCATCGTGACTGGCAATTACGAGCGTGCGGCCGCGCTGCTTCATCTCTTTGAGAAGTTGCAGGATTCGCTCGTGGGTGGTGCCGTCCAGACCGTTGCTCGGCTCGTCGAAGAAACAGAGTTCCGGGTCAAGCATGAGCGCTCTCATGATCGATACGACCGTTCGGTTACCGCCGGAGAGATGCGCCGGACGCAGCTCCAGGTTGGGGCGAAATCCCGTGCGGCGTACGAGCGAGTCGATGCGTGAGTTGATTTCCTCGGCGGCGCGCTTCGGGAAATGGTACTGCACCGGCAGCGACAGGTTCTGGCGTAGAGTCAGATTCTGCCAGAGCGCGCCGTCCTGAAATACAAACCCCTGCCGCAGGCTGATCTTGAGGATCTCGCGATCGGAGAGGTGTTCCAGCTTTTTGCCGTCCGCCACGATCGAACCGCCGGATGCGGGGGTAATTCCGCCCATGAGCTTCAATAACAGGGTCTTACCGGAACCGCTGGGACCCATTACGAGCACGCACGTACCTTCTTCGATACGGCAGGAGATATCCTTCAGAATCTCCTCGTCACCGGAACTGAATGTCACGTTCTGCAGCTCTAAAACCATACCCGAATCACCAAGTCCTCTTTGGGCCGTCACGTCCCGAGATAGTACATAACCGTGAGAAAAGCGTTGGAGAGTATTATCAGTATAAACCCTCGTCCGACGCTCTTGATCGCCATCACCGGCACTTCCGTAGAAGAGATTTGAACCTTGAAACCGTAATAGGTTGCTACCACGGAGATAATCGCACCGGCAACAACGCTCTTGGCAAACGAAACCAGGATATCCGCCGCAGTAAGGGCGTTCATCAGGTTGAAGATATAGTAGCGGAAATCGACTGTAGTAAAGAGCGAAGTCACGATGAACGAACCCAGGAGTCCGAAAATGTTGAAGTACAGGTTGAGTAAAACCATTGAGATCACCACTCCGAGAAACCGGGGAACCACCAGGTAGCCGATCGGATCGATCCCGTTGGCCACATACGCTTCAATCTCGTGGCTTACCACCATATTCCCGATTTCAGTAGAGATTGCGGTCCCGGACCGGGCGGCGACGATGAATGCCGTCAGAATCGGTCCGAGCTCACGGGTGATTACGGTGATGAGGATAGGGTACATCAACTCACCCTGTCCAAACTGCGGCAGCAACGCTACGCCCTGGACGATGATGATCCCCCCGAGGCCGATCGCGATGATTGCGATCACCGGCAAAGCCTCTACTGCGGTGAAGAGGATCTGGAACGTGAGAACTCGCCGGGAGCGCTTATGGAGAAAGAAGAAGAACGACTCCCGAAGGATCCGGAAGAAGTAGCCCATGGAGTAGAAAAACGCCTCCGCTCCGGCAAATACCCGTTTTCCGACTCGTTCAAATATGTTCACTGTGTTCCACTCTCCTCTCCATACTATTCAAAGTGCACCGGGCAAGCAAGCACCGGCGATTTTTAACGTGGAAGCTGCCCCGACATCCACACGCCCAGCCCCGGAGGAGCAAATACGGGTGCGCTTGATTTTTGGATAGTAAGAAGCTACAGTTCTCTCAGGAGAAGGAACGCTTGCCCAAGTCAGTCCGTTATACAGCAGACTCGGTAGTCTTTTTTCACGGTGACATGGACGAACGGATCTACATCCTGAAGTCCGGACGGATTGTGCTTCGCTCGCACGATATCGAGACGGGACAGGAAGTCCGCGATGTGGTTCAGACCGGTGAGTTCTTCGGCGTACGCAGCGCTCTCGGACGGTATCCCCGGGAGGAGGATGCCCTGGTACTCACCGACGCGGAGGTGGTGCAGTTTTCCGTGGCGGAGTTCGAGCAACTGGTAAGCTCGAATACACGCATCATCATCAAGATGCTCAAGGTCTTTTCCAACCAGCTCCGTCGGATCCACGCAAAGGTTTCCTCCATGCTCAACCAGCAGGATTCGATCGATCCCGAGGACGGCCTCCATCACAGCGCAACGTTCTATTTCCAGAACCGACAGTTTGATCATGCCTCGTACATCTGGAAGCGGTATCTCGAGCTGTATCCCAAGGGTCGATACGTGGATGAGATCAAGAAACAGCT
>SLRR01000082.1 GCA_007130865.1 Spirochaeta sp. | reverse complement strand
GATCCTGCACAAAGAGATCCTTCAGGCTGACCAGGTCACCCGGCTCGACCAGGCCGTCCTCGCGGCGGCGTCCCGCGATCGCGCCTCCAAAGGAGAGGACCTGGATCGTCTCCCGCGACGCCGATGAATCGACCCGCTCCGCGGTAGCGCCGGTGTCACGTTTCGCGTCGCCGCGTACGTCGCTGTGCGGTACGTCGCTGTGCGGTACGACGCTGTGCGGTACGTCGCTGTGCGGTACGTCGCTGTGCGGTACGTCGCTGTGCGGTACGACGCCATCCGGTACGTCACCGTCCGGCGCGTCAGGTTTCGACCCGTCCCGGGCGATCGTGCCGGTCCTCTCGCGCCCGCCGCCGGCCTCGTCGCGACCCCCGGCGGTTCTGGTCGTCCTGGAGGACGGTTCCGGCAGCATATCCTGAAGCACGGTCCGTGCGGCCGCCGGTTCCGCCCGGCCTCCCGTGGCTTTCATCACCTGCCCCATGAGGAATCCCATGGGCCGTGAGTCGCCCTGGCTGATCTGTGAAACCGCCCGGGGGTTGTCCTTTAGTACGGTCCGTACAAACGGTTCCAGCTCGGAGCGGAGCGAGATCTGTTTCCACCCTTCCGCTTCGATTATCACCGACGGATCCTGGTCGCGTTCGAACACGAGCGCCAGCGTCTGCTTGGCGATTTTGCCGTGGATCGTGCCCGCCGAGAGAAGCTTCAGGAGCTCCGCGAGGCGTTCCGGCGTGAGCGGTGACGCCGCCGGCGTGACTCCGGCGCGGTTGAGCTGTTTCCGCACGTCTCCGGCGAGCCAGTGAGCGACCTGTTCGGGGTCGAGGCCGGCCGCGCCACGCAGGGGATCACCGCCGCCGGCGGTCAGAACGGACTCGAAGTAGTCCGCGGTTTCCTTCTCGTCGCAGAGGAACTCCGCCCGGGCCGTACTGAGCCCCCAGGTTTCGCGGAACCGTGCGCGCCGGTCTGCGGGAAGTTCGACCTGCCGCTCTTCCACGCGCGCGAGGAACGTCTCGTCCGCGGTGAAATGCGGAAGGTCCGGTTCGGGAAAGTACCGGTAGTCGTGAGCCATCTCCTTGGTGCGCATCGGTTCGCTCTGGTCCCGGTTCTCGTTCCAGAGCCGCGTCTCCTGCGCCACGGTGCCGCCCCGTTCCATGATCTCCTGCTGCCGTTCGATCTCGAAATTCAGCGCCTTCCGGACAAAACGCGAGCTGTTGAGGTTTTTGATCTCAACTTTGTTGCCCAGACCGGCGTCCTCCCAGTTGACCGACACGTTGGCATCGCACCGCAGGGAGCCTTCTTCCATGTTGCCGTCACACACTTCCAGATACCGGACGATCCGGCGAAGTTCCTGCAGCAACGCCTCCGCTTCCTCACCGATCTCCAGGTCCGGTTCCGTGACGATTTCAAGCAGGGGCGTACCGGTCCGGTTGTAGTCGAGGAGGGACATGTCACCGGCGTGGATCATCTTACCCGCGTCTTCCTCCAGGTGGATCTGGTGGATACGAACTCGTTTCTTCTTCTTGCGGAACTCCAGGTCCAGGTAGCCGTTTATGCCGAGAGGGGCGTGGTACTGGCTGATCTGGTAGTTCTTGGGCAGGTCCGGGTAGAAGTAGTTCTTCCGGTCAAAGGAGCACCGCGGCGCAAGCTCGCAGTTGAGTGCCCGCGCCACGGTGTAGGCCATCTCGATCGCCTCGCCGTTGAGTACCGGCAGCACTCCAGGATATCCCATGCACACGGGACAGACGTTGGTGTTGGGCTCGTCGCCGAATCCGGCGCGACACCCGCAGAAGATCTTGCTCCGGGTGAGGAGTTGAACGTGTATCTCCAGGCCTACGTAGGATCGGTACATCACGGTCCTCCCGCGCCTTCGCCCTGAGGGGCAAGTCCCTGCGTCTCCGGCCAGGATCGCGTGCCCGGCGGGAACCGGAGGGGAATCTCCCCGGCGAGCGCCGAGGCAACCGAGAAGAGCCGCTCCTCGCTGAAAGCGGGTCCCATGAGCTGCATTCCCACGGGCAGGCCGTTCTCGAGCCCCGAGGGGACGGTGAGCGCCGGTACTGCCGCGAGGTTGGCTGTGGAGGTGAAACGGTCCGCTACTTTTTGCTGGAACGCGTCCAGAGCGGTGCCGGCGGTACTCGATGCGTGGGCGGCGCTCGGCTCGCCGGCGGCGTCCGCCCGCGGGAATGCCTGTACCGGGAACACCGGCATCAGCAGTACGTCCACCTCTCGGTAGACTTCCTCCAGCTCCCGGCGGATCAGGGTGCGGATCTTCTGCGCCCGGGTGTAGTACTGGTCCTGGAACCCGCTGCGCAGGACGTAGGTTCCCAGGAGGATCCGTGTCTTCACCTCCCGGCCGAACGCTTCGCTGCGCGCTTTGCGCACGAGCTCCTCCGGGTTTTCCGCGTAGACCGGCCGGTATCCGTACCGTACGCCGTTGTAGCGCGCCAGGTTGGCGCTCGCCTCGGCGGAGGCGATCGTGTAATACGCGGGTACCACGTACTCCAGCGTGGTGAGGGTGACCGGTTTGATGCGGTAACCCAGACCTTTCAGTACTCGTTCCGTCTCGGCGTAGTTCCGAGCTACCGCCGGGTCCAGGCCGAGCTCGCCCCGGAGGACACCGATCGTCCTGACCGCGCCGCGACTGTCCGCGGGATGATCCACCGAGCTGTGGTCGTGTTCGTCCAGGCCACGCATCACCCGGTAGGTCTGCGCCACCGTCGCGATATCCGCACCGAGGACCCCGATGACTTCCAGCGAGGAGGCGTACGCTACCAGCCCGTACCGGGAGACGGTTCCGTAGGTGGGTTTCAGGCCGTAGACGCCGCAGAACGCCGCGGGCTGCCGTACCGACCCACCGGTATCGCTTCCAAGTGCCACCGGCACAAGCTGTTGCGCCACCGCTACCGCCGAGCCGCCGCTGGACCCGCCCGCTACGAGGTCGTGATTCCAGGGGTTCACGGTACGGCCCAGGGGTGTGTTCTCGGTGGAACTTCCCATTCCGAACTCGTCGAGGTTGGTCTTACCCACCACGGTGGCGCCGGCACGCTGAAGCCGTTCCACGGCGGTGGCGGTGTATGGCGAGATAAGACCTTCCAGCATCCGGGAGCCACAGGTGAGGTGCAGGCCGCGCACGGCGATGTTGTCCTTCACTGCCACCGGCAGGGGCAGGGGCAGAGGGTCCCCCGCCGTCCCGGACTCGTCGGCCGCCACCGGCAGATCGGCCTGCGGCGCGGCGCGGATCTCGAGAAACGCGCCGGTTTTTCTGTCGGCGCCTCGGACGAACTCGAGATACTCCTCGAGCGTCGGTATGTTGAAACGATTCCTCGTGGTCATGCGCGTTACAGTACGTTGGGAATGGCGATCAACCGCTCTTCCAGGTCGGCCGCCTGTTCCAGGAGTTCGTCGACGTCAGGATTGTCCGCAGTGCGATCCTCTCGGATCCTGTTTCCCGTAACGAGGGCGTGCGTCGTTGGTTCGACGTTTTTAACATCGATCGCGGACATGGTGGTAAAATACTCAAGCATTCGGCTCACGGCGGCTTCGAGCTCCTGAAGTCCTGCTTCATCAAGCTCGAGCATCGCCATGTCCGTCGTTGTTTTGAGTTCCGACGAGTCCATGGGCGCTAATATGCCCGTGTGAATTGCCGCTGTCAAGCAAAGCAGGGGTGCCGCGGGCGTTCTCAATGTGGGATGTCGTTCCGATACCCCACATTGAGAACTCGCCGAAAACGTCTCGATTTTGCTTCTTTCCTACGTTGTGGTGGCGTATTCTAAAAGTGAAGGGAAATAGTCCCTTCACTTTTAGAATACCTGGGGGTACCGGTACGATAACTCTACCGAACAGTTTGACTTATAGGTCGCAGTGCGATATTTTTGGTAGTTCTAATCAGACAATCAGGTTGTAATCAGACGTGGTCAAGAAAGAATTTCCGACGATACATTTTTACGATCAGGATTTCGTCGATATCTACGAACAGACATGGGCGTGGGTACGAGATTACTGGTACGAACCGATGGACGGTACTGAAGAAGATCCCTTTGGTGTCCGGTTTTTTGCCGATCCCGACAGCGACCGGATAAACCAGTTCGACGCGATCTTCTCGACGTTTTTCCTGGTATACAGCAATCGGATGTACCCCGTGGCGCACCAGCTGGACGGATTCTACAACCGGCAGGAACCGGACGGGGCTATCCGCAGCGACTACGACCTCGCCACCGGGGAACCGATCTTTTTCAAGGATAACCCGCAAGGTGTGGCGCCTCCGCTCTTCGCCTGGGCCGAGTACAACATGTTTCACAAAGTGGGCAATAAGAAACGGATCAAGGAGATCATGCCCATTCTGGAACGGTACTATACGTGGCTTGAGGATAGTTTCAAGGACGAGACCGGGATGTACCACGTGCCGCTCCGTGCCACGGGAATGGTGAACGCTCCCCGGGAAGACGCGTACTACCCGGTGGACTTCAACACGCAGCAGGCGCTCAACTGCGCCCACATGGCACAGCTCGGACATATTCTGAACGACAAGGATATCGAGTTCCGCTACCGCCGGCAGTACTTCTCCCTGAAGACGAGAATCAACCAGCAGATGTGGGATGAGGAGGACGGGTTCTACTACGACCTCGACAAGGAGCAGAACCGCGTAAAGGTGAAAACGGTGGCAAGCTTCTGGACTCTGCTCACGGACATACCGAACGAGATCCGGTCCAGCCGCATGATCGGCCACCTCAAGGATCCGGACGGGTTCGGCACGGAGAATCCCTTTCCCACCGTAGCCGTATCGGAGCCGACGTTTTCCGAGAACGGCGAGGGCTACCGCGGGTCGGTCTTCCCGCCGTATACGTTCATGATAATCAAAGGGCTGGAAAAACAGCATCAGTGGGAGCTGGCCCGGGAATGCTCGATCCGGCACCTCTACTACATGCTCGATACGCTGCACCCCGAGGGGAGTAAGCGGGGCAACGTTTACGAGGCGTATCGTCCCACTCGCGACGGTAAAGCCAAGTGGACGGGCCATCCGGAGTTTCCCCGGGAGATGCACCTGCCTTTTGTAGGACTATCCACGATCACGCTGATGATCGAGAACGTGGTGGGACTCGCCGTGAGCCTGCCCCGCAAGACCGTGCGCTGGGTGGTACCCACCCTGGAAATCATGGGGATCGAGAATCTCAACCTCCGACGCAACACGATCACGATTCTCAGCCAGAAGAGCGGGCGAGGCTGGGAGATCCGGCACGAATCGGAGAAGCTATACTACTTCACGCTGGAGCTACTGGACCAGAACAAAGAGAAGACCCTGCCGATTCCCTCGGGCAAGTGCTCCATGCTGGTGGATAAGTTATAGCGCCGATGGCCAGGCGTGAGCGCCGGCCGAGTCGACACAGCGCGGGTTCATCCCCGCGCTTTTTTTATCTTCTTCTGCAACATCGCGATATGCTTGGCCGGGTAGACCCCGGTCGGGCAGACGCGGCTGCATTCCAGGTGGCGGTCGCAGCCCCACGCACCGCGGTCGCTGTCCACCCGGGGTAGCAGCTCCTCCAGGCGTTCTGGGTTTTTGTCCAGTTCCCGGTTGTACGCCGCCAGCGCCGCGGGGGCCATGAAATCTCTGATGCGGATCACGGGACACGCCGCGACGCAGAGGCCGCATTCGATACAGTTTTCAAACCGCTCGTATCGCTCGATCTCCGGGGGCGTCTCGCTGCCTTTGTTGTACTCGCTCTCCCGGAGGTACCCCGCCGCGGTCGGAAAGTCACGGTAGAGCGGGGTTGGATCCACCGCGAGGTCCGCAATATGGTTCATCGCGGGCAGGGGCCGGAGTTCCACCGTGGCGTCCCGGCCCTCCGCTTCCGCCCGATCCACCAGGTCCAGAATTCGGGTTGTGCACGCCAGGGCCTGATCTCCATTTATCACCATCCCGCACGTTCCGCAGGAACCGTGGTGGCAGGAGTGACGGTAGAGCAGCGTGGGGTCGCAGTGGGCGCGGATCCATTCGAGCACATCGATCACCGTGGTGTGACTCTTTACCGGGACCTCGTACTCCCCCCATTTTTCCCGGTGCTGCGGTCGAGCCACACGAACGAACACGGTGCGGAGCGCCGGTTCCCGGAAGATCGCCGGATCGTACACGATGTTGCTCATGAGGCGACTCCTTTCTCGAGGCTCGACGGTGTACCGGTCAGGGCGGGGTTGTAAAAGGCGCGGTGCGGCAGTAGAGGCACCTCCGCGGTAGTGCACCGTTCCTCTACGCCGAAGCGGTCACATATAAGGTCCACCGTTTTCTCGCCCATCGCTCGCAGTACGGTGGCCTTTCCGCCGATGATCGAGATGAACCCCTGCAGGCCGTCGGAGATCCCGTGGTCGATAGCGATAAAATCGCGGCTCAGTTTCCGGCCGTCGTCCACGTTGCTCGACGCGCCCGCCAGCGGCCGGCACGCGGTCCAGGCCGCGTGAAACGGTGTATCCGCAAAGGCGGGGATCATCTCCGCCGCCCGGGAGGTGAGGTATTCGATGTGCGCTCCCGGTACCTCGATATCGTCGGGATCGTCCGTCTGCCACTGTGTGGACCCGATGATCGAGAGGCCTCGCTGAGGTACGATGATATCGCCGTCACCGGCGGGATGCAGATGGCTTACCACCATGTTGTTGAGTCGTTTCTTTACCGCCACCATCGTTCCCGGCGCGGGCGTGACGGGTATATCGATCCCGGCGCGGCGCGCCACCTGCTGCGCCCAGGCACCGGTGGCGCTCACTACCATATCCGCTGAGATCTCGTACTCTCGGCCGGTGGGAAGCTCCCGTACCCTGACTCCGGTCACCGCTCCGTCGCGGTGGAGTACCTCCACCACCTCGGTCCAGGGTTTGATCGCCGCACCGTTTTCGCGGGCGGACGCAAAAAACTGGAGCGGCAGTCTCCAGGCGTCGATCGTTCCGTCGGGAACTTTCACCGCCATGCGGACGCGGCGACTGAGGTTGGGCTCCATCCGGAACGCCTGCTCCAGAGGTACTTCTTCCACGGGGATCGTCGCTTCCCGGCACGCCTGGAGAAAGGTCGGGGCAAAGTTCAGGTCCTCATCGTCAAGCGCCACGAAGAGCCCGTAGTTCATTTCCAGCGAATCCGGAGCGATCCGGCGGAGGATCTCCACCTCCTCGATGCATTCCCGGGCGATATCGCGATCTTCCACGGCGTATCTCGCGCCGGAATGCAGCTGTCCGTGGTGACGTCCGGTGGTGCCGCTGGTGAGTTCACCCCGCTCCAGCAATGTCGCTTTGAAACCGCGCAACCGCAGATCGTGGATGATCGCCGCGCCCGTTCCCCCGCCTCCGATTACGACTACGTGTCCGTGTGCCATTGGGAAATATGGTAACTCGACGTGTCAGGTTTATCAACTGTCAAACGTGATAATTACGTTTGTTCGTGAGTGGGCGACGGGCCAACGCCTGTTCAGCGCCGGGTCAAAGTCTGTTCAACGCCGCGTCAGAAGCTGCTGCAGGTCGTCCTCCGTACCGTGTTCGCTCACAAACCATTCGATCAGGCGCCGGGCGATGCTGTACGTATCGGGAATGCGCTCGGGAAGCTCCTGTGGGGAAAACCACCGGGCATCCTCGATCTCGCCGTCCTTCAGTACGATCTCGCCGCTGCCGTACTCCGCGGTGAATCCCACCATGAGAGAATTGGGAAACGGCCAGGGCTGGCTGGCAAAGTAGTGGACGTTGCGTACGACGATCCCGGTTTCTTCAAAGACTTCCCGTGCTACGGTATATTCCAGGGTTTCTCCGGTTTCGACGAATCCCGCGAGGATGCTGTACATTCCCTCGGCGTGGCGCCGGGAGTGCGCCATGAGGAGTTTACCCTTCCGGACTACGGCCACGATCACCGCCGGCGATATGCGGGGATAACTGATCGTTCCACAGGACGAACACTGTTTGGCGATCTCCTCCGGTATGCGCGTCATCGGACCGGCGCAGGAGCCGCAGAACGTGGTGTTCCGATCCCAGTACGCCAGATGGAACGCGCGGTTGATCTGCGTGCATTCGTCCACGTCCATCGTATCCGGTGCGGTGCGCCGGTCGATCAGTTGCGGACGGTCACCATCGGGGGTCTTGACCGGTTTGTCCACCAGGGGCGCCAGGCGACTCCTTTCCACAAACACGCCGAACACCGGTACTCCCCGGTGATCCGCAAAGCGCCAGAGATTCTGCGGGATATCCAGGCCGAGTCCGCGCAACTCATCCCGGGTGGGAAGCCTGTGATCCGGTCGATGTACCGAATCATCCGCCGCCGCATCACTCCGCTTGAGTACCAGCACCGATCGATTGTCCGGAAACACCGCCAAAAGCATCACGTTACCTCGGCTTTCTGCAGAATTCGATCCAGTATTCCCGGTGCGAAGCGGCGCAGGAACAGCGCCAACCCCAAACGCGGGGGAATCCCGGTCCACACTACCGCTCCACCACGCCGGATACCCCGGAGGATCTCCCGGGCGGCTCGCTCCGGCGTAATCCCTCCCGCCTGGTTGGGGTCCATCCGTCCCCAGGCGGAACCACTGCCATTCAGGGCGTTCTCGGAGATCCCGGTCCGCACGAAACCCGGTATCACCGTGCACACCCGTACTCCCGAACGGGCGACCTCGTTCCCCAGGGTTCTGAAGAACGCGATCTGTGCCGACTTGGCGGCGTTATAACCGCTCCGCAGCGGCGCCGGAATCAGCCCGGCTACGCTGGATACGGCCACAATCAGCCCGTCGCCGCGATCGACCATCGCGGGCAGTACCGCCTTTGTCAGGTCCACCGCCGCAAAGTAATCTATCTCCATTATATCACGATCAACCGATAATCCAGTATCAGTCGCGAGGCCGCGCTGGCTTACGCCGGCGTTGTTGATAAGTACATCCGGTATGAGATCGCGCTCCTGCAGCAGTTGAACCGCCCGTATTCGTTGCTCCGGATCCGCCACGTCAAAGGGCAGCACCTCGAGGGATACGTCGATTGCACCGTCGCGGGTGCCATCATGCGCGTAGTGGTGGGTGTGGCGGTCGTGCTCTCGATCGTAACGTTGTCGGCTGAGGCGTCGGCACCGTTCCGCGGTGTTCTCGAGCCGCTCTCGGGAGCGTCCCGAGAGAATCAGCGTTCCCGCTCCCACGTTGCTGAGACGCTCCGCCAGGGCGGCGCCGATGCCGGAACTGGCGCCGGTTATCCAGACGCACCGGTCGGTAAAATCAAAAGCATGCTTCATCGTCGCGGGCCGGATAGCGCCAGAATCATCTCGAAGATGAGGAAGAAGACCGCCACGGCCAAAAGGGTAGTGTACAGCGGTGGCCCCGGCACCAGCCAAAGACCGGAAATATAGAGCCCCATCCCCACGGCCCAGGCAAGAACCCAGCCGAACAAGAGCAGCAGGGGATTCTTCACCGCGGGAATATGAATAAAGTCCACCGCGCGTTTAACCACGAGCAACGTCAGAAGCCAGGTTCCCGCTACGTAGTAGAACGCGGTCCTCGGTACGATCACGTCCCGGACCGTTCCACCCTCAAGGATGTACAACGCTATCAACGCCGCCAGCGCAGTGAGAAACAGAGTTGTCACCTGTACCGCCAGTCCGTAGATCTGGCGCCAGGGCGCGCGGCGGCCATCGTACACACCGTGCATCCAGCTGATGACAAACGTCGCCAGCGGTATCAGGAACAACAGAATCGGCACCAGCCGTCCGGCGTTGGAGAGACCGGTAAATATCGTTTCAATCGTCATTTAGACGGTTCCTATAGTTGATACCAGCATTGTAACCGACGGAACCGGCGGGAGCAACGTTTCTCCGCGTGGCCCTCATTCGGTCAGTCCCGATCCAGCGCTTCGCTGCGACGGGCGGTTTCCAGGGCAACCTCCACCATCTGGTGAAAACTGGTTTGCCGGTCCTCCGGAGAGAGTTCGGCCCGGGTGACCAGGCTGTCGCTCACCGTGAGCAGCGCCAACGCCTCCGCACCGTGCCGTGCAGCGAGCGTGTAGAGCTGGTTAGCCTCCATCTCGATCGCCAAAACGCCGTGAGCGGCCCAGACTTTCCACGCGTCGGGATCGTCGTCGTAAAAGGTATCGCTGGAAAGGATGTTCCCCGCGTGGAAGGGAAGGCCTTCCTCCTCTACCACCGCCAGGGCGCGACGGAAGAGATGCCATCCCGCGGTTGCGGCGTAGTCCATCCCCCGGAATCGTTCCCGGTTCATCGCGGAATTGCTCGAGGCGCTCATCGCGATGATCAGGTCGTGCAGATCGATCTCCGGTTGGATCGCTCCACAGGAGCCGATCCGGATCAACCGACGCGCGCCGTAAAAACGGATCAGTTCGTTCGCGTAGATCGCCAGGGAAGGCATTCCCATCCCGGATCCCTGTACGGATATGCGTTCGCCTTTCCACGTACCGGTGAATCCCAGCATGCCGCGCACGTCGTTGTACTGGTGCACCTCGGTGAGCCAGTTCTCCGCTACAAACTGTGCCCGGAGGGGGTCACCCGGCATCAGAACGGTCCGGGCTATTTCTCCTTCCGATGCGCCGATGTGAATACTCATAGTGTAAACCTCCTGAATTCTGCTAAATCGCGTTCCGCTCGAGCCGGACGATCTCCGCATCCACCCGGTCCATGAAGATCCGGGCGTCGTCCCGGGAATGAAAATGAGCGATCCCACCCTCGATAATGCGAAGTATCGCCGCATCCCCGTAAGGAAGCCCCCGGAGAGTATCGTTCAGGTACACCGACAGGGGAGTCGAAGGGTTTTCGCAGTGTAACACAACTTCCTCGATTCTGCCGTGATTCACGAGAAAATCACTTTGAAAACCCCGCCCGGGGAGCGCCACGGTGTGGCTGAAACGCGGGGTCGCGCCGAAGAGCCACTCCCACGCGGAGATTTTCCCGTAGTAATCGTTCAGCGAGGGAATCTCCGCGAGAGATTCCTCGTTCAGCACTTCCCGGTCACGGTTCTCCCCTGTGACGCCGTACGCGTCCAGGAACTCGGCCGCCAACGCGTCGCAGATCATCTGGTAAGTGAGCATACCGGAGGGAACGATCTCCCGCAGGTTGATCACCGGAGACGCGACGGACCGTGTACCTCGCGCGTTGAGCCGTTCCGACTCCGGGGTAAGGTACCGGGCAAGCCGGTCCAGATCCGCGTCGATCAGGAGCGTTCCGTGGTGGAAGCACCGCTCCCGGGTATGCTTGAACGCGTTACCGGAGATCTTGCGTTTTCCCAAGGGGGTGGTTACCAGGATGTCGTGACGTCCCGACCGTTCCGCTTGTATGCCCAGACGTTGCAGCGCCGCTATAACGATCCGGAAGTTCTCCTCCTGGCTGTACGCCGCGGTGGGGGATACAAAGGTGAAGTTGGCGTTACCCCGGTCGTGGTACACCGCTCCGCCACCGCTCTGGCGTCGCGCGAGCAACACCCCGTCCCGACGCATCGCGGCCAGGTCGCATTCAACCCAGGGGTTCTGGTGCCGACCGATCACGACGGAGGGCACGTTGCGGCAAAGAAAGAGTACCGGCGTATCGCGGGAGAACTCCCGGAAGATCCAGTCCTCCGTGGCGAGGTTGAACCATGGGTTGGTGCTCTCCGAGAGCAGGACACGGGGGGGGACGTTCATGGTAGTGTACCTAACTATGAAGCGGCCCCGGACGCAAGCGGAAAGGCTTAAAATGCTCGTTTTTTTGGGAAATCCCGGCACGCGGTATGAACGAACGCGCCATAACGTGGGGCGCACCGTCCTGGGAGAGCTGGTCGGAACCCTGGGGCTCCCCGACCCGGACGGTTGGAAGGAGAAGTTTCACGGCCGCTTCCTGCGCCGGGAAGAACAGGTGTTTCTCCTTCCCGAGACATACATGAACGAGAGCGGCCGCAGCGTCCAGGCGGCGACCGCATTCTTCGGGTTTCTCCCGACGGAGACGCTGGTGGTACACGACGATCTGGAAACGCCGTTTGGAACACTGCATCTCGCCTTTGCGGGAGGACACCGGGGCAACAACGGCGTGCGTTCCGTGGCGCAGCACCTGGGGACCGCGGAGTTCTGGCGACTCCGCGTGGGAATCGGTCGGCCACCGACGGGGCGCAAGCCCGGCGACTGGGTGCTGGAACGGTTCTCGACCACGGAGGAAGCGGAACTGCCTGCTCTGGTTCGCGCGGCGGCCCGAGTGATTACGGCAAACACCTCGTCCCCGCGGGAACAAAAAGTTTGATGCGACAGAAAAGTATGATACGATTCGCGGATATTGTTTTAGAGGTTTACTAAACGATGGATACTCGGCGATTCGCCTCCGCACTGATAAGGGTGCTTTTTTTTACGCTGCTGCTCCTCGCCGTAACGGCGCCGGCCTTTACCGGAGATATCGACGATGAACCGGGGCTGGTGGTGCGCCGGATCGAATGGGATATCCAGGGTCGTACCCGTCTGTGGGTCCTGCGCAACCTGCTCGAGCTCGAGGAGGGAATGCGCTTCGAATCTGAACGGGCACTGACGGCGTTTCTCCTGGATGAACAGCAGATACTTATAAACCAGCGGGAACTGCAGGAGAGCCGGATCGAATTTACTCTCGGTCCGGACCCGGCGGAGACACACCCGGATGATCCCCGTCGGGACCACCCGGTAGATATACAGATTTACGTCAGGGATACGTGGAACATTATCGCCCTGCCCTATGCACGGTACGACTCCAACGAGGGACTTCTTCTGAGCATCCGCGCCCGGGACTATAACTTCTTCGGAACGCTTCAGGACCTCCGCATCGACCTGGACTACGAGTTCACCGACGAGGACGAGAACGTGGTGACGCTCTCCGCGGATTTCAGCCTGCCCTTTGAGATGCTCCGGCGAGAGTGGGCGTGGGTTCTCAAGACCTCGCTGGGCGTACAGGATGGCGAGTTTGATTTTCAGGTAGAGACAGGGTTTGAGCACTACTTCCCGTGGCTCGGCATGGACTGGACCGCCGGGATATTGCAGGATTACCGGTACCGTTCGGACGACCCCTACGGTGACGACTACTACCTGAGCAACGAGTTCTTTCTCGGTTCCGGGATCAACCTCCCGATCTCCCTGCCCCTTCTCGGCCGGCTGCGGTACTCGCCGGAAGTCTATACCAGCATCAATTACCGTCCCGGCGGTATCAGCGAGGAACGGCGCGGCGTCGCCGTGGGGTTCGACCACTCGGTAGGCGCGGGCCGGTTCAACTGGGAGGGCAACTACCGCGACGGCCAGACGTTCACCCTGGGAAACGAAAACGAATACAACATCACCACCGAGACCTGGGACAACGAGTTATACGGAGAACTGGCGCTTTACCGTGCGTTCTGGCGGCGACCCGACCGGGAGCAGTGGCCCCGGGCGGGTGTGAGCGGCCGGATCTCCTCGTTCTACCTGATCGACGGCGCGCCGGAGGACCAGGACGACGCGGTATCCGACGCCCGGGGAATCCTGAACGACCGAATGAACGGAGATCTGGGCGTATTTCTCAACCTGGACGCGGCGATCACACTCTGGACATTGCGACCGGTCTTTGAGATGCAGCTTGGAACGTTCTTCGACGTTGCCTACGTGCGGGACCTCCGGGGAGACTTCTACGAGGACAGGTCCTTCAATCGGAACCGTGATCTTAAGTACGGCGGCGGGATCGCGGTGGTGGGGTTTCCCCTCTTTGCACGGAGTTTATTCGTTCGGGCGTCCTACGGGGTGGACCTGGAACTGGTATACGACGGGGCAAGCCCCCTGGACGGCAAAGCGCGAGAGATCTTCATCGGCCTGGGGCACTATTATTGAAGACGCGAGTTACCGAGGCCGCGTGGCTGCTGAGGACGCGTGCCTGCTGAGGACGCGTGCCTGCTGAGGACGCGTGCCTGCTGAGGACGCGCGCGGCGAGTCATCATAACGGCACGGCTCAGAGCCGATAACTGCTCAAGCCCAGATTCCGGCAGATCTCTACGGTGGACCAGGAATTGTTCAACGTGTAGAGGTGTATTCCCGGTACGTCGTTGTTGATCAGCTCCGCCACCTGCGCGGTGGCCCAGTGCGTGCCGACACGGGAGACCGCCTCGTCGTCGCGCGCGCGCTCCACCGCCCGTAGAAGAGCTGCGGGAAACCGCGCCCCCGCGGCGAGCTCCGCCATGCGACGCATGCCCTTGCGGGTGGTAACCGGCATGATCCCCGGCACAACGGGGACATCGATTCCCGCCAGGCGCAACCGTTCCACGTAGTCAAAATAGTCCCGGTTGTCAAAGAAGAGCTGCGTCACGACGTAGTCCGCGCCGGCATCGATTTTACTGCGCAGATAGCGTATCTCCTCGAGGCGGTTCGGCGTCGCCGGGTGACCCTCGGGAAAACCCGCCACGCCGATCGAGGCGTGGGGCAGTCGTTTCCGGATAAACGCCACCAGGTCCGACGCGTAGGGAAAGTCCGGGCTTCCCTCACCGCCCGGGCCGAGCCGTTCCCGCATCAGAGCCCGGAGCGACTCCTCCCGCGGCTGGTCTCCGCGTAGCGCCAGGATGTTACACACGCCCTCCGCGTCGTACTGTTCGAGGATCGCACTGATCTCTTCCCGGGTGGAACCGACGCAGGTCAGGTGAGCCACCACGGTGAGACCAAATTCGTTCTGGATTCGCGTAACCAACCGATGAGTATGGTCCCGCGTAGTACCACCGGCGCCGTAGGTGACGCTCACGTAAGCCGGTTCAAGCGGCAGCAGATCTTCTCCAATGCTGCGGAAGAGCCGGTCCCAGCCCTTTTCCGATTTAGGAGGAAAGAACTCGAAGCTGAAGATCGTCCGGTGCCGGGTCGCACCGCGCGTGAGAAGGTCCGCTACGCGTTCAATCGCCATCGTCGCGGTCCCGTTACCCGATAGCGTTCTTCAGGGCATCGGTTTTATCCGTCTGCTCCCAGGTAAACTCGGGACGCCCGAAGTGACCGTATGCCGCGGTCCTTCGATAGATCGGCTTGAGCAGATCCAGCGTGGTGATGATTCCCTTCGGAGAAAGATCGAACACCTTCTGCACCGCCGCTTCTATCTGCTCTTCCGGCACCGTACCGGTACCGAACGTATCCACCATGACACTCACCGGAAAGGGAACTCCGATCGCGTAGGCCAGCTGCAGTTCCGCCCGCTCCGCCAGTCCCGCGGCGACGATGTTCTTTGCTACGTAGCGCGCCATGTACGCCGCGCTGCGGTCGACTTTACTCGGATCCTTGCCGCTGAACGCGCCGCCACCGTGCCGCCCCATGCCGCCGTAGGTATCCACGATGATCTTCCGTCCCGTAAGTCCCGTATCACCGTGAGGTCCGCCGATCACGAAGCGGCCCGTAGGGTTGATCAGGTAACGCGTCTTCTTATCGAGCAGGCCGGTCGGTTCGAGGACCGGCTTGATCACCGATTCAATCAGGGAATCCCGGATCTGGTCGTGGGTCACCTCCGGGTCGTGCTGGTGGCTGATCACCACCGTGTCTATCCGGATCGGTTTGTGCCCCTCGTACTCCACCGTAACCTGGCTTTTGGAGTCGGGCCGCATCCAGGTGACGTCGCCGTCTTTTCGGACCCGCGCAGCGTACTGCAGCAACTGGTGGGAGTACATGATCGGTGCCGGCATCAACTCGGGAGTCTCCGTACAGGCGTAACCAAACATCATACCCTGATCCCCGGCTCCCTGTTGTCCCTGGTACTCCTGCAGTCCCGAGCCGCTTACGCCCTGGGAGATATCCGGACTCTGGGCGTGTATCGCGTTGAGTACGCTCATCGACTCAAAATCCAGGCCGTAAGCGGGATCGTCGTACCCGATCTTCTTGGCTACGCCCCGGGCGACCTCCTGGACGTCCACGTAGGTCTCGGTGGTGATTTCTCCGCCCACCATTACAAGGCCCGTCGTGGTAAACGTCTCGCACGCCACGCGGCTGCGGGGATCATCCTTGAGACATGCATCCAGGACAGCATCCGATATCTGGTCCGCCAGCTTATCCGGATGACCTTCGCTTACCGATTCCGAGGTAAAGAGGTAGCGCCGTCCCGCGGCGCCAGATTTGGTGTTGTTGCTCAATGTATGCTCCTTGGGTTCTCAGTATCGGTACGCGTCCGGCTTGTACGGACCCGTCAGGGGTACGCCGATGTACTCCGCCTGCTCCGGGGTAAGCTCCGTGAGCTCCACGCCCAGTTTCTCCAGGTGCAGTCGTGCCACTTCCTCGTCGAGTCTCTTCTCCAGAACGCGCACACCGGGCTTGTACTTGTCCCGGTGTTCCCACAGATCGAGCTGTGCCAGCGTCTGGTTCGTAAAACTGTTGCTCATTACAAAGCTCGGATGGCCGGTAGCGTTCCCCAGGTTGACGAGTCTCCCCTCGCTGAGAAGGTAGATCGAGTGAGGCGCGATCGCGTTGCCGGCGGCGTCGCGTCCGCCCTCCCAGGTGTATTTGTCCACCTGCGGTTTGATATTGGTCCGAGTCACGTGCTCCGAGGCGTTCAGGCGTTCCACCTGGATCTCGTTGTCGAAGTGACCTATGTTGGCGACGATCGCCTGATCCTTCATCTGCTGCATGTGCTCCAGGGTGATCACATCCTTGTTGCCGGTGGTGGTGACAAAGATATCGCCTTCCGGGAGCGCCGTTTCCAGGCGCTTCACCTCGTACCCCTCCATCGAGGCCTGGAGTGCACAGATCGGGTCGACCTCCGTGACGATCACGCGCGCGCCCTGGCTGCGTAGGCTCTGGGCGCTTCCTTTACCCACGTCGCCGTAGCCGCAGACCACCGCCACCTTGCCGGCGATCATTACGTCGGTACCACGCTTGATACCGTCCACGAGGCTCTCCCGGCAGCCGTAAAGGTTGTCGAACTTGCTCTTGGTGACGCTGTCGTTGACGTTGATCGCGGGCACCAGGAGCGTTCCCTCCTCTGCCATGCGGTAGAGCCGGTGGACACCGGTGGTGGTCTCCTCGCTGACGCCCTTCCATTCGCTCGCGATGCGGTGAAAAAACTGCGGATCCTCCTGGTGTACTCGCTTGAGAAGCGCCTTGATCACCGCTTCCTCGTGGCTGCCCGACGGAGAGTCCACCCAGCGGTCGCCGTCCTCCATCTGCACGCCCTTGTGGATCAGCAACGTCGCGTCTCCACCGTCGTCCACGATCAGGTTAGGGCCGCGCACGCGGGAAAGTTCGGCAGAACCGTCCTCGGCGGGGTGACTGAGCGCCTTCAGCGTGAAATCCCAGTACTCCTCGAGCGTCTCTCCCTTGAACGCAAACACCGGGACACCCCGGGGATCGTCGGGAGAACCACCCGTTTCCGGTCGGCCCACGGCCACCGCGGCGGCGGCGTGGTCCTGCGTGGAGAAGATATTGCAACTGGCCCAGCGCACGTCCGCTCCGAGCTCCACCAGGGTCTCGATCAGGACGGCGGTCTGGACCGTCATATGCAGGGAACCGGTGATACGAACACCGGATAGCGGCCTGGCCGGTCCGTATTTCTCGCGCGTTGCCATCAGGCCGGGCATCTCGTGCTCGGCAATATCAAGTTCTTTGCGGCCCCAATCGGCGAGGGAAATATCCCGGACGTAGAACTCCGGGCGGGTTTTTGTTTGTCCTGTCATTATTTGCTCCTTGGTCCGGCCAAAAGGTACAGTGCCGAAAGAGGTGCGTCAACAGCAGTATGCACAAGCCTGTTGATCGACCGGGCCTAATTTATGACCGGCCAAGGAGTTGGGGGGAAAAGCAGCGGTTTTCAGATCCAGGCCGGGACAGTCAGTCGTCCAGACCTTCGGTGTACGTCTTGTACGCGCCGGCGTCCATGAGCGAATCGAGCTCCGTCGGGTTGTCCGGCTTCACCTTGATGATCCACCCGTCCTTGAAGGGAGACTCGTTGATCGTCTCCGGTTTATCCTGGAGCACTTCGTTCACTTCCGCTACGGTACCGCTTACCGGAAGATAGAGATCACTGGCGGCTTTGACGCTCTCCACGACACCAAAAGCATCACCTTTCTTGAACGCCGCGCCCAGGGAGGGAAACTCCACAAAGACCACGTCGCCCAGCTCATCCTGGGCGTAGTCGGAAATTCCGATGACTACCAGATCACCGTCTTTTCGCGCCCATTCGTGACTTTCCTGATACCGTACCGACTCATCAAAGACCATAAATTCCTCCTGTTATACACAGGTTATCCACATACGGTCACTAAACAGAACATCTGTAAAGTAGACGGAACAAGGATAAACCCGACGACTCCTATAACAAATATCTCCAATAAACACGTTATTGTAGCTACTCCGCTTAACGGTTGTACCGTTTATCACGGAGTTATCCACCGGTAATCCACAAGGGGTCACCGACGGTCGTTACCGCGATAAAAAATGCGTACCTGTTTGTACAGTCCCTCGCCCTCGCTTTCGGTACCAATATCCTCGATATCGTTCAGCGTTGTGTGAATCAGACGTCGCTCAAAGGGATTCATCGGTTCCAGCAGTTTGCTTCCACGGGAACGCTTTACCTGGTCCCCGACCTTATGGGCAAGCTGGATCAGTTGTTCTTCCCGGCGTCCTCGATATCCCTCCGTATCCAGCACCACCTTGATCTCGGAATCGGTGAACCGTCCTGCCAGAACGTTGGACAGCAACTGAAGCGCGTCCAGGTTCTTTCCCTTCCGTCCGATCAGTATGTTCGCATGGTCCGATTCAAGCCGGATCCCGAGTTTGTTCGCTTCCCGGAAGGAAATTCGAGCCGACGCGGGAAATCCCATCTTGTCCGTCACGGTGGAGACGAAGTCCACCACGGCGTGCTCAAAGTCGGTGTCGGGTAGAAGATTCCCGTTGTGCGCGGTCGTGACGGTGTAGGCTTGTGCCGAAGCGACCTCCATGGTCTCAACGGTACCACTTGATGGCCGGTTCCGAGGGTGTTCATCCGGCTCGTCACCCGGCAGGTGAACGCTGATCCGGACCGCTTTGTTGCGTCCAAAGAGACCCCCTCCGCGGGTGGAAATTATCTCTACCTCGAACTCGTGCGGTTCCAGTCCCAACGCTACCGCCGCGGTGTCAATCGCTTCCTGTTCCGTGCGTCCTTCAAACTCTCGTACCATATTTACTCCGTTACCTGATGCTTCCGCTTCTGGGTGCTGTAAAACTGCTGACCCACGGTTAACACGTTCGAGAAAATCCAGTACACCAACAACCCACTGGGCATATTGTACAGGATGAAGAAGAACATCAGGGGCAGCCCGTACTGCATCATCTTCATCTGGCTGTTACTCGTGCCTGCACCAGGGTTCTGCATCAGTTTACTCGATAACAACTGACTTGCAACAAAAAGTATCGGCAGGAGCCGTAAATCGTTCCATCCGAGCAACGGAACGGTGAAGTTGCCGAAGTTAAGAATCGATTCCGGTGCCGAAAGGTCGGTGATCCATCCCGGGATGAACGTGGCGCCCCGCAGATCGAAGTGGTTGTTGAAAAGACCGAACATCGCTATGAAGAAGGGAAACTGCAGAGCCATGGGCAGACATCCACCGAGCGGGTTGACTCCTTCCTTCTTGTAGAGCTCCTGCATCTCCTTGTTCATCTTTTGCGGGTTGTCTTTATGCTTCTGCCGCAACTCCTGGATCTTTGGATTGAGTACCTGCATCTTGCTGGTACTCTCAAAACTCTTGTGCGTAAGCGGGAAGAGCAGGATCTTAACCAGGATCGTAAGGATAACGATGGCGATACCGTAGTTGGGTACGAAGTTGTAGATGATCTGCATCACGAACTTCAGGATGTTCTCGAGCCAACCAAAGAGGAACCGTCGTTCCTCCACCTCACCCAGGTCCAGATTACGTAATCCCAGGGCGTTGTTGTCCGCCCGATCATACCGGTTCAACACGTTCGTGACCTTGGGACCGACATAAAACCGGAGCGTGTCGCGATTGGCGGCACTGCGTATCGCCGGCCGCGTCAGGTACATCGCGGCGCCGTCCTCGAGTCCACGGGGTGTCTCGTTGGAAAACGTCCAGGTGTAATCCGCGGCGCCGGGAATAGCGATCGCAGCAAAGTACTTGCCCGAAACCGTACCCCAGTTGATGCGTTCCGTGATCTGGTCGCGGTCCTCGTTTCGCAGTCGAATCTCCCGCCGCCGGTTCCCGTCGTAGTAAAAGAAGCGCCGGAACTCGTTGCGTCCGTCCAGCTCCGCGTAGCTCGGTCCAATCTGGGGACCAAAGGAGATCGTGTAGGCGTTTCCGGTATAATCCAGGGGTATCACCCGGTTGACGGAGTTCGTGATTTCCGTGGCCACTTCAAAGACGTATTCGTCCGGATAGAAGCGAAAGACCCGTCGGACTTCAAAGGGTTGGGACGGTGTTCCTTCGATGTAGAAGTCGCGCCGGAATACGACCGTGTTCGGGTCGTCCGTGGGAACACGCTCAAAGAGATCGGTTACCGGTTCCGACCGGAAATCGCCGAAATGCAGTTCCAGCGCTCCGCGTCCCGTATCGCCGCTCATGATCATCTCCACCGGCTCCGGGCCGTCGAGATACTCCAGCAGTTTCATCGACTCCACCCGGGCACCGCGCGGATCAAAGACAACGCTCATTACGTTGTTGCTGTACCGTACGGGCTGCGTCGAGATATCGTCCGCCGGGACCGCGCGCACAGGATTACCGGGAATGGGTATTTCCGACACGTCCGGCGATACCGTGGGTTCCGCCGGAGCAGGTTGTTCCACCGGCGCCGGCGCGTCGGTGGAAACGGTTGGTTCCTCGATCTGTTCTTCTTGTTCCGCTATCGGTTCCGGTACCGGCTCCGGCGGATACAGTATGTTCTGTACCGTGAAACCGATCGTGATTACGATAACCGAGAGAACCACCGCAAGGAGGGTGTTTTTTTCCATTTCTCATCCTTAACCCGGGCCGGTCACTCCGGCCCGATGTAACAGAGTTTCCACCTGGTGAAACCGTTCAGTGCAGGCGTACGTACCGGGATACACCACAAAGGCCAGGTCGTAATGACCCTGGATTCGATGCTTGATCAGGCGATACGCTTCTTTCACGTGCCGCTTCGCCCGGTTACGAGCAACCGCTCCGCGAAAAACCCGGGGGGTTGCAAATAAAACACGGCTCCATTCCAGATCATTTGCTATAATCCGGAGATGGAGCCCCTTCGTACGATACACTTCCTTACTCCCGAAGACCCTGGAAATGTCGGACCTTCGACGCAGAATTTCCGCTTTAGTAAGGCTTCTTCTCATCCGCTACGGACAGCTTCTTCCGGCCCTTTGCACGGCGGCGTTTCAGCACAGCCTGACCGCCTTTGGTCTTCATGCGTGCCCGGAAGCCGAATTTTCGGTTGCGTTTTACGCGACTCGGTTGATATGTTCGCTTCATGGGGTAATCTCCTCGTCAATTCCTAACAGGCGGGCAGTATACTGATCAGTGTATGTCGGTGTCAATGTTGGTACCGTTGCTCGTCACGAGTTCTTTTTCTTTCCCTTATTCCCGCCCGTTTCCTTTTGTTTCAAAGCCCGCTCCAGCCCTTCCAGGTAGCGCTGAAGCTCATGATCCTCTTCCGCGGAACCGGCATCGTCCGATGCCGATTGTGCCGACGGAGATTTCTCCTGGTTTTTTTCAGCGGGCTCATCGCCCGCGAACTCGTTTGCCCCGGGATCTTCTCTCCAGGACTCGGCACCCCCGTACTCGCCGCCGGAGGTGCCGCCGTCTATAACGACACCGGGACCGGTTTCCGTCTGGTCCAGCCGTTCTACCACGGTGAAGTGCATGTAACGCACCTCCAGCGAGGGAAACCGCCGCCGGATCATGCCGATTATGCGGTTCTGTTCCAGGTGGAGGCGCTGAAGCCATCCCGGGTGATCTACACCCACCAGGACCGCGCCGTTTCTTATATCCAGCACCTTCGTGTGCGCCGCCAGGTCGGATCCAACGATCTGCGGCCAGGCCAGGACAAAGGGAACGACTCCCCGTTCATCCCGCGCGCCGATAGAATCGACCAGCCGTTTGATCAGGTCCCGGGCGCTACTCTCGTTGGAGTGTTCCATCCTGTACAGAATATACCATCGTTTCGTCGTTGCGGTAGCCCGCGTACGGCTCTACCGGCAGGAAGGTAAACACGCGCTGGTCCGAGGGGGGCAGTCGATTGATAAACCGTTCCCGTCGTTCACCGTCCAGTTCCAGAAGAACATCGTCCAGGAGGAGAACCGGTTTCCGGCCGGTCCGTTCGGCAAAAAACCGTGCCTGCGCAACCCGGAGAATCAGAGCCACCATTCGCATCTGCCCGGTGGACGCGATCGTCAGGAAATCCTGCCCGGCATAGCGGAAGAGGATTCGGTCCCGGTGGGGTCCGCTTGTGGTTGTACGCAGCGCCTCTTCCTGCGAGCGGTGTGCCCGAAGGTGTTCCTGAACGGTCTCCACCGAATCAAGCTCCCGCCAGCTTGGCCGGTATTCCAGTACCAGATCGTCCGGCAGACGGGCAATCTCCTGGAACTCCCGGGCGAACACCTCGTTGAACGACTCCAGTACGGTGTGGCGCCGGCGCTGTATTTCAAGACCCTGTTCGGCCAACTGTGGGTCGTACACGGAGAGCATCTCCGTTTGACCGTCACGAATTACCTGGTTCCGGTTGCGCAGAATCTTCCGGTACCGACGCATCGCGTCGATGTAGAGCGGATCGTTCATGCTCAAGGTCTGGTCGGTAAACCAGCGCTGCATCTCCGGCGGTCCGTTGACAAACACCATATCGTCGTGGCGGAACACCACCGAAGGGATAAGCGACACCAGGTCCCGGCGATCCTGAACGGTTTCACCGTCGAGATGAATCGACTTGCGGTTTTCCCGGTAGCGGATCTCCAGCGTGTATCCACCGTCCGGTCCGTGAAACGATCCATCCAGAGCCATCTCCCGGGTACCGGTGCGACACAGCTCCTGGTCCCGGCGCGTACGGAAGCTGCCGCCGTAACTGAGTACGTACAGTGCCTCCAGAAGATTACTCTTCCCTTGACCGTTGGTACCAACGAGAAAAACCTGCGGTGAGGCAAGATCGATCTCACCGTCCCGCAGGTTTCTGAACTGGAAGAGACGCAACCGCTGGAAACCCACCTAGCCGTCGCCTGGTGAACGCTTACTGGATCTGCATGGGCATAACGATATGATAAAACCGATCCCGCGGCTCGGAGTAAATCGTTATCGCCTTGCCCGCTTCCGTGAAATGCATGGAAATCATCTCCGTGTTGATCACGCGCAGGGGATCCATCAGATAGATGTAGTTCAGCGCGATCGTCAACACCGGGCCGTCGTAATCAACCGAGATCGTCTCCCGGGCGACACCGACTTCGCTCTCCTCGCTGCGAATAACGATCTGACCCGGTGAAAGATCCAGGTAGATCCTCCGGGATTTCTCCACGAGCAGAGACACCCGTTTGAGTGCTTCCGCAAACTCTTCTTTGTTGATCGGAATCTGGTAGTGCTGAGTTTCCGGTATCACCCGGCGGTAATTGGGAAACTGACCATCGATCAGCGCGGACGAGATGAAATGGTTCTCGAACTCAAAGAAGACATGCTTGTCCGCTACGGCCATGCGGAGCGTGCCCTCGCCGGTGGCCAGCCGTTTGACCAGGTTAAGCACTTTCGGCGGAATAATAACACCGTCAAACTCGGTAATTCCCGCCGGCATCTCCTGCGTGATAAGAGAAAGCCGTCGACCGTCGGTGGCAACCATCACGAGACCGTTCTCATCCGATTCGAGGTACACACCGTTCATGAAGAAACGGGTCTCGTCGTCGGAAACAGCAAACGCCGTCTGCGTAACCATCTCGACAAACTCATGCTGGGGGAACTCGAAGTACCCCGATTCGAGCCTTATCTGCAGTTCCGGAAACTTGTCCGCGGGGATGCTGCGCAGACGAAAGTCGATCTCCTTGAACTTCGGACGGATAACAAAGTTTTCACCCGCCGACTGTGATCCCTGCTCAAACTCCACTTCACCTTCCGGAAGAGAGCGGAGAATACTGAGAAGCTTGTCACAGAACACCGTCGTAATTCCGCGTTCCGTAACAACCACCGGAATCTGCGTCTGAAAGCTGACCTTGAGGTCGGTAGCGCGGACGGTGAGCATACCCTCATCTGCCTGAAGAAGCACGTTTGAGAGGATCGACATGTTGGAACGAGACGCAATGATCTCCTGGGCAATCTGTACTTCCCGCAGGAAGGGTTCTTTTTCGACAGTGAATTTCACGTTTCCGGCTCTCCTTTCCCCATTCGTATTATATATGTATATCAGTAGTAGTAATAGCAGGCTCCGGGGATTTGTGGATAACCGCCACAAACCTTTACGGAACAGGGGGTTGTCGTCGGGATAACCCGCTACTGGTTATCCCGGTTTTATACCGTTATCCACAGTGGTGAAACTTATCCCCAACATACCCCGTATATATCTACCCGTTATCAACAGTCATCAACAGGATCAAGCGCGACTGCCCTCCTCGCGAATTCTCCTGATAAGAGTCTGTATTATGTCTTCTATAGTCGGATCCGTACGCATACGGCTGCTGATTCTCTGACAGGCGTGCATTACCGTGGTATGGTCGCGACCGCCGAACTCGAGGCCGACATCGGTCATGGACGCTTCGGTTACTTCCCGGGAGATATACATCGCCATCTGCCGCGGAAAGGCAACCTGCCGGGTGCGTTTTTTTCCTTTGAGTTCGTTCGGAGAGAGATTGAAGTAGTCGGCTACAACGCGCTGGATTATGTCGACGGTAATATTGTTCTGCATGGGACTGGAAAAAAAATCTTTCAGCTGTCGCTGCGCAACGTCCAGGGACACTTCCTTGTTCACCAGTTCCGCGTAGGCGATGATCCGAGTCAGCGCCGCTTCCAGGTCACGCACGTTGGTAGTAATTTTCTGGCAGATAAGGTTTATCACTTCATCGCTTACGTAAACGCCCTGTTTCTCCGCCTTTTTCTTGAGAATAGCCACAGCCGTTTCCATCTGCGGGGGTTGCAGGTCAACCGTAAGACCCCGGGTAAACCGGTTCTGAAGGCGTTCGGTAATATCCTTGATCTCGCTTACCGGTCGGTCCGAGGTGAAAATCATCTGTTTCTTTGCGTCAAAGAGCGCGTTGAACGTATGAAACAGTTCCTCCTGGGTCTCGTTCTTTTTCTGAAGGAAGTGAATATCGTCGATCAGAAGAACATCGGCGTTGCGGTACTTGTTCTTGAACAGGTGGGTGCGGTTCTCCTGAATACTGCGGATAAACTCGTTGGTAAAATCCTCCGCCGTGACATAGACGATTTTGCCGGTACCTTCGTTATTCAGCCAGACAGCGTTGCCGATCGACTGGAGCAGATGCGTCTTTCCCAGACCGACCCCTCCGTAGATAAGACAGGGATTGTACGTCGTTCCGGGATTCTTGGCGATCGCCATGGCCGCGTTGGCGGCAAAGCGGTTGTTATCACCGACGACGAAGTTCTGAAAGGTATACTCGCTGTTCAGCCCCGGTGCCGGCGGGATCGCCTTTGCCGCTTCCTGCGATTGAGGCCGCCCGTTTCGGGCTTTTCCCCGATCGGTTTCCGAAGAGGCGCGATCCGTGGGGCGTTCCCCGGGAGCAACCATCTCCGTTTTTACGATATTGAACTCTATCTGTAGATTGCGGCCCGACAGATCCTGCAATGTCGATTGGATAAGATCCAGGTAACGTTGCTTCACCTGATCGCGGTAAAATGAAGATGGAACGGTGACAGAAATACGGTCCTGATCGGATCCGGCGTACGCGATCTGCTGAAACCACATGACATATTCCTGTTCTGATACCTGGTGTTGTATTGTTTTAAGCGCTTCGTCCCAGAATACCCTATTGTCCTGCCAATCTGTCATGATACCCTCAGTTTATCCACATTTTATCCACATACATCGCAGGTCGGTGGCTCGCCCCCATCCTGACCGGTTTTAGCCCATCATAGCATAGGAACCGCGTGATTCCAGTAGCAAACGGGCGGAATTTCCGAGTTTTCACGCCGATCAAATCGGTTTCCAACGGATGTAAAGTAGACGGAACATTTATTAACAATTTATCCCCAGGTTATCCACACCATATCACCGGATTATACCCGAGCGCGGTGGTTTACCTTTTCCGGATAAATCCTTATAATATGGAAACTTCGCGAAGGAAAAACATGTCCGGTAATTATTCAGCAGAAAACATCCAGGTTCTCACAGGATTGGAACCGGTTCGTAAGCGGCCGGGAATGTATATCGGCAGTACGGGCCCCGACGGACTGCACCACCTGGTATACGAAGTCGTGGACAACAGTATCGACGAGGCGCTCGCCGGGTACTGCAGCACGATCTCCGTCGTCGTGGACAAGAACAACGTCGTGACCGTCACCGACGACGGCCGCGGTATTCCCGTGGAACAGCACACCGACCAGAATACCAGTGCTCTGGAAGTCGTTATGACCAAGCTCCACGCCGGAGGAAAGTTCGACAAAGACACCTATAAAGTATCCGGCGGATTGCACGGCGTGGGAGTCTCCGTGGTGAATGCGCTCTCCGAGTGGCTTGAAGTAGAGGTGTATCGTCACGGGAAGATCTGGCACCAGCGCTACCAGCGCGGAATTGCCGATAGTGCCGTGGGAACGATCGGTGATACCAAACTTACCGGCACCCGGGTAACGTTCCGTCCCGACGAGGAAATCTTTGATACGATAACGTTCAGCTTTGATGTGCTGTCCCACCGACTGCGGGAGCTGGCGTTCCTCAATAAGGGGATCCGCATCACGATCGAGGACCGACGGCTTCCCCAGATCAAATCCCACGATTTCAAGTTTGACGGCGGACTCAAGGAGTTCGTGCATTACCTCAACAAGAACAAGACCGCGATCCAGCCCAAGCCGATCTGGTTTGAAGCCTCCCGGGATGACGTGGAGGTGGAGATCGCTATGGAGTACAACGACAGCTTCAATGAGATCCTCTTCGCGTTCGTCAACAACATAAACACCCGCGAGGGCGGCACCCACGTAACCGGGTTCCGCGGCGCGCTTACGAGGACGTTCAACGAGTATCTGAAGCGTTCCAAGCACTCCAAGAAGATGGACGAGAGTCTAAGCGGAGACGACGTCCGGGAAGGTCTCACGGCAGTCATATCCGTGAAGGTAATGAACCCGCAGTTTGAGGGACAGACCAAGGCAAAACTCGGTAACAGCGAAGTCCGGGGAATCGTGGAGAGCCTGGTCAACGAGAACCTCACCGTTTTCTTTGACGAGAATCCCAAGACGGTGGAAGCGATCCTGGAAAAGACGGTGCTTGCCGCAAAGGCGCGGCAGGCAGCGCGCCGGGCGCGGGATCTCACCAGGAGAAAGAGTTTTCTCGAGAGTTCGGGCCTGCCGGGAAAACTGGCGGACTGCAGCGAGCGGGATCCCCGTCGGGCTGAAGTTTACATCGTGGAGGGAGACTCCGCGGGAGGTAGCGCCAAACAGGGCCGCGACCGCGAGTTTCAGGCGATCCTGCCCCTCTGGGGAAAGATGCTCAACGTGGAAAAAACCCGCATCGACAAAGTGCTTGCCAACGACAAACTGCAACCGATCATCACCACGCTCGGTGCCGGGGTCGGAACTGAGTTCGACCTGGAGAAACTCCGGTACCACAAAGTATTCATCATGGCCGACGCCGACGTGGACGGCTCTCACATCCGGACGCTGCTGCTCACGTTTTTCTTCCGCTACATGCCGGAGATGGTAGAAGCGGGACACGTGTATATAGCAATGCCGCCGCTTTACAAGATCAGTCACGGCAAGGAAATCGCCTACGCGTACAACGACATGGAGCGGGAGAAGATCATCGAGGCGATAACCGAGAAAAAAGGTGTCGGTGAGGAGAAACTCTCGATCCAGCGGTACAAAGGTCTCGGTGAAATGAACCCGGACCAGCTCTGGGAAACGACGATGAATCCGGAAACGCGGAGCATTATGCAGGTGCGGCTGGAAGACGCCGTCGAGGCGGACGCGGTGTTCACGACGCTCATGGGCGAGCACGTGCAGCCCCGGCGGGAGTTCATCGAGGCAAACGCACTCGCCGTGAGCAACCTGGACGTCTGAGGCAGCACGATACCCGCGTTCACCATACCGGCGACATGGCGCGGCACAAGAGAAGAAGCGGAATGAAAGGCGGAACGAACGGTGTCTGATATACAACCGGGCGGACGGATAATCCCCGTAGCAATTGAAGACGAAGTCAAGGAATCCTATCTCAACTACGCGATGTCGGTAATCGTGAGTCGCGCCCTGCCGGACGTGCGGGACGGTCTCAAGCCGGTGCACCGACGCATTCTCTACGGAATGAACGCGATGGGTCTGCGTTCGGACCGGCCCTTCAAGAAAGCGGCGCGCATCGTCGGTGATGTACTCGGTAAATACCACCCGCACGGAGACCAGAGCGTGTACGACGCGCTGGTCCGGTTAGCGCAGGAATTTTCCATGCGCTACCCCGTGGTAGACGGACAGGGAAACTTTGGATCCGTGGACGGTGACCCTCCAGCGGCGATGCGGTACACCGAAGCACGCCTCCATAAGATAGCGGAGGAGATGCTCCGGGACATCAACAAAGAGACGGTCGACTTCGGACCCAACTACGACGATTCCGACGAAGAACCGCTGGTCCTGCCGGCGGCGTTTCCCTATCTCCTGGCGAACGGCGCTTCCGGAATCGCCGTCGGTATGGCGACCAACATCCCTCCGCACAACCTGCGGGAGATCGCCAACGCCGTTGCGGCGATGCTGGACAACCCGGATGTAACCAGCGAGGAGCTCTGCGAACACGTAACCGGTCCTGACTTTCCCACGGGCGGGACAATCTACGGCCGACGGGGAATCCGCGACGCGTACCTGACCGGTAAAGGTCGGATCGTGGTGCGGGCGCGCTTCGTGATCGAGGAAGGCAAGCGCGGCCGCGACGTGATCGTCGTAAACGAAATCCCCTACATGGTTAACAAGGCCACCCTGATCTCGCGGATCGCCGACCTCGTGCGTGACCGTAAAATCGACGGAATCGCGGACCTGCGGGACGAGTCGGACCGTAACGGCATGCGGATTGTGATCGAGCTGAAAAAGGATTCCAACGTCAAGGTAATCCTGAACCAGTTGTTCACGCACACACAGCTGCAGGTCAATTTCAACGTGAACGCCCTGGCCCTCGTGGACGGACGCCCGCAGGTACTCACCCTTCGGGAGATGGTGCGCTACTTCATCCAGCATCGCCACGAAGTTGTCGTTCGGCGAGCGCAGTTCGATCTGCGTAAAGCGGAGGAACGGGAACACATCCTGCTGGGACTCAAGATCGCGCTGGATAACATCGATGAAGTGATCCGGATCATCAAGGAATCGGCGGACGTGGAGACCGCGCGGACGAGACTCATGGAAACGTTCGAGCTCTCGGAGCGGCAATCTCAGGCAATCCTGGATATGCGCCTCCAGAAAATCACCAGCCTTGAGACAAAAAAGATAATCGACGAACTCGAGCAGGTGCGCGCCCTGATCCGGGAGCTCAAGGAGTTGCTCGGAAGCGAACTCAAGTTGCGGGAACTGATCAAGCGCGAGACCTACGAGATCGCGGAGAAGTACGGCGACGAACGCAGCACCAACGTGGAACTCAACGAGATCGAATCGATCGACATCGAGGACCTGATCCAGAAAGAGGACATGGTGGTGCTCGTGAGTCATCGGGGATACGTGAAGCGTCTGCCCTACAGCCTGTACCGGACGCAGGGTCGCGGAGGTCGCGGACTCAACTCGTCGAGCAACCTCCGGGAGGACGATTTCATCGAACACGTCTTCCTGGGATCAACCCACGATCACGTGCTCTTTTTCACGAGTATCGGAAAAGCATACTACCTGAAAGTACACGAGATCCCTGAAGCGTCACGGCACGCGAAGGGAACGCACGTGAAGAGTCTCCTGGAGATATCCGCGGACGAGGACATCGCCTCGATCCTGCCGCTGCGCGAGTTTGACCCGGACATCCACCTCTTCTTCACCACCGCCCGCGGGCAGGTGGTCAAGATCAAAGCCAACGCGTTTGTCAACGCGCGGCGCCGGGGAGTCCTGGCGGTCAAACTGGAAGACGGCAACCGCCTGGTAAACGTAATGATCACCGGCGGTGACGACACGATTCTTCTGGTGAGCCGTAAAGGCCGGGGACTGCGCTTGAACGAAACGGAAGTACGCGCCATGGGTCGTAATACCGCGGGAGTCCGGGGATTGAAACTGCTCTCGCGGGATGAGATCGCCGGCGCGTGCATCGCCCCGGACGACGGCCAGGTGCTGCTGGTGACCGAGAACGGAGCCGGTAAACGCACAAACTGCAGCGAGTTCACCCTGCACGGCCGCGGCGGTCAGGGAATGCGTGCGTTCAACGTAGTAGCCGGTACGGAGGACGCTCCCGGAACGGGCGAAGTGGTCGCGGTAGTACCGGTTAAACCCGGTGACGAGTTCATCGCCGTATCCTCGCAGGGACTCACCGTCCGGCTCCGGGCGGAGGATATCTCCGTACAGGGTCGTACCGCCCGGGGTGTGAGCGTCATGAACGTGGCTCCTCCGGATTACGTTGTGGGAGTTGCCAAGATCGACGAGGACCCGGACGCGGAGAACATCGTGGCAGACCTTCCCCTGAACCGGACCAACGGCGACGGAACGGACGTGGAACCGGATTCACCGGTGGGAGGAAGCGGCGACGACG
>SLRR01000115.1 GCA_007130865.1 Spirochaeta sp. | reverse complement strand
CCGCTGCCGATATCACCGAGGTCGTCCATGGGCCGGCCCGTTCCGTCCAGGATCCGACCGAGCAGGCGATCGCTGACGGGTATCTCCAGCGTCTCCCCCAGGCCGATCACGGGGTTCCCCACTTCAATTCCCTCAACGTGTTTGTACGGCGCGAGCTGAACCACCGCGTCCCTCAACCCAACGACCTCCGCCAGGACCGTGTCGCCGGTACTCTCCACCAGGATGTGACAGAGCTCCCCCACTCGCGCCTGCGGGCCAAAGCTCTCGATCTTGAGTCCTTCCACCGCCTGGACCCGACCGATCTGACGGATCGTTTCCGTGTGATCCACCACAGCCTGGTATTTTTCCAGAAAGGCTATCGCCATGTGATATCCCCTCCCCGTCAACCTTTAAGTGCCGACCGGGGGCGTCCCTTGATCGGTACCATCTCCAGAATCCTGTCCTCGATCTCCCGGAGTTGCGATGCGATCCGGGCGTCGATCTCACCGAAGTCCGTCTCGATGATGCACCCGCCGGGATCGACGGTTGTGTCCTCGGCGATAGTTATGTTCTGCACGCGCTCCGCCATCTTCAGGATATCTTCCTTGTGTTTGGTAACCAGCTTGAGATCCGCCAGGTTGACTCGTACGATCACCTCGCTCTTCTGCTGCAGTTTCTGCAGGGATTGGTTGATGTTGTTGATCACCACGTTTTTCTGGTGCTCGCTGATTACTTTAATCACCTTCTTGGCTATGGACAGCACAAGGTTGACCACCTGGGTCTCACTCTCCTGGATTATCTCGTTACGCCGGTCGATCGCCTTGGCCAGGACCACGTGGAAGCGGTCGATCACGCGCTGGAGCTCCGCTTTGCCCTCTTCGATCCCCGCCTCGCGTCCTTCCCGGAGTCCTTTATCGAACGCCTCCTGCTCGGACTTTTTGCCCCGTTCCTCCGCGTCCCGTACGATCTGCTCCGCTTCGCTCTCCGCACGCCGGCGCATCGCTTCCGCTTCCTCTTCAGCTTCCTGACGCTTCCGGGTAGCTTCCTCGGTTTTCTCCCGGATCTGGCGGAACGCTTCCTCCTCCGCTTCCTGCACGATCTTGGCCGCTTCCGCTTTGGCGTCGGCGATCATCTGCTCGCGCTCTGCATCCCATTGCGCCTTGAACGCCTCCGCTTCCCGGCGCAGCTGATCCGCTGTTGGTCCGGCGTACTCCTCTACTTCCTGGATCTCTTCCACGTCATCGTCGAGAGTCTCCACCGGGATCGGTCCCTTCTTGCCGGGCACCAGCACCGGCTTAGGCGGTTGCAGGAACACTTTATGCTGCTTGTACTTGACCTCGCCGGAACGGAATACGTTCTTTGCCATACCTTCTTCTCCCTGGGACGGTCTACACTACCAGCTCGTCTTCTCCGGCCCGGGCGACCACGATCTCACCCTGCTCCTCGAGCTTGCGAATAATGGAAACGATCTTCTGCTGGCTCTCTTCGACATCTTTCATGCGTATCGGTCCCATGTACTCCATATCATCCTTGAGCAGCGCCGCCGCACGCTTGGACATGTTGCGAAAGATCTTGTCCTGAACTTCGGAATCCACCGCCTTGAGCGCCTTTCCGAGCTCCGCCGTATCAACCTCGCGGAGCACTTTCTGGATCGCCCGGTCGTCGAGCATGACGATATCCTCGAAGACGAACATGCGTTTCTTGATCTCTTCCGCCAGCTCCGGATCTTCCTCTTCCAGGCTCTCGATGATCGTCTTCTCCGTGGACCGGTCCACGAGGTTGAGGATCTCCACGACGCTTTCTACGCCGCCTGCTACGGTATAGTCCTCGCTCGAGATCGAGGCCAGTTTTTTCTCGAGTACCCGCTCGACCTCCCGGAGCGTCTCCGGTGAGGTCCGGTCCATCGTGGCGATCCGTTTGGAAACGTCCGACTGGATCTCGTTCGGGAGACTGCCCAGGATCACGCTCGCTTTCTGCGGTTCCAGATACGCCAGGATCAGGGCGATCGTCTGGGGATGCTCCTGCTGGATGAAGTTGAGCAGATGCGTCGGGTCGGTGCGCCGGATAAAGTCAAAGGGCCGCACCTGCAGACTCGTGGTGAGGCGGTTGATTATATCCACCGCCTTCTGCGAACCCAGCGACTTCTCCAGCAGTTCCCGGGCGTAGTCGATACCGCCGGACGTGATGAAGTCCTGCGCCATCATCAGTTCCTGGAACTCCTGCAGGACCATCTCCTTCTCTTCCGCCCCGAAGTTCTCCATCCGCGCGATCTCAAAGGTAAGTGTCTCGATCTCGTCTTCCCGGAGATGCTTGAAGATCTCGCTGGAGATCTCGCTCCCCAAGGTAACCAGGAACACCGCCGCCTTCTGGCGTCCGCTCAGTTCCTTACGCGACTTCCGGGTACTGGGGGTTGTGGTGGGCGCCGCGGAACTCGCCGCGCCCTGTTGCTGTGCCTGTTGCTTTGCCATATCCTACTCCTCCGAGAGCCAGGTCCGGACCAGCTGGGCTACGTCCTCGGGATGCTCCCGCGCCATGTTTATCGCCATCTCTTCCAGTTCCATCCGGGCGCGTTCTTCTACGGACATCTCCACCTCGGCGCTCTCCTCCTCGGCACTGCGGAGCGCCGCTTCGCGCATCGCCTGGTGCTGACGCGCCAGTTCCTCTTCCCGAAGTCGGCGTCGCCGCTCGATCTCCCGGGAGATCAGACGGAACACGATAAACGATACCAGAAGAACCGCTATACCGATCAACACATAGAGTACGATCATCTGGATCTGCCGCTGCCGCCGGAACCGCTCGTCCTCTTCCAGGTGCTGCGCGGACCGGTCGAACTGGAGGTGCCGCACGCTCACGGCGTCGCCGCGACGTTCACTGAATCCGACCGCGTGCTCCACCAGCTCCTTCGCGGCGGCGAGTTCCTGTTCGGACACCGGAGTGTAGGTACGGTTGATGCTCCCGTCAGGGTTGATTTCCACCTCACCGCGATCGTCATAGGACCAGCGCCAGATCCCGTCGATCGCCACACTGGCGGTGATGCGCTCGATTGAGGGGCTTTTCTCCTCGGTGGTACGGCGGGTGTTGATCTCGTGGTTGATCCGTTCCTCCTGGTTGGACCAGCGCCCCACCAGACCTTCCAGGTCGCGGTACGCCGGCGGAGTCTGTCCTTCCACTCCGGGAGGACCCTGCGGATTGAAACCGGTCCCCTCGTACTGCTCGTCCACGCGCTCCATGGAACGCGGAATCGAGAGCACGAACTCCGAGTCGTCAAAGGGGGTGTTGGGGTTGTTCGGGACGGTGACGATCGGGAAGAACTCCTCCGTCTCCTCCGTGCGCTTACCCATGTCCATATCGACGTTGATATTAACCACCTGCACGCGGTTGCGCCCGAAGATCTCCGCCAGGGCGTTGACGATCGCCTGCTTATAGCGCGTTTCCTGCTCGCGGATGATCGCAAGCTCGCGTCGGGTCAGCTCCAGCCGGTCAAAATCCTGCATTCCCTGGAAATCGTTCAACACGACACCGGAGGGGTCGGTGATCGTTATGTTCTCCTCCTGGAGGCCTTCCACGGCAAAGCGGATCAGCTTCTCGATACCCTCGATCTTACGACGGTTTTCCCGGATATCGCTGCTCGGCTTGGGGGTGATTATGACCGATGCAGTCACCGGGTTCTGATCCGACGCGAAGAGTTGCCGCTCCGGCAGGACGATCGTGACGCTCGCGGAGTCTATGTCGTCCAGAGCGGTTATATGCTGCTCGAGCTGCCGCGTTATACTGCGGCGGAGGTTCACGTTGCGCTCAAAATCCGTAAGCGTCCATCGCTCTACATCGAAGAGCTCCCACGGATCGGTTCCGGAAGGGATCAGGTCCTCCCGGGTAAGTACGGAGCGCATGCGCTGCGCCGTTCGTTCGTCCTCCAGCATGATCCGGTTGTCCGCGGTTATCGTATAAACCACGTTTTCCGCATCGAGCCGGTTGGCGATATCAGTCAACTGCTGTGGATCGGTAATCGGTCTCCGCAGCAAGGGCACCTGCGACGGGGCGGCGCTGAAAAGCACCAGCATGACGACCGCCACCACCGTGACCGCGACGATGCCGACAAAAACCATCTTCTGAGGCGCTTTCCACTCCCCCCAAAGGGTCGTGATACGCTCCCTGAGTCGCGTTAACCATTCTTTCATGTTCCCCTCCCCCATCAATCAGGACACTGTCTCACGCGGTCGTTATCCGCTACGTTCCGTCGGTCCTCTTCTAAATACTATCAGTGCGCTGCGCCGCTGCCGATCGACGCACACTCCGGAATACCTCACCAGATCCGTCTCCCGCTTACCTCAAGCTGGTGATGTCGCGGTATGCCTGGATTACGCGGTCCACCACGTTCTTGGCGATACTCAACGACGTGTTTGCCCGGGCGGCGGCGATCGTAAGATCGTGAGCCTCGACGCTGTCCGGGTTAGTGACAGCCCGGACCGAGAGCTGTTCGTGCTCGGTCTGGTGGCTGTTCACCTCTTCCAGGCTCCGAATCAAGGCGCCCCGAAAATCCTCTGCTTCTACTCGCGGCGCGAGCGGCTCATACTTGCCCGGCACGTGATTGGGATGTGTCCGGGCGATCTGCATCTGCAAGCCCCGGACATCCACCGGATTGATACCGTTCATCCTTCAGCCCCCTCCCCGGAATAAGTGCCCTGCCGGGTACCGTTACCGATCATCATCGTCCGATCTCCAACGCGCGCTGGAACATCGTTCGCGCGCCGTTTACTACCGCAACGTTCGCCTCGTACGCGCGAGACGCGTCGATCAGATCCACCATCTCGCTCACGATCGTGACGTTGGGATACTCCACGTACCCTGCCCGGGGTCCACTCTGGATCGCATCGGGATGGGTCGGGTCGTACACCATGCGGAGCTCGCTGTCCATGTCCTTCTCCACACTGGTGACACGCACACCCTGGCCGACACCCTCGTCGAGAGGACGCGGCAGGAAGGGACTCCGCCAGTACGGACCCTCCGCGCGAGGCCGCATCACCACACGACTGCGGCGGTATGGCCCTCCCTCGGAGGTCCGCGTAGTGTTGGCGTTCGCGATATTATCGGCGATCACGTCCTGCCGCAGGCGCTGTGCCGTGAGTCCCGTTGCCGCCGTGTTGATGCTGGAAAACATACCCATAGTCTACATCCTCTCCCTTATCGCAACACCAGGTTGATCCGAGCGAAGGAATCCGCCACGGAACGGGTCATCATCTGGTACGCCAGCTGGTTGTTCAGCAGATTCATCGACTCTACCTCTATATCCACGTTATTGCCGTTGTTCTTCGCGGTGGTGGTAAAATCCAGTACGCGCCGGGGCCGGACATCCCGGTAGTCCAGGGTCCGGTGGAAAGGAATGTGCCGCTCGTTGGTCAGCCGTTCGCGGAAGCGCGGTTGCCGTTCCGAGCTTTCCAGCGCGTAAGCCAGGCGCGACTCGAAGTTGACCTCGGTCCGCTTGAAATTAGGCGTGTTGGCGTTTGCGATGTTGTTGGCGATAACATTCTGCCGCAGCATGCTCACGTCCATCGTTCGGTGCAGAATATCGATCTGCCGGCCCAGGCTTGTCCCCTCAAACATCTCTATCCTCCTCCACCTTTTGAACATCGGCGTTTTGCCGGGCGGAGCTTAATCTTCCCCACATCACAGGATGTACCTGCTCAGGTCCTGATCCTCAACAACATCGGCGAGCCGTTCCCGCACGTATTCGCGGGTAATCGGTATCGTTTGACCCGCCAGGTCCGGTGCGTTAAACGATATGTCCTCAAGGAGCAGTTCCATGATCGTCTGCAGCCGCCGGGCTCCGATGTTCTCGGACCGGCTGTTGACCTCGGCAGCAATCCTGGATAGATCCCGAATCGCATCGTCCTCGAAATCCAGCACAACCCCTTCGGTCAGGAGGAGTTCCCGGTACTGCCGTACCAGAGCGTTCTTGGGCTGCGTCAGGATCCGGTAAAACTCCTCCTCTTCAAGAGCCTCCAGCTCCACCCTCAGTGGAAAGCGCCCCTGCAGTTCCGGGATAAGATCGCTGGGCTTGCTCATGTGAAACGCCCCGGCGGCGATGAAGAGGATGTGAGAGGTGTCCACCGCGCCGTGTTTGGTGTTTACCTGACACCCCTCCACGATCGGAAGAATATCCCGCTGAACGCCTTCCCGGCTTATGTCACTGCTGGTTCTACCCTCCCGGGTAGCGATCTTGTCGATCTCGTCGACGAAGATGATTCCTGTGTTTTCTATCCGGTCCCGGGCGAGTTCCGCCGCGCGTTCCGTGTCGACCAGCTTGTCCATCTCCTCCTGCAGCAGGTATTCCCGCGCGCTGCTTACCGTCATGCGGCGCTTGCGTTTCTTGCCGCCGAAAATATTACCCAGGTTACCCAGGTTGAGATCCAGTTCCTCCACGTTGCTCCCGGAAAAGATCTCGATCGCCGGCATGGACTGTTTGCTCAGGGTTATCTCGATCTCTTTCTCGTCGAGTTTGCCCTCGCGCAGCATCTCCCGGAATCGCTCCCTCGTATGGGTTGATACTCCGCCGGTACCACCGGAGGATCCCGCACTGTCTCCGGGGCCTTTACTGCCGCCCGCGCCGGTTCCGCCTGGTGCCGGCGCGGGAAACCCACCCTCACCACCGACCGGCCCGGGGAGCTCCGATTCCGTGCCGCCGCTCACACCGGGCAGGAGCGCATCCAGGATGATCTCCTCTACCCGATCCCGGGCTTTCTCACGCACTTCCTCCCGGAGTTCGTCCTTAACCATCGTCATTGCCACGGACATGAGATCCCTTACCATGGACTCCACGTCGCGCCCGACATACCCGACTTCCGTGTACTTGGTAGCCTCCACCTTCACGAAGGGAGCCCCCGTGAGTCGCGCCAGGCGCCGGGCAATCTCGGTCTTTCCGACTCCGGTAGGTCCGATCATGATGATATTCTTCGGCGCTACCTCGTCCTGAAGTTCTTCCGGCAGTTTCTGCCGCCGCATCCGGTTGCGGAGCGCGATCGCTACCGCTTTCTTTGCCTTCTGCTGCCCGATGATGTGCTTATCAAGCTCCGCTACGATTTCCGCGGGCGTCAGATCTTCCAGTTTCACCGCAACTCCTCCACCGTTATATGGCCGTTTGTGTACACGCAGATCTCCCCGGCAATTCGCAGCGCTTCCTCCGCCACGGTTCGCGCGGGCAACTCTGTATTATCCAGGAGCGCTCGCGCCGCTGCCAGGGCGTAATTTCCCCCGGAACCGATCGCGAGCACCCCGTGCTCCGGTTCCAGGACGTCCCCGTTTCCGGAGATCAGGAGTACCTTGCCCTTGTCGGCAACCAGGAGCATCGCTTCCAGGCGCCGGAGCATCCTGTCGGTCCGCCAGTCTTTGGCAAGTTCCACGGCACTCCGCATCAGGTCGCCGCTGTACTCCTTGATCCGTGCTTCAAACCGCTCAAAAAGCGTAAACGCGTCCGCCGTAGCCCCGGCAAAGCCTACGGCGATCCGTCCGTCATGGATCGTGCGCACCTTGCGGGCGTTTCCCTTGACCACGGACTCGCCGATCGAGACCTGGCCGTCACCGGCCATAGCAACCACTCCGTCTCTCTGAACCGCCACGATCGTGGTGCTCCGTATCGTATCCGACCTGTTCATCTCGAATCCTCTCCCTCGTTTGATTCCCGCCGTCGTCCATGGGGATGTGCCTCACGATACACCTGCCGCAGCCGGTCCATGCCGACGTGGGTATACACCTGCGTGGTGGACAACCGTCGATGCCCCAGAAGCTCCTGCACCACCCGTATATCCGCGCCGTGGTTGAGCAGATGCGTCGCAAAGGAATGACGGAACCCGTGCGGCGTAAGATATTTCTGCAACCCCGTGTCGGTAATCCGCTTTGCGATGATCCCCGCTACTCCCCGGGGGGTCAGCCGACCGCCCCGAAGGTTGATGAACAGCGCCTGACGCTTTACGAGTCCGCGCTGCAGGAGAAACTCATGGCGCAGTGGCAGGTAATCCCGGAGTGCCTGAAACGCCGCGTCCCCGAGGAACACAAACCGGTCCCGGCTGCCTTTTCCATGCACCAGTAACGCCCGTCGTCGGAACACCAGGTCGTCCACATCGGCGTTGCACACCTCGCTGATCCGCGCTCCCGTGGAATAAAGCAGTTCCAGCAATGCCCGGGTACGCGCCCCGGCAAAACTGCGGCTCTCGATCGAGAGCAGGCTCTCCATCTCTCCCTCAAAGAGAGTGGGAGGCAGTCGACGCGGCGTTTTTACGCTCCGCACCGCCACCGCCGGATTCGCCGTGAGCAGTTCCTCCTGGGTTACCAGGTAGGAGAAGAAGCCTTTAACCGCGGAGAGGCGTCGGTTGACGCTGGTGGCAGCCATACCTTCAGAACCCATCGTGCGGACCCACCGGCGGATCTCCGCGACCTGTACGTCCTGCACGTTCGCGATATCGGCGGATTGCAGGAACTGCAGAAACGAGCGCAGATCCGTGGCGTAGGCTCCGACCGTGGCCGGCGAGAGTCGGCGCACCGCCGAGAGGTAGTCGATATATCGGTCCACTGCGTCGCTCAGCTTCACCTGGTTACCTCCGGATCCGGGTCAAATAGCGCAAGCTTCCGCGCGTTGGCTTCACGGTACACAGCCTCGATATCATCGGCGCCTCCGGCGGCCCCGGTTTGCGCGGAACCGATCTGTTCCGGTGCTACCAGCGCCAGCACGTCCCGGGCGGTCTCTATCGTGGCCGCACCCTCAGCGATAAGGCGACGGCAACCGGTCCAGAGCGCGCCGGCGCGGTGCACCATCACCTCCAGACCGTTCTGCAGCCCGTAGTCCGCGGATATCAGCGCGCCGGACCGTTCCGGCGCCTGCACCACCACCACCCCCGCGGAGAGCCCCACCACGATGCGGTTCCGAGCGGGGAAACGCATACGGTGCGCCGGGGTCCCCGGCGGATACTCGCTCACCACGATCCCGCCCGCATCCAGCAGATCCGCCGCGAGGGATCGGTTCTCCCGCGGGAAAACCGCGTCCACCCCGGAACCGAGCACCGCCGTAGCGGGGGTTTCCGTCACGATCGCGCCCCGGTGAGCGGCGACATCTATTCCACGGGCGAGCCCGCTCACTACCACCACGCCTTGCGATCCGAGGTCGATACCGAGGCCGTACGCCGCCGCCCGTCCGGCGTCGTCCGGTTCCCGCGTTCCTACCACGGCGACGCCCCGGTATCGCAGTCCCCGGGGGTCACCCCAGCCAAAGAGCACCGCCGGAGGATCCCAGATACCGCGCAGGTGCTGCGGATAGTCCCCGTCACCGATCCACCACACCCGACGGTCCGGCATCGAGAGCCAGCGCCGGTCGATCTCGGTCTCCCGGTACAGGCGCTTCGGGTCCCACGCGGTTTTTCTCAAGGGTCTCCCGATACACCGTTCCACCGCGTAGTGATCCATCGCAAACAGCTCCTGCGCGGTAGGTGCGTGGCGGAGCAGCGCTACCCGCTCCAGGGGCCGGAACGGCAGAAACCGGGCCGCTATCAGAACCGCTTCCAGCTCCGGCGCAGGAGCGCTCCCGATATCGGCGAGAAGATCGTCTCTACTGACTGCAGGATCACTCACGGTACCTGCCTCCTCAACTCTTCAAGGTTTTCCGCCGCTCGCCGTCGCTGCTCCGGTGCAGGAGCGGTTCGTGCAAGCCCTTCGTAAATCTCCAGTGCTTCCTGGAACTCCCCGGTCCGCACGAGGATGTTCGCCAGGAGGAATCGGATCGCCGGATCCCGCGTCTCGATCGACGCAACCCGTCGCGCGTACTGCAACGCCTCTTCCGGTTCGTCAAGTTCGAACGAGAGAAGCACCGCCAACCCGTACAAAGCCTCCCGGTACCGCGGATTGAGCCGGATCGCCTCCCGGTACATCCGCTCCGCCTGCTCGAGGTATTCCCGGTCACGCCCCTCAAGAATATACGCTCGCGCGGAGTGACCCGAGGCGACCGCCGCGAGGTAGTACAGCACGGGGTTGCCCGTCTGGAGTTCCATCGCCTGCTGGAGCGCGTCCAGGGCCGGTCTGTACATTCCCTGTTGCATCAGCTCATTGGCGAGCATTTTCTGGAAGCTCGCCACGCGGCTCATCGCCGTGGTGAGCTCCTCTACCTGCGACCGGTAACGCCGGATATCCCTTCGGAGTTCTTCGATACGCTCGGACGACACCTCGACGCCCTCGTACGCTACCTCCTCGGTAGCGATCAGGAAGTCCAGCTCCGGTTCCCGCTTTTCCGCGCACGCCGTGATCCCGAACGCTGTGGACAGAAGGAGAATCATTGGAACGGGGCCGAGGATGCTCCCGCGAACGAGCGTCCGTCGATGCAGCTTACCGGGAACCTGTTTCATCTGTACCTGTCGCCTCCAACGATCAGTTTGCACAACGCCTTATCAGCCATCACTGTTCTCCCTGGGCGGGGATTACCGCCGTGCCGCTCCGAGGATGATACCGGGTGTGGTACTTGCGCAGGTCCTCGGTGTCGATATGGGTGTAGATCTGTGTTGTACCGATATCCGCGTGCCCAAGCAGCTCCTGTACCGCCCGCAGATCAGCTCCTCCCTCGAGCATATGCGTGGCAAAGCTGTGACGCAAGGTGTGCACCTTGGCTTCAATTCCAACGGCACAGGTAAGCTCGTGAAAGCGCTTCCACATCCCTTTCCGGGAAAGCCTTTTCCCGAGACGATTCACGAACACCGCCCGTTCGGGCCGGCCTCGCACGAGGTGTGGCCGTGCCTCCCGGAGATACCTCTTCACCCAGCGGATCGCCTCGTCACCGAGAGGGACCATCCGTTCCCGGTCACCTTTGCCTCGGACCAGGATCAACCCCTCCTCGAGGAAGAGGTTGTGCAGTTCCAGGTCCACCGCCTCGGAAATGCGCAGGCCGCAGGAGTAGATCAATTCAAAGAGTGCCCGATCCCGCAATCCACCGGGTGAACCGAGATCGATCTCTTCCAGGATAAGCTCCACTTCCTCCACGGAGAGGACCCCCGGCAGCCGGTGTGTTCCGCGGGGAGAGCTGATCGTCGAGGCGGGATTGTCCGGTCGTACCTGCTCGAGAACGCAGAACTGGTAGAACGAACGCAGCGCCGATAGTCCCTTGGCTACGGTACGCTGGTCGATCGGTTCATCCGCGTTCTGGCGTTGAACCAGGTAGTCGATGAGGTCCGCCGTGTTGAGTGCCTCCAGATCCCGCCCGAGCGAACGAGCGTAGGTCTCCGCGGCGGTACACTCCCGCAGGTACGTTTCCACCGTCTGCCTGGAGAGGCGCAGTTCCACGCGCAGATAATCAGTAAAACGATCAAGCATGGCCGTCGATACCATCGTTACCTCTCGATCCGTGTCTCAACGGTTACCCGCGGCCCGGCGTGACCGCAATATCGCCGGCACGCCCAGGGTCACCTCATCCTCGTCGGACTCCACAAAGAGGTCCTCCTGTCGAGGCGAGGGCCGTGTAAGGTTGTTCCAGGTGTCGAGGGAGATAAACTCCGGCTCCGGTTGTTTCCGTTCCAGACCGCCACGACCAGGTGCGTCTGCGACTTCTTCCGGACTCAGCCCGTCCTGACCGAGCTCGACCTCACCGAATCCCGTAGCGATAACCGTAACCCGGATCTGACCGTCCAGGGAGCGATCCACCGCGGTCCCGGCGATGACGAGCACTTCAGAATCGGCGTTGGCGGTAATGATTTTCATGATCTCCTCGTACTCGGAGAGTGTGAAGTCGGTTCCGCCGGTGACGTTCACCAGGATCTTGTTGGCGCCCTCGATGTGGGCGTCCTCCAGGAGGGGGTTGTTGATCGCGTTGGTAGCAGCGTCGACGGCACGATTGTCACCGTCTCCGGTGCCGATCCCCATGAGGGCGTCGCCCTGACCGGACATCACCGTGCGCACGTCGGCGAAGTCGATATTGATCATCCCATCCTTTGTGATGAGATCACTGATACCTTGTACGCCCTGGCGCAGCACGTCGTCCGCAACAAGAAAGGCGTCGGTGATCGGTGTGTCCTTGGAGACGATCTTGAGCAGGTGCTGATTCGGTATCGTGATCAGCGTGTCCACCGCCTCGCGGAGCTTGGCGATACCCTCATCGGCGAGCTGCTGCTTGCGCCGACCCTCAAAATCAAACGGTTTGGTCACGACCGCCACCGTAAGAATACCGAGGCTTCGGGCGATTTCCGCGATAACCGGTGCCGCCCCGGTGCCGGTACCACCGCCCATACCGGCGGTGACAAAAACCATATCCGATCCCTCCAGGACGGAACGCACCTGGTCCTTATCCTCCTGGGCAGCTTTCTCCCCGATCTCCGGTTTGCCCCCGGCTCCGAGACCACCGGTGATCTTTGTTCCCAGAGGTATCCGCAGCTCCGCCTGGGAGCTCTGCAGCGCCTGCAGATCGGTGTTGACCGCCACGAATTCCACGTTGGCCAGCCCCGACTGGATCATCCGGTTGACGGCGTTACTGCCGCCGCCGCCGACACCGATAACCTTGATCACGGTCGGACTGGTTCCGCTGGAAGCGATCGAGAGATCGTCTTCATATACCTGAAAGTTCATGCACATCCCTCCCCTTGGTGCATCGTATCTAGATCACAACACTTCTAGAAAAAGTGTTTCATCCATTTACCTATTCGTTTCAAACCTGCTCCACGCCGTTCCTTTCCGCCGGCCTGTTCACCGGGAGCAGAGCTCCAGGACCCCAGGACCAGACCCACCGCTGTAGAGAGCGCCGGTGTCTGATACTTGTCGGCCAGGCCGCCGTACCGTCCGGGTTGACCGATTCGGCCCCCCAGGTCGAACACATCCTGTCCCAGTTCCACCACGCCCGGCAGGAGCGCGCCCCCGCCGGTGAGGACAAGCCCCCCGGCGATCCGGTCGAGCATTCGCTGCCGATCGAGGCGCTCCCGGACCATGCTGAAGATCTCACGCATCCGGGGCTGGATGATCTCGCAGATCTGCTGTCGCGTACACTGAATCGGTGCACGCCCGCCCACCCCCGGGACGAGTACCGGTTCGTTCTCCTCTACGAGCGCCATATAGGCACACCCGGTTTCACGCTTGATTTTTTCCGCCGAATCGGAAGAGGTCCGAAGCATGATCGAGAGATCTCCCGTGACCTGGCTGCCTCCGACGGGCAGGACGAAACTGGCGAAGGGCGCACCGTCCTGATAAACGATCACGTTGGTCGTACCCCCGCCGATATCGACAAGTACCGCGCCGAGGTCTTTTTCGTCCTGCGAGAGAACCGCCTCCGCCGCGGCGATTGAGTTGAACACAACGTTCTCGATCTCGAATCCCGCTCGGTTGACGCATTTCACCAGGTTCTGCGCCGCCGTAACCGATCCGGTGATCATGTGTACTTCCACTTCAAGACGGACCCCGATCATATCCAGCGGATTTTTGATGCCGCTCTGCTCATCGATCACGTAGTTCCGCGGAATCACGTGCAGGATCTCCCGGTCCATGGGGATCGACACCGCCCGGGCATTCTCGATCACTCGCGCTATGTCCGCCTGGGTGATCTCCCGGCCGCGACCGGTTACCGCGACGACTCCGCTTGAGTTGAGACCGCTGATATGGCTTCCGGCGATCCCGCTGATTACGCGCTTCACCTCCCGACCTGCCATCTGTTCCGCTGCTTCGATCGCATCCACGACGCTTCGAAGCGTCGCTTCGATATTGATCACGACTCCGCGGCGCAAACCAGAGGAGGGGGCGGTTCCGACACCGATTATCTCGGGAGTTCCGTTACCGGCGACCTCGGCAATAACCACGGCCACCGTACTGGTGCCGATATCAAGGCCTACCACCATATCTTCACCGGCCATGGGAATCCTCCTTCATGCGGTACACTATCTCACCGGAACGAAAATCAACCTCCGCCACGTCGCCGGAAATACCCTGCTGCGTAAGTACGTCCAGAACCATCAGAGCCCAACGACAGATTTCCGGAGTGATTTCCGGACCCAGCCGAACCGGGACGCGGTAATCCGCGGTAAAAAGCAGCGTATCAAACCCGCCGTTCCGGCGGGGAACGATCTGCAGCTCCGACACGCGGTCAAAGAGTCGGGGCTCCTCCACTTTGAGGCGGTGCAGGCTCTCCAGAAAGCCGTGGAGCATCTCCGGCATCCGCGCCCCCACGGGAGCTCCCTGAAACTCGACCCCGGAGATCACCGGCAGATCCAGTTCCGCCAGGTGCAGTCCGGCGTCATAGATCACCCCTTCCTCGTCCACCGCCGCGGGCGTGACGCGACCGTTCCGGTCCAGCACCACCAGCGCCACGGGGCGGCGCCGCAGCAGATCAAGCCGCAACGCGTTGGGGAAGACCCGTTCCACCTGGGCCGTACGGACCAGAGGATGTTCCTCGATCCTTTGAGCGATCTCACCGGGCCGGACGTTGAAGAAATAGGCGGTCTCATGCAGACCCGCCAGCTCCAGAAGTACCGACCTCTCGATCTCAAAATCAGCGTGTACGTGGATGCGGTTGATCCGCATCCATGGAAGCAGAACGGTCGCAGAGAGGATGTAAAACACCAGCCCCGCGGCCAGCACCAACCCGATCACTGTAAGATATCCGGAACCGGATCCTGCATCGGAAGTGGCGCGTTTTCGGTTTCGCCGTACGAACGCTGCTTCAGACACGGCGACCCTCCCAGAAGCGTGGGTCCCCCGGGGTGGACTGGGAAGCGTTGAAAATTAAACCGCACATAACCAGAGTCACCACCATGGAAGACCCGCCGGAGGAAAAGAACGGCAAGGGCAACCCCGTGGCCGGTACCATGCCGCTTACGACGGCAAAATTAACGAGAGCCTGCGCCACAATGCTCATGGTCATTCCGTAGATCAGCAGGAATCGGAACCAGTCGGACTGCCGTCGGGCGAGCGATAGACCCCGCACCGCCAGGAGCAGGAAAAGACCGATCAGAAGCACCACCCCGATGAATCCAAGCTCTTCTCCGATTACGGCAAAGATGAAATCCGATTGCGCTTCCGGCAATCCTCCCATCTTCCGCACGCCCTGGCCGATCCCTGTTCCCCAGGGTCCGCCGTTCTCCAGAGCGCGCCTCGCGGCGAGAACCTGGAAACCGCTGCCGGCGGGGTCAAACTCCGGGTTGAGGAACGTAAGGATCCGCCGCACCCGGTGTTCTCGTGTGAAGAGGAGAATCGTGCTGATCGGAACAACCAACACGAATATTCTGACAAAATGTATCAACGGAACCCCGGCCATGTAAAAGATCGCCAGGGAAACGATGATGAGGAACATCGCCGTGGAGTAGTCGTTCTGCAGAAGTACGATACCGGCAAAGATCGTCACGATCAGCGCCGGCGGAAGCAGTGATTGCAGAGGCTGCGTGAAATCGCCTTCCCGGCGCGCCAGGATGTGAGCCAGGTAGAGAACAAGTACGACCTTCACCAGTTCCGAGGGCTGAAAGGAAACGTTGAACACGATAATCCACCGGCGGGCACCCATGTACCGCGCGCTTACGCCGGGCAGGAATGTGAGCACCGAGAGGATCATCGTCCCGATTACCAGGACAGGCAGAAGTTTGCGCACGACGCGGAGCGGCACCACGCAGGCGATAAGCATCAACACCGTGCCGACGCCAATCCACATCGCCTGACGCATGACAAACCGGAGCGGATCGCTGTATAGCTGTTCCGCCCGAAACCAGGAGGCGGAGAGCAGCATCCCCGCCCCGATCGCCAACAGCAGGAGAACGACGCCCGCCAGGAGCGTATCAAAACGCGGTTTTTGTTCGTTGATCTGTTCGACGAAAAAACCGGTGTACACCGTTCCCCCTACCGTATCTTCAACGTGGAAAGGCTCAAGATCGCAAAGAGCCCGCCGAGAATCCATAATCGGAGGACCACCTTGGTCTCCGACCATCCCAACAATTCAAAGTGGTGGTGGATGGGAGCCATCCGAAACACCCGTTTTCCGGTAAGTTTGAAGGAGGCCACCTGAATGATCACGGAGATCGCCTCCATGACAAACACCCCCCCGATTATCACCAGGAGAATTTCCTTCTTGATCATCAGGGCCAGCACGCCGATCACGCCGCCCAGGGCAAGACTGCCGGTATCCCCCATCATGATCTCCGCGGGATGGCTGTTGAACCACAGAAAACCGGTACATGCCCCGGCCACGGCAAGACTGAGCACCGCAAGCTCCCCGCCCCCGGGGATGTAGGGGATCTGCAGATACGTGGCGTAGTCCACTCGGCCCGTTACGTAGGAGAGAACCGCAAAGGTGAGGCTCACCATGAGCACGAGACCGGTAGCCAGTCCATCGAGCCCGTCCGTGAGGTTCACCGCGTTCGAGGTACCGACCAGCAGAATCACCGCGAAGGGGATATACCAGAACCCCATGTCGAGAATCGGCTGCTTGAGAAACGGCAGGTACAGCTCGGTGGTGGCACTGTCGCCGAACCGGTAGAGCGCCAGCGTGACACCGAGAGCCACCGAAACCTGGCCGACGATCTTCCACCATCCCCGCAGGCCATCCTTATCTTTCCGCCGGATCTTGCGCAGGTCGTCTGCCATCCCGATCATACCGAACCCGAGGACCGCGGCGAGACCGATTATGCTGTACGGTCGAGAGATATCGAGCCAGAGAACGCCGGAAACGACGATCGACAGGATGATCAACACCCCGCCCATCGTGGGAGTACCGGATTTCTGAAGGTGTGTCCGTGGACCGTCGGCGCGGATCTCCTCGCCGAACCGGAGGCGCCGCAACTTCTGGATCGCCCATGGACCGAGAATAAACGTGATCAGCAGCGCCGTCACCGCGGCGTAGGCCGCCCGAAACGTGATATACTGGAACACGTTGAAGGGCGTAAAATACCGCGTGAGGGGAAAGAGCAGCTCTTTAAGCATCCCGTGAGTCCTCCCTCGACCCGGCAGGATTCCGTGATTCCGGGTTCTGCAGTAGTGGAATCAGTCGTTCCAGTTCGATCGAACGACTACCCTTGAGCAGGATCGTCTCGCCTCCGACGAGTAGATCCAACAACTGCCGTTGCAGGACCTCTACCGTGGGAAACGTCCTTATATGCACCGCTCCAGCTTCCCGCTCCGGTAGATCCCATTCTTCACCGCCTACCAGACACACCAGGTCAGGCTCAATACGGCAAGCCTCGCTGATCGCCCGACGATGAGCATCCCGGGAATGCTCTCCCAGTTCCTTCATCGCACCGAGCACGACCACGAGCCCGGCTTTTCCCGTTTCTTTCGCGCCGCGACGGCGGCGGAGAACGTCCGCGGCGTGGAGCGATGCTTCGAGGGAATCGGGATTCGCGTTGTACGAGTCGTTGAGGACCACCCTGTCGTGGGCGACCTGGAGCACCTCGCTTCGCCCGGGCGGCAGCGTAACCGCCGAGAGACCGGCACGGATCGCCTCCGGCGATAGCTCGAGTATTTTCGCCAGAGCGATCGCCGCCAGGGCGTTCAGGCCGTTATGGTACCCGCCAAAGGGCACCTCGTATCGCTCGGTGTCGACCGTGAGGAACACCCGGGTGGGATCACTCTCGGCGTCAACCCTGGCGTGCTGGGTGTCCGGACCAAAGGGTACCACCGTTCCAGCCACGTCGGACCGGAGAAACTCGGTGTAATCGTCGGCTTCCGGAACAAACAGGTACTGTGATCCGTCAAAACACGCGGAAACAGCTTTCTTTTCCCGGGCTATCGCGTCACGGGTCCCCATCAAACCGATGTGGGCGGTACCGATATTTGTAATCACCGCGTACTGCGGGCGAACAATCTCGGCGAGAGGCGCCATTTCGCCGGGGTTGCTCATGGCCATCTCAAAAACCGCGAACCGTGACGCCGGATCGGTGGCAAAAATCGCCAGGGGAACACCGGTTTCGGAGTTCAGATTACCCTCGCTGGCGCTGGTTCCGCCGGCCGTGCGGAGAATCGCGGCGATCATCTCTTTGGTCGTGGTCTTTCCGTTACTGCCGGTTACACCGATTCGTGTCACCGACGACAGCTCAGATCGAGCGTACCACGCGGCGAGCTGCTGCAGCGCGATCAGCGTATCCGGTACGCACACCACGGGGATCGACCACTCCCCGGATGGGGGTGTCCGGTCCTCACAAACGAGCGCCGCCACCGCTCCCCGGTCGAGAGCGTCCGTGACGAAGTTGTGTCCGTCCGTAACCGCCCCCGGCAGCGCCACAAAGAGAGCGCCGGGAAGAACCTCCCGTGAATCGATCGCAACAGACGAAACCGCCCGGGTTTCCAACCGGGCGGCGGAGGCCGAGAACGTCACCGTGCCATAAACCGCTTTGGGGAGGTCAAGCAACGTGAAAAGTGTTCTAGTCTCCACCGGCCCCTCCCGCAAAATCCACCCGTTTCACCCGGTCTGCGGCCAGCGGCGCGAGGCCGAGCTCCTCCTGGGCGATCGACCTGATGCGACGCGGTGACCGAAGCCCCGCCACGCCGACGATGAGGCGCTTGTTTTCTTCCAGAACGGCAAGGTGTTGTCGCCGGATTGAGAGCACATCCATCTCCAGGCGGGCGAACCGAAATGCCTGCCAGGCGTTTCCGAGGAAGAGAACGGATACAATGATGAGAAGTGAGCCGACCAATGCTGTTCGTGTCATGTACTATCCTTCCTCAAGCCGCTCCAGGACACGAAGTTTCGCGCTCCTGGATGCAGGGTTCCTGCTGATTTCCGATTCCTCCGGCGTGACCGGTTTTCTGGTCACAACGCGGAACCGCCCTTCCTCTAGAATCGGCTCGTTTACACGCTCCGTGGAGTGTCGCGCCCCGGCGATCTCCCGAAACCGATGCTTTACGATACGATCCTCCAGGGAATGAAAACTGATAATGCCCAGGCGTCCACCCGGCCGCAACGCGGTTGCCGCCCGCGGAATGACGCGCTCCAACCGATCGAGTTCGTGGTTTACCGCGATGCGCAAGGCCTGAAAAGTGCGGGTTGCGGGGTGAATCCGACCATGACGATACGCCGGCGGCACGGAACGCCGAATGATTTCGGCAAGTTCCGTCGTGGTGTCGATGCCCCGGTGGCGTTCGCGAACGATCGCCGCGGCAATCCGGCGGGAATACCGCTCCTCGCCATACCGGTAGATCGTGTCCGCCAGTTCGCGTTCGGCGTACCGCTGTATCAGATCCGCCGCACTCTCATCGTCACCGGACGGGTCGAGCCGCATATCAAGCGGCTCTTCCGCGAGCATGGAGAATCCCCGGTCACCGCTCTTGAGGTGAACCATGGAAATCCCCAGATCCACCAGTATCCGGTCGAACCCCCGTCGATCGCGAAGCACCTCATCAAACCAGCCGTGGACAAACTCGACGCGGGGTTCATCGGCAAGTCGGGTTCGAGCCTGGCGGAGCATCCGGGGATCGGCATCGATCCCCACGATCCGGCAGGAAGAGCAGAGTTCCAGGAAGCGGGCCGTGTGTCCACCTCCTCCCAGCGTGGCGTCGCAGATCAGACCGGCCGGCGGCAGGGGTAGAAAGTATTCCACCACCGCTTCCAGCAAAACCGGTTCATGTTCTACAGCCATCGTTAAAAGAAGGAGACGGACCCTCCCAGTTCTTCGGCCGCCTCCTGAAACTCGTCTTCATGTGCTTCGAGATACCCGGCGTACTCGTCCACGTCCCAGATCTCGATGTACTTCTTGATCCCGTGTAACACGCATTCCTTCTTCAAGCCCGCCGTTTCCTTCAAGCTCGGCGGTATCAGTATTCTTCCCGTCTTGTCCAGTTCCACCTCCTGTGCCGGTGCGATGATCCGGCGCTGCAAAAGCCGCGCCTTGCGAGAAAACGGGGACGCTGCCTCCATCAGTTTATCCGAGAGCTGTTTCCACTCGTCCGGAGGAAAGAGCCAGAGACACCGGTCGATACCGGACGTGATAACCAGGGTGTTTCCAGGAACTTCCGACCGGAGACGACTGGGTACGAGAATTCTCCCCTTGTCGTCCAACGCATTCCGAAATTGCCCCGTTATCATCCCTTATCCACCACAATTACCTATTTATTCCCACAATTTCCCACACGTTTTATATAGTAGACCACACGGGGGGGATGTCAACGTTTGTAGACAGAATCTTTGAGAAAAAATTACGGTTGCGGTGAAGAATGACTATACAAACGTTGGGACAACGGAAATTTGGAGGTAATAAAGCTGAAAAACACGAGTGCTGTAAACGTTGGAGCCCGGGAGTCCTCGACAGGGTTGTCGGCACGACGCCTGTATTGAGAACGTGTGTATAAGCCCTGGATCTGTTCGGTTTTTAGGATGTCGGGTCAGAGCAGGTCGCGCAGGACCTCGTTATTGGAAAGCTTCATTCTGCGGTAGTCGAGGTTGGGGAACACCGGGTGCTTTTTCTCCAGCCAGGTGAGCCATTCAGTACCCATATTCCGCTGAGAGAGCGCTTCGTAAATCCGCGTGAAGTTATAGAGGTGTTCTTTCACGCGCCGTTCCGCGTACGTCACCACTGTACGGGCGTTCATGATGAAGGGCCAGTCGGAAGCCATCGCCAGCAGCACCTCCCGAGCAGCCTGGTTGAGCGCACGCTCCTTGAGGCCGCTCTCATCGGGGAAACGGATGACCAGCTCCGCCATGCGTTCGATCGCCTGGTGCGTATGGCGATAGATCCAGTCGTTGCTGCCGTCCATCCACACTTCCGCGTATCCGCCGCTCCCCCAGCTGGAAAACGCGGGTGACACCGTCTCGACCGTACCGAACGCCTCGAGATAAGCGCCGGGCGTGGTCATCTCGAACTCGTCGCTGCGTCCCGCTGCTCGTTCCTCGTGGGCGACGCGAAAAAGCTGCTCCAACCAGATCGGACCTTCAAACCACCAGTGACCGAAGAGCTCCGTGTCGAAAGGGCTGGTGATTACCGGCTCCGCCGGCAGCACCTCGCCGAGTCGGACGCTGTGCTCCCGCTGGCGCGAGTAGAAATCGTATGCGTGCTCCCGCGCCCGGCGTCGCCCTTCCTCGATATCGTAGTAATCCTTCTCATCGGTGGGACCGGTAATCGCGTGGTACTTGAAACCGGTATCGATCCGAACCTGTTCGTCGTGGATGTAGGATCCCACGTAATCCAGGGGAAGGTCGTAACCTATATCACGATAGAAGTCACGGTAGACCGGATCGGCGGGATATCCCTGTTCGGAAGACCAGACCCAGGTCGCTGTGTAAACGTCCCGGGGAAACGCGGCGATCCCCGCTGGGGTCCTCACCGGCGCGTACGTTCCAGTACGCGGTGATGGATCTCCAAAGAGTACTCCGTGGGCGGAACTGACAAAATAGTCAAGACCGGTGTCGGCTATAACCCGGTCCAATCCCTCGTAATACCCGCACTCCGGTAACCAGAATCCCCGTGGCGCAACACCAAAGTAGCGACTGTGACTCTCCACTCCAAGCTCGACCTGGGAGGATATCACCTCGGGGTAATTGCGGTAATTCGGCAGAAACGCGTGCGTCGCCGCGGTAGCAAGCAGTTCGATCGAACCTTTCCGGGCGAACCGCTCGAATCCCCGCAGGATATTGCCGTTGTAAAGCGAGTCCAGTTCTTCCCGGTCGGTGGTGTACCGCTCGAAGTACATCCGGGCCAGTGCATTTACACGGGGATCATCCTTGGTCCGCTCCAGTTCCCGTTCTCCCAGTTCTACGTTCCGGTCAAGAAAGTGGCCGTACCGCTCGAGAAGAAACGCATCCTGCAGCATGAACGCAAGCGTCGGGGAAAAGCACATTGCCATGGGAAACGGAATGTTCTCCTCGTCCAGCCGCCGCATCACGCGCAACAGCGGCAGGTAGGTCTCGCTGATCGCTTCAAATAACCACCGCTCTTCGAGAAACGTTTCGTGTTCCGGGTGACGAACGAGAGGCAGATGAGAATGGAGAATGAGAACAGACTTTCCCACGCCGATACTACTCCTGTGCCGTCAGGGCGTAGTCGGACCCGAACGGTTCCACTTCCAGATATTCCATTCCACAGAGCTCGTACAGAGCCATCTGCTCCGGAGTCATCTGCTCCACCGGAACAGGCAAGTGCGCCGGAGGGACATAGATCTTATTGGACACCGCCAGCAGTTCCCGCCGGTGCCGGTTTCTTCCGATCAACTGAATCCGGTACGAAGTCTTCTGCCGGGGTATGTGGATGTACCAGCTCGTATCGGTCAGTTTTACCGGGATCTCGAAGGAATCACGGATTACGATTTCTTCCTCCTCGCTTTCCACCTCAAGCACGCGGAGAAACAGTCCGTCGAACCGAACCGAATCAGCGTACTCCTTTTTCTTGGCGGAACTGAGGTCCCAGTAGGTAAACGCCCACCGCGGATCCCGAAGCATCAGAATGATCCTGTTAATCTCGTAGTGCGGGGGAAGCTCAAACCGGTCGAGCTGTTCCCCGCTCAAGGGAGTGTCGTCATCGTTAATCAGCGCGTACTTCTTCTGCTGTATACGGACGGTTACGCTGTTGTTCCGTTCCCGATCTTCCTCGTTCTCGGAAATCAGCTCCGTCAGTTCCTCGATGACCGACAGGCGATCAGTATCAGGGCCCAGCTCCAGGCCGTTCTGGTTAGCCAGTGTAAACAAGGCTTGTAACGATAACTCCTCCAGACGACGTCGAATCACGCAGTGTACTCCAGAAGCATTGCGCCATCATGGAAAAAAGAGCGGGTTATTGTCAAGGGCCGTGAACAAACGCTTCCCGCGGGGCGGCGGTAAACGTCAACGTACGCCGCTCCACGGTCCGGTCAAAACGCAGCGCTTCAAGGACCAGCGTATTTCGTCCAGGAGACGCGTCAAAGCGGAAGAGCTCGATCCCCACCGCGTCACGATCCGATGGAAAAAGATCGTGGCGATACACGAACCGGCGCCGCGTCATCAGCTCCCCTTCCCGGAGGATCCTCAGCTCCCAGGGCAGACGCGTCGGATCCAGGCGATCCCGGGGGATCACGAGCGTTACCGGCCCTTCCAGGAGCTCCGCGGGCGGCACCACCCGCTCCCGCTGGATAAAGAGTACCGGCGGTACCCCGGAATCAGGAACACTCCGTGACTGCTTCAGCACGATCCGTGGATTGATCGCCCCGGCCCGCCGGTCCCAGAGAACGAACTCAATCCAGGGAGGTGCCGGCGTTTGTGTCGTCGGCTCCGTTTGTGTCGTCGGCTCCGTTTGTGTCGTCGGCTCCGTTTGTGTCGTCGGCTCCGTTTGTGTCGTCGCCGCGACGTCCGCCGGGAACTCGATCGTGGCCGGGACGCTCCAGAGCGGCTCCGGAGCATAGTAGGATGAGAGAAACCCGTTCTCGTGCGCCACCACCGTGAAGGCTTCCGATCGCGGGACGCCGCTGGTACGGAAAAGTTCCCGGTGATGCGGCGGCATTGCGTACACCTGTTCCCCGGTCATCACCGGTCGTGCTGCTGCCTCCGCGGGATCATCGGGCACCAGTCGGAACGCCCATCCCGGGAAAAGCTCCGCCGGAACGACCCGGAACGCACCGGAAACCGGCCACTCCCAGGCATGAAGGGATACCGCGAAGGACAACAAGGCCACCATGATGATCCAACGTCGTGTCAACGCCGCACCTCCACCGCGAAGAAATGGTCGTCCCGTTCGAGAACAAGCAGTCCCCGGTCCACCGCAGCGGGAGTCGCCCCGGGGAAATGCCACCTCACGGAACGCACCTCGTTTCCGAGAGCCTCCTGCATGTGAAAAACCGTACCGCTCCGATCGGCCGCAGCCGCGGCAAATCCCGTGATCCGAGCCGAGAGGAAACCCGCCGGGTGCACGAGACCGTCCATTGGAATCGTATGGAACGCACCGGTTCGCCGGGAGACCAGCGCAAGTAAACCGTTCAACCCCACCGCCCAGAAGTCCTCGTCCACGGCGCGGATAACCGGTGGCCGACGGATTGCGTTTACGTCGGGTACGATATACCGGCGCGGCTCCGAATGCTCGGAGAACGACCGGAATTCGAGGACCTGCGGATCGGTACCGTATAATACGAGTACTTCCGGAGGATCCTCAGGAAGGAGTGCCACGCCGTAAATAATCACCGGCACGTCCTCCTCATGGTCGTTGAGCGGGATTTCGACGCTCTCGTAGGCACCATCCAGGAAGTCGATCGTCAGCAGCCGGAGAACACCGAAGAAGTCTCCCGTTACCAGGAACACCCGATCGGCACCATCCGGGTCCGTAACAACTCGCGCGTCGAAAACGGTCAGGTCGCCGTCCTGAGGAATCGTTATCTCACGCTTAAGGTGCGTATTGAACGCGTGGACCTCATCTTCACGAAACTGCACGAGGAGCGGCCCGTAGACCGCCGGCATCCCCCGGGGGTCGTGGAACGTCCGCTCCCCGGTACGTCGGTCCGTTACCACCCAGCGCCCGCCCGCCACGGGTGACTGGTTAAGGTACAGTTCTGCGGATTTTGAGAGAAAAGGATGCCTCGCCGCGCGATAGACAGCCTCGCCATCGTCGGTGCGGAACACGCCCAGCGTCGTGCGACCCGTGGCAAAAACACCGGAATGATCCGGAAAATCAGCGCCCGGCTGGAGCACTTCCCGTGACGACAGGGATCGCTCCCAGCGTACCGCCAGGTAGTATTCCTCGCCGGCCACACGAGGAACCGCCAGAGAAGCGATGACCGCGGTCACCACTACGAGGATAATCCGCAGCAAAACCGCCACTGTCCTCAGACCTTGCGCTTTTTCTGTTGTGCCTGGGTCTTCTCGTCCGTCTCCATCTTGGCTTTCCAGACGTCCATCTTCTTCTTGATCTCTTCCGCTTTGTCCGCTTCGCCAAGAAGGATATGTATCCTTCGCAGCGCCGACAGAAATGCGATCGCGTGCTTGAAGTCGTCGATGCGGAGTGTGGAAAGCTCGTACTTTTCCCGGTACCGGTCGGCAGACTGCACGAAGAGGTGCTGAATAAGATCGAGATGGCCCATCCGCGCCTGATATCCATCCGCTGAAGGATCCATACCGGCAACAAACGTCTTGAAGTTAACCAGGTTCTTTACAACGGCGGCGTAACGGCCTTCCAGCTCGACAAAAGACCACCGCCACTTGGAGTTTCGTCCAAAGGATTCTTCCACGGTTTGGATCGTAAACCCGATCTTTCGCGCAAGGTTGTAACGTTTCTCGTCGGAAAACCCATCGATCGCCTCGAGCAGGTCGGAGTAGTCCGAGAACGGAACGTCCACGTAGTTGGAAACGACCTCTTCCAGGTAGATCACGGATTGATAACAACTCTTCCGCGCATCGTTCAGAAACGCCTCGTTCTTCACTCCAAGAAGAGATACGGATAATGCGTTCTGTAGCAGGTAGTACGATGCTACATTCAACCGTTCATCCGCCAGCATCAGGTACTTGTATGCGGCACCGCTCTTGTCCGCGCCGATCACCTTGAGAAGGCTTTTTTCCCGTTGAAGAATCGACTCCGCGGTATGTTTGTACTCCTTGATGCGTTCAAAATACTGTTGACGCGCTTCGTTACTGATTTTACCCATGAGCCTCTCTCTGATATCGCTCCAGCAAAGCCCTCGCGTGGTCGAGGCTGTGCGTCTCTTCCCCCTCTCCGGAGAGCATGCGAGCGATCTCGCGCGTACAGTCGTCAGCCGCGAGGGTCCTTGCCGTAATAACCGTCCGGTTGCCGTCCGCCTGTTTCTCCACAGCAATATGATTATCGGCACGAACCGCGATCGTCGCAAGGTGCGTGATGCAAATTACCTGGGCGTGGTCGGCCAGGTTCCGCAGATGAGACGCCATCGCCAGCGCTACTTTTCCGCCGATCCCGGTATCGATCTCATCGAATACCAGGCAACGAACCTCGTCGTTACCGGCGAGAACCGTCTTTATCGCGAGCATGACACGGGAAATCTCACCACCGGAGGCGACCTGCGAGAGCGGGCGTGGCGGTTCTCCGGCGTTCGTGGAGATCAGGTACGACACGCGATCCGCGCCGTACACGCCACACAGGAGACGTCCCGACTCGCCCGTGCGCGTTTCCACCCGTACCAGGAACTCTGCCTGACCCATAGCGAGCTCCTGAAGAACATCGCTGATACGTGCCTGCAAACTTCGTGCAGCTGCCTCCCGGGCAGCATGGATAGCGCGAGCCTCACGGAGAATCTCCTGCTCGGCATTCTGGATCTCGGCCCGCAGAGAATCGCGATTCTCCTCGATCCTTTCCAGCGTATCCAGCGTCTCCCCCGCCTCTTCAGCGTACCCCCGTATCTCCTCTTCCGTCTCTCCGTACTTTCGGTGCAGATCCCGCAGAACCGCGAGGCGTTCCTCGATCTCGTCCAGGCGTGCCGGGTCGTATATCAGCTGTTCGCGATACGCCAGTATCGTCCGCCCCAGGTCCTCCACCTCGTAGTACAGACTCGCCGTGCGATCCGCTTCCGACTGCAGTTCCGGATCGATCCGTGCAGCGGAGTCGATCTCGTGACGCGCCTGCTTGAGCAACGAAGTCAGCACCTGTCCGTCAAAGTCGCTGTCAAAGAGACGGGCGATTCCCTCGACGTGACCGGCAAGACGCTCATGCTCGTTCATGCGCGTCCGTTCCGCTTCGAGCTGTTCCCGTTCACCGGGACGAATCTCCGCCGACTCAATCTCCTGGATCGCAAACCGGAGCATCTCCATCTCTCGGTTGCGGTCGCGTTCACGCTCGGTCAGGTTCTTCAGCTTCTCCTGCAGCTCGTTCAATCGACTGAACGACTCGGAGAAAGAACTTACCTGTTCTTCGATTCCGGCATAACGGTCGAGTAGTTTCCGGTGGGTCGATTCGTTAAAGAGCGACTGGTGCTCGTGCTGACTGTGCAGATCCAGGAGAAAACCGGAAAACACCTCCAGGTCGGAGCGCGTCACCGGTGTTGACTGCATGTAGATCGTTCCGCGACCGGTCGTTTTCAGCGTCCGCCGGACCAGGACAACGCCTTCGTCCGGTTCGATGCCCCGTTCATCAAGCCACCGGAGGCATTCCTGGTGTCCCGCTACCCGGAACTCTCCCGCCACGACCGCTTCCTCCGAACCGGTCCGCACAAGGTCGGGGCCACCCTTTCCGCCGAAGAGCACCGACAGAGCTCCTACAAGAATGCTCTTACCCGCACCAGTCTCTCCGGTAAGAACATTGAAGCCCGGGACAAACTCCAGCTCCAGGGCATCCACGAGAATGAAGTTCTGAACAGAGATCCGCTCAATCATCCGGACCTCCCGCCCAGTTGAGCTTGCTGCGCAGGACCTCGTAAAAGGTACGCCGATCTGAGCGCACGATCTGAGCTCTGGTTTTGCCGCTACAAATCACCACGATGTCGCCCGGTTCCAGGGGAGTCATCGTCTGCCCGTCCACGGTGAGCGCGATCTCGGTTCTCTGCTCCGATAATACCTCCACCTCTACGACTTCGTCCGGTGGAAGAACGATCGATCGATGAGAAAGCGTAAACGGACAAATCGGGTTGAGAATCATCGCATCCATTTCGGGATGCAGGATCGGGCCGCCCGCGGCAGCGGAGTACGCAGTAGAACCGGTCGGCGTCGAAACCATCACCCCGTCGGCGCGATAGATCCCGAGGTGCTGATCACTGAGACGTACCTTGAGACGCACCATGCGGGAGATACCTCCGGCAGAAACAACCGCATCGTTCAGGCCGCGGAAACGGCAGAGGGCGCGACCGTCCCGTTTTACCGCAACATCGAGTACGAGGCGACTTCCCACGCCGATCTTACCCTCCAGATAAGCGGTCAGCGCGTGCTCCCACTCGTCGTGACCGACCTCGCTGATAAAACCGAAGTCTCCCAGGTTAACCGGTAGAATCGGCACGTTGTGTTCCGCCAGCACGCGGCTCGCGAAGAGCACCGTACCGTCGCCGCCCAGCGTGATCGCCAGGTCGAATCCATCTTCCACCGGAACGGACCGCGCCTTGCCGTCGTAGAGAAAAAGTCGCGCCGCCAGGTCTCGTTCACGACAGAAAGATTCGATCGAGAAACCCAGTTCCCGCGCCCCCGGTTTTGCAGTGTTCGCGATAACAAGGACCGAACGGATGTTTTGTTTCATACTTGTACCCCTACACTATATAGAGGGTCCGCAGAGACGTAAAGCTTGGCTTAACTCTCAAGGAATTGTGAGAAGTACCCGTTCTACCCGATCCTGCTCCGATTTACTCAACGTAGGAAAAAGCGGAAAGAGAACGGTCCGGGAGGAAAACGAGAGCGCGTTGGGAAACTGCCGGGCATAGGTATCGGCGTCTTCCGTCTCCACGTTCAAAATGGAATCGGAAAACGCCCGCGCGACGGTTACACCGTGGGACCGCGCGTACTGTTCCACATCCCGAGGAGAGCTCTCCACGAGGAGAGGCAGCGCAAAGAAAACATTCTCCCCTTCACCGGTCTGTACAGGCATAACGTGTCGCGTTTTCCGCACCGTACGGATAAAACGTGCCGCCAGCTCTTTCCGGCGTTCGATAAAACGCTCCAGATTCTTGACCTGGATCAGTCCAAGCGCGGCGTTCATGTCCGGCAGGGACGGATTCCCGAACGTTCCGTCCACCTGTCCGCTGAGAAACGAGACACGCCGCGTATTGCTGGTGGCTACAACCGCCCCACCGCCGGCGGTAACGATATGCTCCGGCTCCACCCCGATGAGCGTCACGTCGCCGACCGAACCTGCCATGACCGAACCGGTGTTTCCCCCGAGACCTTCGGAGACGTCCTCCACCAGGGGAATCCGCAGACCGGTCAGGTTGTCGAGATCCGGGATAAACCCGAGACGGGTGTCAACATAGAGCGCGGAGAGATTCAGCGCCTCGTAGTCGAAATTCAGCGGTGAAGGGAGGACCGGGAGGTTTTTCTGTGAATCGATCGGCACAGGCGCGAATCCGGCCTGTTCCAGCAGATGCCGCACCATCGCCGGCGCGAGAACGGAGCACCCGACACGGCTGCCCGGCTCCAGGTCGAGCGACCGAATCGCCGCGATGAAAGCCTGACCGTAACTGCGCATGGAGACTCCGCTGCGCCGCTGCACGTACCGCGCGAGCTTCTGGGAGAATTCCGCTGCCAACTGGCCGGAACCGATCGAGTCCTCTGCGAGACGGGAGAGGACCGCGTCCATGTCGGCCCTGCGAATAGTCGGTCTGAAAGTAGGTATCATCAGCGATCAGCCTCGTGGCGATTACCGAGCAAGGGATTCCAGTTGAGCGAGTTCTCGCAGGTTGAAGAGTCGTTCGATATCAAGGATGATCAGATATCCGTCGTCACGCTGCACCACACCTTCGATGTATTCGGCGCCGATACCCGAGATCATCTGCGGGGGCTGCTGAACCTCCCGCGATTGAACAGCGAGGACCCGGGAAACCTTGTCTATGATAATCGCTACGTGCATCTCTTCCACGCGGATGATAAGGAATCCCCGCAACAGGCCATCGTCGTCATCGGTCTGCCCCGAGGCAAGATGAAAACGCTTGTGCAGATTGATTACGGGGATGATCTCACCGCGCAGGTTAAAAATACCCTCTACGTACCCCGGTGAATTGGGGATAGGACGTACTTCCTTGGTTTCCTCGATACTTTTCACCTGCATGATGTCGATGCCATAGAATTCGGCACCAAGCTGAAATGTAACTAACTGGAGTTCTTCTGTACGGTCGCTGCTCATGTTACCTTCCCTGACAAGCATAGCGCCCCACGGGGACGTTGACAAGACGATAACTTACACTGCAGGCGCAGAATCCACAAGAACACCGGCTAAGAACGTTCGTCACGCAAGAAAATTGGTGACTCCACAATCGGTTCAGTGCTCCCGCAACGAGTCAAAGTAGTGATGCTCCACAAGGCGAGAAAGCTCGAGTATGCGATCGATGTGGTGCTGCGAAAATTGTTGGGAAAGGCTTTGAACGTCCTCCGCGACAGATCGGACGTATTCGAGAGCCGCCGCGTCCGCCGGATCATCCACGCGATCACGGAGCGCTTCCACGACGTCGATCGTAGCGACCATGAGTCGACTGTCCGATCCGAGCTGAACGGTCTTTTCGGTCGATCTGATAGTTCGGCGTAAATCCTCCGCCGTAATCGAGGCGTAAGCGCGACGAAAAAAAACGTCCGGTATCTGATCCACCTCCGGCACGGTAATGTAACCATATTCCTCTTCACAGATATCAACCAGCGCAGTCAGAACGCGCCGTTCCTGTTTCCGAGCATTCTGATATGCGGAAACAACCTGTAGCCCCGCCATACTCACACCGGCCAACCGTGTGCCGTGACGGAAAATAATACCTGGAAGCCCGGGAAGCATAGATACAACCGAGGACGCGCTACTAAGAATCGCTACAACGCGCTCCATGTGCCGCTCCTGGTGCTTCCTCTCTCGTCCGACGGGATACATAACCTGCTTGAAGAAAGTCTTCACGCTATCCAGGTGTTCCTGGTTAACATGTTCGAGCAGACCCCGAGCGTTCACATCCGGTAGATCACGAAGGTACGCCATGTCGTACCGCAGATCGAGTTGCCGATGAAAAAACAACCCCAGTTCGTGTCGCAGCCTGTCTTCAGTTTCCTGTGATACACGCATCATTTAAATAAAAAAACGTCTCCTTCGCCCCTTCGGGCTCAGGCTGCGCACGTTCCTCGGTCCTGCGGACTGTTTACGTTCCTCGCGCTTCACGCTGCGGTACGTAAACGAGTTACGTGCTGCGGGAACCAGACGTCACCAACTCTCTTTACCGAGAGGGTCACCACTCATCGGTCAGTAAAAATAAAAAAACGTCTGGCAACGACCTACTCTCCCACCAAAAGGCAGTACCATCGGCGCTGAAGGGCT
>SLRR01000106.1 GCA_007130865.1 Spirochaeta sp. | reverse complement strand
GTTCTACCAGGACCGGGGATTCCTCTACCTCCACACGCCGATCATCACCGCCGGAGACGCGGAAGGAGCGGGAGCGCTTTTTCAGGTCACGACTCTGGACCCGGCCGCTCCCCCGCGTTCCGACGACGGGTCGATCGACTACGGCCAGGACTTCTTCGGCCTTCGAACGTACCTGACCGTGAGCGGACAGCTCAACGCGGAAGCGTACGCTACCGCTCTGGACCGCGTGTATACCTTTGGGCCGACGTTCCGCGCAGAAAACTCCAATACTACGCGCCACCTGGCGGAATTCTGGATGATCGAACCGGAAATGGCGTTCTGCGATCTGGAAGGAAATATGGAACTGGCGGAACAGTTCGTGCGTCACCTCCTGCAGGATGTTCTTGAACAGTGTCCCCGCGACATGGAGTTCTTTGACAAGCGGATCGAGCCGGGTATTCTGGAGAGCCTCCGGCGCGTGGCGGAGAGCCCCTTCCGCCACATCTCCTACGACGATGCGATCGCCGCGCTTGAGAAGAGCGGCGAGACGTTCGAGTACGCCCCCGAGTGGGGAATCGACCTGCAGACGGAGCACGAGAAATACCTGACGGAACAGTACGCCCAGGGTCCGGTGATCGTCACCGACTACCCCCGCGATATCAAGGCATTTTACATGAAGCAGAACGCTGACGACAGGACCGTGCGCGCCATGGACGTGCTCGTTCCCCGACTTGGAGAGATCATCGGTGGCAGCCAGCGCGAGGACGACCTGTCCGCGCTCGAAGAGGCCATCCGGCGGTTCGGTCTGGAGCGGGAGACGTACCAATGGTACCTCGACCTGCGACGATACGGCTCGGTGCCGCATTCCGGGTTCGGCCTGGGATTTGAACGCCTTGTACGGTACGTAACGGGAATGCAGAATATCCGCGACGTAATTCCCTTTCCACGGGCGGTGGGCAGCGCAGAGTTCTGATCGCTCGCGCCGGGGCGGCGCTCGTGCCGGGACGGCGCACGCACCGTCGGCGTGTATCCGGTCAGCCCGGGGCGGGCGTACGCCCCCCCGGTGGCGCATCCCCATCGCCGCGTGCCACGCGTCAGCCCGCGGCGACCCACTCCTTTACCTTGATCGCAAGCTCGCGGCCGCGCCGGCGGATCGTAGCAAGGTCCTCCTCGGTGGGAGCGCCTTTGAACTCGACCGGCTCCAGGAAGTCCCAGTTCATCTTGTAACGTGCCAGAATCTCGTCCAGTTCTTTCTGCGCGCCGCCGGACCAGCCGTAACTGCCGAGCCGGAACGCTTTGCGGTTGAACGCTTTCTTGCGGCCCATCTCGTCCAGGACCACCGCCATGGGGGCGAACATCTTGTACTCGTAGGTGGGCATTGCCAGTACGACCCCACTGGAGTTCCAGACGTCACGCAGGACGTAGGAGTAGTGCGTTTCCGGGACCTGGTGCACGTTGACCTTGACCCCTTCACTCTTGATCCCCTCCACCACGGGATCCACTCCACGTTTCGTGTTTCCGTACATCGATCCCCAGATAACGGTTATCTCCTCCTTGGCGGGTCCCTTGCTGTACGCGGCGTAGCGCTTGTAGTCGTCGATGATCTTCCGGGGATTCTCCCGCCAGACGATTCCGTGGCCGGGAGCGATGATTTTCACCGGCAGGCTCTCCGTCTTGGCCACCGCTTTGGCCGCGGGCGCCGAGAACGCGCCCACGATATTTGCATAGTATCGGGACGCTTCGAACTCGTAGAACTTCACTTGCTCAGGAGTGAGCTGGTCGTCGTACGGGGACTCATCGATAGCACCGAAAGAACCAAACGCGTCGCACGGGAAGAGTGTGCCCGTTTTAGTATCAAACGTAGCCATCGTCTCGGGCCAGTGCACGTTGGGAATCTCCTCGAAAGCCAGAACATGCCCGCCGCCGAGGTCCAGCGTATCCCCCGACTTGACCACCATGATCTCGTTGTCGATCTCGAAAAAAGATTTAAGCAAAGCCTGGGCTTTGGCGGTGGTGACGATCTTGAAGTCGGGACGGATCTTCTTGAAATCCTTGAGCCACCCCGAATGGTCCGGTTCCATGTGGTTGATGATCACGTAATCGATATCGTTATGATCAACGTTCATTTGCCGAAACTGGTCAAAGAGAACCTCCGGCGTCCCGTCCCAGTCGCAGACTCCGTCGATGATCGCGACTTTCTCTCCCTTGACGATATAGGAGTTCATCGAAAATCCATGCGGAATCGGCCACATCCCTTCAAAAAGGATATCGTAAATATTGGCCGAGAGCCGCCAGGTATTAGTGGTTACTTGTGTCGTTTGCATGGTGCGTCCCTTTAACCGTGAGTTCCGAGTCCCTATAAAATAGTATCTGCGCCGCTTCGTTTCAACCGCCGGCGTTCCTTTGCGTAAGAAAACGATCGAGAGTATCAGCGAACGCCTTCAGCTCCCGCCGACCATACGTGACCGCGCGATTCATCGTCTCCAGTCCCTGCTCGCGAATCGCCGCACGCGCGTCGCGAAGCGACCGCAGCTCGCGGATCGACTGCTGCTCAAACAGGCGTCCCCGGTCGTTCATCACAGCGACACCCTGTTCAACGAGCTTCTCCGCCAACGGTATGTCCCGCGTGATGACCAGATCGATCCTGTCTTCACGAGGAGATCCGGCCGTCGGCAGGTTTCCCAGGAGAAAGTCATCGACGGTTCCTTCCGGGATCTGTCGCACCTCCACCGTCGCGGGGGAGGATTCCGCTGGTGGGTTTCGCCCGTGCGGTGATTCTCGCCCGGCAGGTGATTCGCGCCCGGCAAGTGGGTCTTGTCCGGCCGCGTCGGTGGAATCCTTGACCTGCTCGCCCGCGGCCGTGACCGCTCCCGGCACTCGCAGCGGCCGGTTTGCACAGAAAACCACCGAGACCGAACGGCGCCGGGCCGTTCGGACGAGCAGTTCCCGAACGGGAACGGGACAGGAGTCCGCGTCAACCCAGATCGTGACTATCACGCGTCCCCCGAAACGGTACCGGGTAAAGCCGCCACGAACACGATGGTTCCGCCGTTTAACGCTGCACCGGGCCGACCGGAAACTGTCCATTCCCGCGTGTCGTGTTCCACGAAAAGAGATCGGCCCGATCCCAGTTCTACTCCGTCGCACTCAACCGGTCCCCCGGCGTTGAGTATGATCGCGGGACCTTCCGTCTTGGTCATTCTCACCGCTCCGCCGGTCCCGTGAGCCGGCCGGAACAGGCTCAGCTCGAACTCCTCCGCCGCCGTCGGGTATACCCTGAGAAGACCGCGTCGGCTCGGCTCGACCCTATCCGGCGGGGACTGCACGAAGCGTACGATTCTCAGAAGCTCCGGGACGTCCACGTGTTTGTTCGTACAACCCGCTCGGAGCACATTATCGGAATTGGCCATGAGTTCCACCGCAGTACCCCGGAGGTACGCGTGGAGCACCCCCGGCCGGAGGAACACCGCCTCGCCCGGCTGCAGATGCAGGAGGTTCAGGTACAACGGAGCTATCGCTCCGGGATCGCCGGGGTACTGCCGCAGGAGCTCGCCGATCCATCGATATCGCGCGTGTTCCCGGGCGCGTTCCTCGGCGTGCCTTGCTCCGGCGCGTACCAGGAGGTCACGGATCGTTCCGTCGTCGGACCCGACGAAGTGTACGAAGAGCCGGTACAGCTCCCGACCACCGGGCTGTTCCAGATAGCTGTCGATCGATTCAAGAAGAATTCCCAGGCCGGCGGCGGCACCGTGCTCACGAGCCGGTGATTCACGGTACAGTTCTTTCCGGAACGCGCGCATTTCTTTGACAAGTTCCGCGGCAGGACGGAACCCGCACAGCCCCCAGAACTCCGATAGTGGGCAAACCAGTTCCGGCTTGTGGTTCCGGTCGCGATAAGTTCGTTCCGGCGCGTCCCTCAGGACGCCATTCCGATCTTCACGATCAAACCCTTCCCGGGCCTGTTCCCTGTCGGGATGTGCCTGTATCGAGAGCGCCCGCTCCGCCGCAAGGACTTTCAAAAGAAACGGCACTCCGCGAAAACCGCCCTCTACGGCACCGAGCGATTCCGCTCGGTCACCGAGCGTCCGGGGATTTCGACGGATGTGGTCCTCCAGCGATATCCCCTCTCCCGCGGAATATGTGATCGAACTGGGACTCCGCGGATGCGTCCCCATCCAGAGTTCCGCCTCGGGTTCACCCGACGGTTTCCGGCGCTGCAGAGCCGCGATCGCGTCGGAACTTCCCCAGGCGTACGTTTGTATGCGGTTAGTCATCGGGTAGATCGCCACGTGAGCTGATGCTACCGCCGGCGTCGCCCCGGGTCAAGCACACCCACCCCGTTGCCTCGCGCGGCAACCCGCGAGTAGAATGCAGGCACTATGAAACAGTCCAATCTCCAGCAGATCCGGTACGGCTATGAGCCCAAGCTTCCCCCGGCGATTCGGGGAGAAATCTCTTCGATACACGTCACTCTGGGAGACCCCACGGAGGCGCTGAGCGACCGGGAAGAACTGAGAACGATCTTCTCCCGCACTTACGGTAAACCGATCGCCACGTTGAACGCGGCCGGCTCCAATACCGACGCGGCAACCAGGCGAACCGTGGGCGTGATACTCTCCGGGGGGCAGGCTCCGGGTGGCCACAACGTGATCGCCGGGATCTTTGACGCGCTTAGAAAAGCGAATCCCGATAACAGGCTTCTCGGCTTTCTCGGTGGCCCCTCCGGCCTGGTGGAGGACAAAAAAGTGGAGATCACCCCGGAGATGATCGACGGTTACCGCAACACCGGCGGTTTCGACATAATCGGCAGCGGGCGGACCAAGATCGAGACGGACGAGCAGTTCGCGGCATCCCGACAGACGTGCCTCGACAACGGTATAAACGCGCTGGTCGTTATCGGCGGTGACGACAGCAATACCAACGCGGCGTTGCTCGCGGAGTACTTCGTCGCCCGGGGCGATGAGATCCAGGTAATAGGCGTACCCAAGACGATCGACGGCGATCTGAAAAACGAGTACATCGAAACGTCCTTCGGATTCGATACCGCCGTAAAAACGTACTCGGAGTTGATCGGCAATATCGAACGAGACGCGAACAGTGCCAAGAAATACTGGCACTTCATCAAGCTCATGGGACGCTCCGCCAGTCATATCGCCCTGGAGTGTGCTCTACAGACGCATCCCACGTGCTGCATAATCTCGGAAGAGGTGGCCGCTCGGAAACAGACGCTGCGAGAGATCGTGAACTATCTGGCCGATGCGGTGGCGCTCCGGGCGGAACAGCACGAGAACTTCGGCGTAGTGCTCGTTCCGGAAGGACTGATCGAGTTCATTCCGGAGATGAGCGTACTGATCTCCGAGATCAACGATATTCTCGCCCGCGACGCGGAGGAGTTCGCCGGAGCCGGCAACCCGGAGGAACAGGCAGCGTGGCTGCTGGAAAAACTCACGCGGGAAAGCGCCAATGTGTTCCGGGCTCTGCCCCGTGATATTCGGGCTCAACTCCTTATGGATCGTGACCCTCACGGTAACGTGCAAGTATCCCGGATTGAGACGGAAAAGCTCCTCATCGAGATGGTCGGAGACGAGCTGGCGTCCCGGAAAAAAGCCGGTCGATACAACGGCACGTTCAGCGCTTTGAACCACTTCTTCGGCTACGAGGGGCGGTGCGCGTTTCCGAGCAACTTTGATGCGGATTACTGCTATTCTCTCGGATACTCCGCGTTTCTGCTTATCGCCGCCGGACTCACCGGATATATCTCGAGCGTTCGCAACCTGGCTGAGCCCGCTGAAAAGTGGACCGCCGGGGGTATTCCCCTGACGATGATGATGAACCTGGAACAGCGACACGGCTCAAAGAAGCCGGTAATCCGCAAGGCGCTGGTTGAACTCGATGGAAAGCCGTATGCGCACTTCGCCGCCCACCGGGACGAATGGATCCGGACCACGTCGTTCGTGTACCCGGGAGCGATCCAGTATTTCGGACCGGACCGGGTATGCAACATGCCCACAATCACGCTTCAGCTTGAACGGGAAGCTTAAGGTCGGATCGCCCCCGGTTTGAGCAGGGCCGCGTTCATAGCTGCCGCGACATGGCCCTGCTCGATCGCGTCGTGGAGCGTACCCCCCCGGGCAAGCTCCGCGCCGAGTCCCGCAGTGAACGCATCACCGCAACCAATCGTGTTCACCGGCGTCAGCGGCAGCGGCTCGCACTCCACCGGCGTCTCCGGGTCTTCCCGGTCGACCGCAAGCGCCGGATTGGCTCCACGGGTGATCACGGTGGTGAGTCCCTCCCGGGCGAGTTCGGTCATTCGCCGGCGAACCTCTTCGAGAATCTCCGGATCGTCGGTGTGTTCGCTCACGGTGACACCTCCGGTAACACCGGCGCCGGGCAGGAACGTCTCAACAAACTCCTGCAGGTTTGGTTTGATCATATTGGGCCGCAGACCGGGGTCGTTCCGTAACGCTCGTTTCAGCATCGCCCCCCGGAAGTCGGCGATCACGTACACCCCAGCCTGACGGGCCGCGGCTATCATCCCGGCGTAGAGGTCCACGGTATACCCCGGGGCGGTCGTCCCGGAGATGATCAGGGTGTGCACGGCGGGCAGGAGCGACCGGAAGCGCTCAACCACGGCGTTCTCCGTCCCGGCCTGAACCGGCTCGGTGGGCTCCACGATCTCCGTAGTCGTGCTTGCCGAACGGTCCACCAGAGTGGTACACGTTCTGGGAGGCGACTCACAGCGAACGACCTCCAGGGAGAGCGCGTCATCCCGGCACAGTCGCTCAAACAACTGTCCTTCATCTCCACCCAGATGGGTCAAATGTACCGCATCTTCTCCCAGCTGCGTCAGGACACGGGTTACGTTTACTCCTTTGCCGGACGCGTCCAGCCGCTGCTCGACGACACGGTTCACCTCGTTCAGCGCAAGGCAGTTAAATACGAGGGTCTTCTGCATCGTGGGGTTGAGACAGACCACGAGAAAACGCGTCTCCCCGCGTTCGATGCTTTTCTTCGCCGGGACCGTCATAGCACCTCGCCGAGTATTTCGTTCAATTCTTCCGGGTCGATCGCCACGGGGTAGTTTTTAAGGCCCGTACCCGCGACGACCTCCCGCAGGTCTTCCCGGGTAAACCCGTAATCTCCAAGGCGTCCCAGCGGTGCAGCCCAGTCCGCAACAAGGTCCACCAACGCTTCAGCAGAACCACCCGCGCCGAGCGCTCGTGAGATATCGTCCAGCCGCTCCCCTGCATCACCACGGGGCGCGATGTACGTTCCGTCCAGGGTGCGTCGCAGTACCGGAGCCAGAAGCATCCCACAAACGACACCGTGCGGAATATCCCGGAGCGCTCCCAGAGGAGAGGCAAAGCCGTGAATCACTCCGAGACCGGCGTTGGAAAGGCACACTCCGCTCAGGTACGCGGCAAGCGCCATCTCCGACCGCAGCTCCGGTTCATCATCACCTGCCAGCAGTCGGGGGAACGCCTTTCCCACGCGGGAAAGTCCCAGGATCGCCAGAGCGTCGGTCACGGGGTTCGCCTTCGTGGAAAGATACGGCTCCAGGAGCTGCGTAATAGCATCCAGTCCGCTCGCACGGGTGACCTCGACAGGACAGTTTTCGTGGAGGTCGGTATCGATCACCGCCATGCGCGGAACGAAACCGGGATGTCGCAGCGATTTCTTGAAACCTCCCGGCCCGACCCGGCTGATAACCGCGTTCATCGTCGCTTCCGTACCGGTTCCTGCGGTCGTGGGGAACGCGATCACCGGCAGTGTATCACCGGAGGGACCGACCGTACCGACCCCTTCCAGGTAGTGGGTGATATCAAAGGTACGGGCCGCGGCACCGCCTGCTGCGGCACTGCCTGCCGACGTGACTGTCGCCACGCCTGCGGCGACCGCTTTTGCCGCGTCGATGGCGCTCCCCCCTCCAACCGCGACGACAACGTCGCTTTGCGGGGCGTCGGTGACGATCTCCCGTACCGTGTCGTTCACGAGGTCGGGCCCGGGTTCTCCGCGAACAGTAAACTCCAGGAACGGGAGCCCCCGAGCCAGGAAGCTGTCGGTAACGATACCCCATTCTTCCCTGCCCCGGACCGACCGGCCGCCGGTTATCAGAATCGGTTGATGATACCCTTCACTCTGTACGAGCTCCACAAGCCTGCGGAACGTTCCCGGCTCGATCCGTAATTCCCGGGGAGCTACCAGCCGAAAAGAATTCATTCGTTCCTCCGTTCTCGCGTTGCGGTTAACCGGCCGTTACGTTTTCCGCACCGGCACCGAGATCCGGCGGTCCGCCGGATCCTCCGCGGCGCGGTAGAGAATTGCCACGTGACCCAGAACCGCAACAAGTATCGCGCCGGTTTGCTCCGACAGCTCTTCCGCGAGCGACCGGCGTTCGTCTTTGAAATCCGAGAACCGTACCTTGATCAACTCGTGATTATCCAGCTCCTGATCGACATGCGCCACCAGCGATTGTGTGGCACCTTGTTTGCCTACCATAGCAACCGGTGAGAGAGAGTGAGCTTGTCTAAGCAGCGCCGCCCGCTGGTACCCGGCGAGGGATTGCCCGTTTTCCATGTGGTTACTCTACAACGGAGGTCGATCAGAGGTCACGGGGGATAGCACGCTTTTCAGATACTGCAAAAGCAATCTATTCGATTTTTAACCTGATCTGTACAAAAATGACGGATGTTTTTGGTTGTACCATTGGTAAAACGGCATTATCATAGTCCATATGCAAAGAATAGCACTCTAATGATGCTATCAAATAATCAAGTCAGGAGGATCGCATGAAGAAGATTGCGCTCATTATGGGTGCCCTGTTACTCGTTACGTCCATGGTTGCCGTTGCACAGACGGTGAACGACGACTTTTCGTCGATGCGCGGCTGGACTGCAGGACCCGGTGATTGGGTAGTGCGTGGCGGACGACTGGTACAGCAAGACGCCGGAGAGCCTCTCGCGCGAATCGATCGACGCGTCAATCAGGGTAGCTCATACGAACTGGAATTCTCCATTCGCTACGTTGATGGCGGTTTCCGCAACCAGGAAGAATTCATGGCAGGTATCTACCACGCCGGTTTCGGAATTCACCTTGGCGTCGATAATCCTGCACTTGGTCGACGGGCCTGGGGTAGCGGCGAGAGCTATCTGCTCTGGCTCAACCTCGACACTCGTCCGGAAACCCGCCGGAACAACCCCGAGCACTACGGTTTCCGCGCACAGGTTTATCACAGCACCGACAACTCCACGATGCGACTTGCCCGCGATCCCGCGCTTCGCCGCGATCCGGAACTGAGCCGTTATGTCGTGGACGACTACATGAGTATCGATATCATCCGCGCCCTGCGCGATTGGGGAGTGGATCTTTCGATCGACGACCTGGCGATGGTATTGAATCAGGATGTGCCGATCAACATCCGCGTCAATCCCCGGACCGGGGAGATCGGCGTACTCGATCCGACCGCGCCGATCCGGTTCTTTTTCCGGGTGGATCCCGCGGTTCTCCGCGGTAACTACGTATCGCTCCGGACCAACAAGCTGGCCGTGAGCTATCCGTACTTCAGCGTTTACTGAGCAACGGGGCCGGTAGACACAAACCGTGTCGACCGAGGTCTACTGAACGAGACCGGATATCCTGCGGGATATCCGGTTTTTTTTCGGGCCACCGTCGGGACCAAGTAATATCAAGACGTTTTCGGCTGGTTCTCAATGTGGCGTGTCGAAACGACATCCCACATTGAGAACTCCTGCGGCGGGACCAGGTGTTCTCGGTCGTCGCGGCGGCGCGAACTATCCGTCGTCGCAGCCGGCGATGCTCCAGAGCGTATCCACCAGCTCCACCATCGCCAGGGTATCCATCGCACAGTACCGGACCACGTCCTCCCGGCGGGCAGCACCGTTCAGGTGTTCCGGGACACGTCTCCCCAGATACGTGCTTGCTCCCTCAGCGGCGGTAGCGGCCTTCGCAAGCAACCCTTCCGTCTCACCGGCCACCACCTGGTCGGCGAGTCGCGTACAGGACAGATTGGCGTGCATCCCGTCGCGGACATTCACCTCTCCGTAATCGCTGGAGGTGTAGATCGGCAGTATGCGTTTCAGCGAGACCTTGCCCCGCTGCTCAGGATGGTAAACCATGAACGCCGCGAAGGGATGAAGCAGATCTACCATGCGCGCGATCAACGCCTGCCCCGCGGTTTCATTACCGCCGGCGGTCGCGAGCTGCCTTACCATGGCAGTTTCGAAGGGTCGGCTGAAAACCACTATCGTTCCCCGGTCTTCCAGGTGTTCCAGGAGCCAGTTAAAAAACGCAGCCCGCTCGTCGCGTCCCGGCGACATCGCGTAGGTCTTCTCTACCGGTTTCCCCCGGGGAGTATCCTGCCGGTGAATCGAGGCGATCACCGGCACGTGCTCGTAAGGCGTCACCCCGGCCACGGGCGGCACCGACTGGGAATACGCCTCAAAGTCCAGGAACAGCAGCGGCCATTCCAGGTTCTCCAGAAACGCGCGGACCTTTTCACCGTCCACATGCGGAGTCCCGGACCGCACGACCTCGATCTGTATCTTCTGGCGATCCGTAAGTTTGCACATCCCCGGCTCGATGTCGCGGATATCCCGGATTCCCCGGGAGAGCAGCTCCCGACCGATGTGGCGCCCTTTGTGCAGCGTCAGCACATCGTAATAATCGCGCCCGGTACCGGTCGTACCATCCGCGCGCGCCTCGTCGTCAGTATCAGCGGTATCCGCGGTATCTGCGATCCGCGAGCAATACCGGCAGTTCTGCCGACACCGGTAGTCTTCAGAAATAACACTCTCCCCGTGAAGATAAGCCCGTAGATCCTGAATCTCCTGCTCGATACGACGACGGCGGCGCTCTGCTTTCCCGGTGACGTTGCTCTCGCGGAACGCGTCCTTCCAGTCTTCCCGGCCCTCCGCGTCCATGAAGTTTATGACCCCGGAGGATCGCCACGTTTTGTCCAGGTAGTACAGATGGATCGCGCTCACCGGGAGATAACGGTTACGGCACGTCAGCGCGCAGATCGCCGCCTCGTCCTCAAAGGCCCCCCGCAGGCCTGTGCCGGGTCGGAACAACGCGAGTTCCCACCCTCCGGTACGCGAATGGTACCATCCCAGGTCGATCACGAACGTCAGATCCTCGGCTCTCAGAAGGCCGTTGATAAACGGTTCATGGTCCGCCAACGCCCGGTCCGTGGCGGCACCCCACGACGAGAGGAGCTCCGGACTCGATACGGTCTCCAGAACGTATGCCACCGCCGGGATTCTCTCTTCCCGGGCGATCTCCGGTGTCAGGTCACGGTGGGATCCGCCGAAAAGCCCCGTCCCGAACGTAACCACCCGGGCGGTTTCCCGGAGGTTCGCGATGCCGATCATATCCTGCGGTACCGGCGCGCTTCGGAGACCCGGCTTTGGACGGCACTGACGGCTCCACTGACGACGGCAACGCATCCACAGCAGTAGATCATGCACAGTGAGTACGGTCATGCGACGGTGCGATCACCCAGCTCGAACGTATCGATCGCGATCTGCAATTCTTCGTTGGTCGGTTCCACGATGATCGTTGTGGGGGAATACTCCTTGGAGATGATCCCCTCCCGGGGCCCGTTTTCAAGGTTCTTGCGGTAATCCATAACGATCCCAAGGTTTTCGAGCCTGTTGCAGATCCGTTCACGCATACGTGTCCCGTACTGCCCGATACCACCGGTAAAGACCAGGATATCCACCTTTACGATATTCGCCGCGTAGGCACCGATAAACTTTCTTACCCGATACGCGTATACATCGAGAGCGTCAATCGCGTTGCGGTCTCCCCGTTCCGCCGCTTCCTCCAGGTCTCGCAAATCGTTGGAGATACCGGACAGTCCCAGGAGACCGCTCTCCTTGTTGAACATCCGGTTCAGGTCCTCCGGTGAGTACCCCCGTTCCAGCAGGTAGAAGATTATGGACGGATCAAGATCCCCGCTCCTCGTACCCATCATGAGCCCTTCCAGCGGAGTGAACCCCATCGAAGTGTCCACGGAGCGTCCATTCTCGATCGCTGTTATCGATGCGCCGTTACCCAGATGGCAGGATATAACGTTGGTATTATCGATCGAACGCTTGGCGAAGCGGACCGCCTGGTTTGCCACGTACCGGTGGGATGTTCCATGGAATCCGTAGCGCCTGATCCTGTACTTCTCGTAAAGTGCCCGGGGAAGCCCGTAGAGGTACGCCGCGGGTCGCAACGTCTGGTGAAACGCGGTGTCAAATACCGCGACCTGGGGACACCCGGGAAACACGCGCTTCGCTTCCCGGATCCCCATGAGATTGGCCGGGTTGTGCAACGGTGCGAGCTCGGTATTTTCCTCGATCGCGTCAATAACCGCATCGTCGATCAACACCGACTCGGCGTACTTCTCGCCACCGTGAACAACGCGGTGTCCCACACCCCAGACCTCGTCGAGGCTGCCGAGTATACCATTCCGGCCATCCGTGAGCGCTTCCGCCATCATCGTGAGCGCGGTCCCGTGGTCCGGCGCGTCCCGCACGATCTCGGTTGTTCCGTTCCAACCGGACTGCCTCAGAAAGCTCCCGGATTGGCTTATACGCTCCACGACGCCTTTTCCGAGGCTTCTCTCCCGGGGCATCTCGTACACTTCGTACTTCAGAGAGGAACTACCGCTGTTGATTACGAGAACGATCCGTCCCGCATCGCGATCACGAGTCGTCATCGTTTCCGGGTTCCCCGGAGGCCGCTGCGAGCGCGCTCAGCCCGAGGTTGACAAGGACGTCCTCGTTCTCCGGGTCTTCCCGATGGAGGTACAGAAATTCTTCAAGGGCGTCCCGGTACCGTCCCGCATGATACAGCGCGTTACCCTTGTTAAAACGAGCGCCCCCGTAATTCGCGTCTATCTCCAGAACGTCGGAGAAGAGACTTACAGCGATCTCGTATTCTTCCTCGTCGTAGCTGATCGTACCAAGATGAAAAACGGGATCGGCGTACCCCGGGTCAAGCTCCCGGGCAAACTCAAAGCTGCGGATAGCCTCGTCCCGGTCGCCCAGCCGGAGAAGAACTACTCCACGGTTGTTAAGAATCCGGGCATCCTCCGGGTCGATATCGTAGGCACGGTCGTAATCAAAGAGCGCACGATCGTACTCGCCCAGGGCGGTGTATCCTGTTGCGCGGTTATGGTAGAGCGACGCCTGCTTAAAGTCCTGTTCGAACTCCAGACCTTCCGCTTCCGTGAACGCCTGAACGGCATCCTCATACTGTCCCAGATCAAGGAGAATCGATCCACGGTTATAGGCTACTTCACCGCTCTCGGGGACCATTTCCTGCATCAGGTCGTAGTATTCCAGCGCCTGAGGCAACGCTCCTTCCTGATAAGCTTCACGGGCGCTGCGCTGCAACGCATCAAAGCGGTCCTGCCCTTCCTCAGGCAGGTCGGACGCGACGTTTACGATGAAGCCGGCGGCCAGTACCAGGGCGATCACTGCTATCTTCCTGGGAGATCGAATAACTATCATGGTTCAATTTTAGCGTAAGCTCCGGCGGGGGTAAAGCAACACACCCGCCAATCCGTCTTTATCGATCCTGCCGAGGTTACTCCACTGCGTGAAACTTCTCCGCCAGGTAATCCGACATATACTGGAAACAGAAAGCCAGGAGCGCCGCCGCCAGTCCGGGGAAAAGGGAGAGCGACGGAGCCTGCACCAGGTACCGGCGCGCGTCGTTGAGCATCAGCCCCCAGCTGGGATGCGGCGGCTGGGTACCGAGTCCAAGAAAAGAGAGGGCCGCTTCGGTTCCGATCGCGATCGCCGCGAGGCTGGCTCCCTGCACGAGAACCTGCGGAAGTACGTTTGGCAGAAGGTGGAGCACGGTACGAGTAAAACGGTTGGTACCGATCATGCGTGAAACCTGGTAGTACTCCCGTTGAATCACGCGGCGTGCCTCTACCCGGGAAACGCGATACAGCACCGGTGAAAAAACGACAGCCAGGGTCAACATGACCTGGTATCTTCCCGGGGCGAACACGATCGCTACCGTTATCGCCAGAAGTATCGTGGGAAAAGCAAGAATCGCGTCGTTGCCGATCTGCAGGACGCGGTCGAGCCGGCCCCGCCGGTCCACGGCGGAGACCATGCCCAGCATCGTTCCGATTACCGCGGCGATCCCGGCGGATCCGATCGAGACGAACAGGGAGCTGCGGCCGCCGTGCAACAGGCGGCTGAGCACGTCCCGGCCAAGATGATCGGTCCCCAGGAGATGCCCCGTGGACAAAGGCGGGACGAGTATCGCACCAAGATTCTGCGTTAACGGGTCCTGCACGAGAATATCCGCGAGCATCGACGCCAGACCGATCAGAAAGAGCGTGGCCAGCGCAAAAAAGGCGGATATCCGGCGTTCAGCGGCTCTCAAACCGGACGCTCCGCAGGTCCGCCGTATCCAACTGGCTGTCCATGTAGAATCCCGTGAGATCCGCGTTCAGCCCGACATACGAGTAGGGGCTGCCCACGAACACGAAAGGCAGCTGTTCCGCCATACGTCGCAGCGCAATGGTATAAAGCTCGCGGCGTATTTCCGGATCCTGTTCCACCCGGGCCGCGTCGATCGCTTCCGCCGTCGGCGTGTCTACCCATCCGACGTAGGTGTCGGCCGTTCCGAACTGTGCAAGGCGGCCGTGGGGATCAAGCTTACCGGTATGACCGATCACGGTCAGGTCGAACTGTCCGCCTCGATACACGTCGGACAACCACGTGGACCAGTCTACGAGCTGAGTCCGCACGCGAAACCCTGCATTGCGGAGCATCTCGTGGTACATCTCTCCGGCGCGGACGTGAGGCTCAAAGTTCTGGGGAAGCGATATCACCAGCTCGCGGGTACCCTCGATCTTCCCGGCAACCTGTCTCGCGAAGTCCGGATCGTAGGGATGCAGATCCGTGAAGTCGACGTAGTACGGGTTGGATACGTCCATAAACGTACCAACCACCTCACCACCGGCGTACGCGGTGTCCATAATCGCCTGCTTGTCGATTGCCGCGTTAATACCGCGTCGTACATCCAGATCGTCCAGAGGTGATCGACGGGTGTTCATCGCAAGAACCATCACCAGGGCAGAAGTAGACTCGTAGAGCTTCACGTTATCTGCCGCCTGAAGCATTGAGAGCTCCGGTTCCACCACGATATCCGCTACATCGATACGTCCCGCCAGGAGCGCCTGCGCCAGAACCGCCTGCTCCGTGATGATCCGAAACTGCACTTCTTCAAGATACGGCAGCCCCTGCTGCCAGTAGTCGCTGTTCCGGGTCAGTAAAATCTCGCTGTCCCGAACCCACCGCTCAAAACGGAACGGACCGGTTCCCACCGGTCGAGAACCAAAGTCGTGATTCTGCTGCAGGAGATCCGCCGGGAGGATCGCGGACCAACCCGACGCGAGCGTGGCAAGAAGCGGCGCATAAGGTTCCGATAGCACAAGTTCCACGGTGGAGTCGTCGGGTGTGTTGATCGCCTCGATCGCAGAGTATTCGTGGGCGCTGGGTGAGGCAAAATCGGGATCCCGCAGGCGTTCAAGCGTGGCTCTTACATCTTCCGCGGAAAGCCTCCGACCGTGATGAAACACAACGCCGGAGCGGAGGTGAAATACCCAGCGCAGCCCCTCATCGTGAACTTCCCAGGATTCCGCCAGGGCCGGCACTATCTCCCCGTCCCGGTCGGGCTCCACCAGCGTATCGTAGACGCTGCGCATCGTCTGGAACGTCAGCGTTCCCGTAGTCCCGTGAGGATCGAGCGTATCCGGGTCTCCTGAAAGACCGAAAACGAGCCGTTCCCGCACAGGCGTTGCCGACTCGCCGCGCCCCGCCGCAAGAACCGCGTCTATCGAACCCGACAGCACAGGGGAAAGCGCAATAAGAACGAAACCGATCAGTCGAACCATAGTTTTCCCTCCTCCAGGGTATAAACCATCTCGCACATATGGTGCAGAACGTTCGGATCATGAGAGATGATCACCATCGACATCCGGTAATCCTCCCGAACGCGATGGAGCACGTTAAGAATCTTCGCCTGGATACTCAGATCCAGGGCCGCCACCGGTTCATCCAGAATAAGAAGGACCGGTTTCATCAGAAGCGCTCGCGCTATCGCCGCGCGCTGCCGTTGACCACCGGAAAGTCGCCCCGGGGTACGATTAAGAAGATGCGTATCCAGACCTACCTCGGTCAAGGCGTCGTGCAGCGCACCGTCGAGCCGTCCCGGGTCGGTACCGAACCACGACTCACCTTCTCCGGCGACAAACGCCTCCTTCAGGGAGGTGCGGATCTTGAGACGCGGATTGAACGACTGCAGGGAATCCTGAAACACCATCTGCACCTGCCTGGCCCCGAGCTCCGGCGCGAGCTCCCGACGTCCCTCGTAAGCGGAGTCCAGACCTGCCAGTATGCGTGCGAGCGTCGTCTTGCCGGAACCGGAAGACCCACGGATACCGAGGGTCGCACCCGCCGGTACCCGGCAGTCCAGGTCTCGAAGTACGGTCCGTTCCCGGCGGCCCGTGAGAAAACGGCGGTAAATCCCGGTGAGTGTTATCAGGTTCTCCGCTTCGCTCACCGCTGTTCTCCCGGTTCAACCGGATAATGACACCGGAATCGGTGCGCGTCGTTTCCACGCCACTCCGGTGTTATACCACGGCATCGCTCATCTGCTCGTGGACACCGCCCCGTAAAAGGACACCCCCTGTTCCGTTCCGTCACATCCGCTCCGGTCGCGAACGGTTCCGGCGGAATCTCCGGCAGGATCGTCCCCCGGGTGTGGTCTCCTGGAAGGGAGCGCACCAGGAGATCCGTGTACCGGTGTCGCGGCTGAGCAAGAACCCGCCGGGGGTCACCTTCCTCCACGGATTGACCGGCGTACAGAATTATCACCCGGTCGGACACCTCCGCCAGGCTGGAGACGTCGTGAGATACCACCACGGTAGCGGCTCGGCGTTCACGTCCGACGCGGCAGAGTAACTGCAGAATTCGGTCCCGCGTGGTCGGATCCAGCGCACTGGTTGCTTCATCCGCTAGCAGAACGTGCGGGTCCACCGCCAGGGCGATCGCGATCGCCGCTCGCTGGATCATGCCCCCGGACATCTCAAAGGGGAACAGCGACCCATCTTCCACGGCCAGACCGACGTCCCGGAGCAGTTCTTCCGTTCGGAATCGCACGTTGCGCCGGGATACGCCCCGGACGATCCTCAGGACTTCCGCCACGGATCGCCTGACCCGCCACCGCGGATTGAAGTACCCCATGGGATCCTGAAAAACCATGGCACTTCGGTAAACTGGACGGTATGGGCCGTTTTGATCGTACGCATGAAGACCCGCCGGATTGACCCCCGCCAGGGCCCTCAAAGTAAGTGTCTTTCCACTACCGCTCTCGCCGAGCAATCCCAGTATCTCGCCGGGCTTTACCGTCAGGTCCAGAGGCCCCACGAGTCTTGTACCGGACATTTCCGGATCGTCCCCGGGAGTATCCCTGCGAGAAGCGTTCTCCTTTATCACAACCAGGTTGTCCACCCGTACCAGGGATCGCTCGATACCGCTCATCCGGATCTGCTCCGTCTCAATCGCGGCCAGAGCAGCCCCACCAGGAGATCGGCGATCGCGTTGAGCAGGGGAAAAACGATACCGAATACTACGATACTGCCCTGAATTATCGGCAGATCCCGCTGAACGATCGCCGTAAGAGTGAGCCGTCCTAGACCCGGCAGAGCAAAAACCTGTTCCACCACGATAGCTCCCGCAAGAAGGTAGCCGGCCTGGATCGCGAGTACCGGCAGGACGGGAATCATCGCCAGCGGCAGCAGGTGAATAAGAAAGATCCGGTGCCGCGGTATCCCGAGGGCATGCGCGGCGAGAGCGTGATTACCCCGGAGCAGTTCCTTCAGACTTGCCCGCGCTGTTCGCGAAACCACCGCAGCGTTGGGAAGTCCCAGCGCGATCGCGGGGAGAACCATCGAGCCGGGTTCTTCCGCTCCAAACATTGGAAACCATCCGAAACGAAACGAAAAAACGTACAGCAACAGCAGCGCTACCCAGAACTGCGGAAACGCGAAAGCCCCGTACTCCAGAAGCCGTACCGCCCGTTCACCAGGACCGGTTACGGAAGCCGACAGAGCCATGCCGAGGCCCATTACGATACTGAACGCGAGCGCGTACCCGGCGAGTCGGAGCGTTACGGGTAACCGGCTGCGAATCAGTTCCTCCACGGGACGTCGTTGAAGGTACGAGACCCCCAACTCCCCCCGAGCCACGCCGCCTATCCACGTGAGGTACCGGGAAAGCACCGGTTCATCGAGTCCCATGGATCGTCGGACCTGCTCCACCGTTGCGGCGTCTGCGTCCAGACCGGCTACCACAGACGCGGGGTCGCCGGGTATAACCTGCAGAAGGAGGAAGGACGCGGTGGTAACGAGAAATACTACCGCAAAAGCGTGAAAGAGAAGAGGTGCGATCCAGCGGAAACGATTCAAAGTTCTATCAGTTCAGGGCGAGAGTAATCCGCTCGAGCACCTTCTTACGATCCAGAGGTTTAACTATATAGTTTTTGGCACCGATCATGAGCGAGTTCTTGACCAGGTCGTTCTTGCCCAGGGCGCTGATCATCACGACTTTCGCGGCTTTATCAAACTCGATTATCTTCTGAAGTGCCGTGACGCCGTCCATCTTGGGCATCGTGATATCCATCGTCACCAGGTCTATATTCGGGTGCAATTCCTTGTACTTCTCGACGCCTTCTTCGCCGTCGCCGGCGGTAGCAACGACCTCGAATCCGGCGGACGTGAGAATCTGTGCGAGTTGCTTGGCAACGAACATCGAATCGTCAACGACCAGCACACGATAGGGTTTGCCGTCGGGACGCAAGCCTTCCGGATCCTTCTCGTTCAAGTTTGGAAAGTCACCTTTACTCTTCATCCGGCTATGCTCCTCTTGTGAACTTATACCCGGAATATCGTACGTTTGCAACTCCAGCTGAAGTATCCAAAAAGGAGTCATATTTTTAATTTATTTTTAATTGTTTTTTAAATTTTTACGTTGTTATTAAAATGTTATTACCTTTGTACTAACTCGCATGTATTCACACCGCGTCTTAACAATGAACAGCAATATGCATGCCAAGAGCTTCTCTGCGTGTAAAACTACGAAATTTATTTTTTATCTATCTGTGCTGTAGACAGTTATCAGGGATATCGTCTCTGTCGGCGCGCCGGGTGTAGCTGTCGGACTCAGGTAAAAAACAGGTTGAATGCAAATCGCATGGCAGCGCCGATGCAAAACGCATATTCATGCGTCTTGCATCGATTGTTTTCTGAGGCGTCGACTCAAAGTGGACTGGGCCACTCCAAGCAAACGCGCGGCGGCGGTCTGGTTTCCGTCACACCGTTCCAGCGCATCCATGATCAGAAAATCCTCCGCTTCCTGAAGCGTCGGAAAGGATCCGTTCCACGTAAACCGGGCGGTCTCCGAAGGTGGAACCATGTCCTCCATACCGTGAAGGCGAAGATAACGCCGGACGACATCCGTCGGCAGCGTCCTGCCCTGCGCCTGGCTCACCGCGTCGGCGGCGATCGCCTGAAGCTCCCGTACGTTTCCGGGAAACTCGTATTCCTGCAGGACTGCACGGATATCGGGCGGTATCACCGGTGGTTCACGGTTCATGGACCGCGCGGTTTCCTCAACGAAGTGATCCAATAGTACAGGGATATCTTCCGGGCGTTCCCGCAGGGGCGGGACGTTGATGAGGTGCGATACCAGGCGATAATAAAGATCCCGCCGAAACGCACCGCTCTTCTGTCTGGCCGTGAGATCAACGTTCGTGGCCGCTACAACACGGAGATTCACCCTGCTGGGCTCGTCGCTGCCCAGAGGGTAGAACTCCCCTTCCTGCAGGAGCCGCAGAAGCTTGACCTGACTGGAGAGCTCCAGGTCTCCAATCTCGTCCAGGAAGAGAGTTCCCTGGCTCGCCTTTTCCACAAGGCCGGACCGAGACCGGTCCGCGCCGGTGAACGCACCCCGGGTATGCCCGAAAAGCGTGTCCGAGAACATCACGTCGTCCAGTCCCGCCACGTTCACCGGCACAAACTGTCCGCTCCGGACGCTCGCGTCGTGAATCGCCCGGGCGAGCAACTCCTTGCCGGTCCCGCTCTCACCGGTTATCAGAACCGCCCGCGGACTCGGGCCGATCGCTTCCACGTACTGGAAGATCGCTTCCATCCGGGGAGAGCGCGTGATTATCGCCTCAAAAAGTTCCGGACGACGCGGACCGGATACCTCCGTTCCATCCGTTGTAAAAAGGGTGAGGCGGTCCTCCAGGTCCCGGACGCGGAGTGCGTGGTTAACGGCGCTGACGAGACGGTTTCTGTCCACCGGCTTGACCATGAAATCAAACGCGCCGATCCGCATGCATCGCACCGCCGCGTCAATACTGTCGTTGGAGGTCAGAACAATCACGGGCAGATCCGGCTGGTTCTGAACGATGTACTCCAGGATCTCGAACCCCGACACCTCCGGCATGAAGAGGTCCAGCAGGACCGCCGCCAGAGGTGTGGTCTCCACCAAAGAGGTGGCGTTTCTCGAATCGGTGCAGAGTACGACGTTATCCATGCCGTGCGCATGGAGTGCAACCTGGATCAGTTCCACCGCTACCGGGTCGTCGTCCACCACCAGTATCGCCGGTCCGGGATTCTTCATCGCAGCGCCCTCATTTCACGTAACCTTATACAAACGATATATTCAATGGTATGCCACCAAACCCGCGAGTGCAATTCCTGAATACACCGGCCGCCGATCTCTACGATCGGAACGCGCCTGTGATCTATTGGATGCAGTCGGCCGTACGAGCCGGCAGCAATCACGCGCTGGAATACGCGATTCACCTCGCCAATTACCGCCAGGTACCGTTACAGGTGTGTTTCGTCCTTGTCTCCGACTTCCCCGCAGCATCCAGACGACACTACCGCTTCCTGCTTGAAGGTGTCGGCGCAGCAGCCGAGAAGCTGCGGTCCCGGGGAATACCATTCTCACTGCACCAGGGCGATCCCCGGACCGTGATTCGGACACTTGCGCGGCATGCGTCTACCGTCGTGACTGACCGGGGATATACGCGAATACTGCGTGATTGGCGCCGGTCCCTTGCAGAATCGATCAACTGTCCCCTGGTTGAGGTAGACACCAACGCGGTGATTCCCGTCGAGACGGCGAGTCCCAGGGAAGAATACTCCGCTGCCACGTTTCGTCGCAAGATCCGGGAGTCGCGGGATGCGTTTCTCACCACCCTGTCGCATCAGGACTACTGGATGGCGGACCGGCTCGCTCCCGGGGACTCTACGTTTCCGTCCGAACAGGAACTCCGAGACTTCACCGAGTCTGATCCCGACGATTCCGGTGGTCAACCCCCTGGCGGAGAGGACCGTGCCCGGGAGGCATTACAGGATTTCCTGGAGGAACGACTCCTGCAGTACAACGAGCTGAGAAACGTTCCCGACCGGGACTGGACCTCCCGGTTAAGCCCGTACCTGCACTTTGGACAGATCTCGCCGATTGAGATAGCGCTGCGTGCAAAGGAGTTCGCGGAACACCACCAGGATCCGAAGATCACGGAAAGCACCGAGTCTTTCCTGGAGGAACTGATCGTACGGCGGGAACTGGCGATAAATTTCGTCTGGTACAACCGGGATTACGACCGATTCTCTGCACTTCCGGACTGGGCTCGGAGGACGCTGCATGAGCACAGTGGCGATAATCGACCCGCGCTGTACACCGCCCGGCAACTTGAAAACGCGGAGACCCAGGATCCGTACTGGAACGCCGCGCAGCGGCAGATGGTGGAAAGCGGCAGGATGCACGGGTACATGCGCATGTACTGGGGAAAGAAAATCCTCGAGTGGACACAGGACCCGGAGGACGCTTATTCGATCGCCCTGGAGATGAACGACCGGTGGCAGCTGGACGGCCGCGACCCCAACGGTTACGCCGGTGTTGCCTGGTGCTTCGGCAAGCACGACCGCCCCTGGGCGGAGCGACCGGTATTCGGAATGGTTCGATATATGAACGACAACGGACTGAAACGGAAGTTCAAGGAGATAGACCGGTACGTCCGTCGCTGGACCGACTCAGTTACTGGTGGTTGAGCCAGACGAAATGGCAGGGACCGAGTGTGAAGGGTCCCGCTCCGTAAGTCGTATTGTGCGCCAGATCCTCACCTCCTTGACCGAAGCCGGCCTGTTCCAGCAGGTCGTTGCTCACCAGGTGCGCATGCTCGTCGAAATTGACCACCACCAGTACCGATCGACCGTCCGGCCCTACCCGGAGATACGCCAGGAGATGCGGGTTCTCCGTGACGATGACTTCCGGGACCGAATTACTCCGCAACGCCGGAGTAGCCCGACGAACTTCGATCAGTGACCGCAGGCGACCGAACACCCGGTGTGCCACGGTACCGTTCCGCGTCCGTCCAAGTCGCTCCTCAGGAGTGATCCGGGGTCGGTGCATCCACCGGTTGTCGCCGGCCAGGTGCGGTTCGTCCCGGAATGAGTAGTCGTTGCACAGACCCAACTCATCCCCGGCGTAGATAACGGGGATACCGTCCAGCGAAAGTACGATCCCGTGGAGCGCTATATGCCGGTCGACCGCCCGGGTGAGGAGATCCGGATCGTCCGTGAGAAGAGCGGTTTCTACGCCGGCAAGGCTCGCCGCTGTACCGCTGATACGCGCGTCGCCATTCTTTGGATTGTACATGAAGCGTGCACCCCTGGCGGGTGAGCCCGGGTACTCTCCGGTGAAATATCTCACGATAAAATCTCGGTGCATCCCCGGGTCCCAACCCTGTTCCCGGAGGTGCTCTTCGTCGTAACCGAGTCCGATATCGTCGTGGCAACGCACGTAATTGAGCCACGCGCTGTCCCGGGGTGGCTGCGGAAGCTCCCGGAGGCCGCGTCGGAGGAGCTCGGTCCGGCGGGTCGCGATCGCATCCCAGAGCAGCACCATGAGCGACGCGTTATACGCGAGCTCGCACTCGCGCCCGGCGGCGCCCCCCTCTCCAAAGTACCGGGCGATTTCCCGGGGTTGAACGATCGCCTCCGCGATGAACGCCACACCGGGGGTACTTACCCGTGCGCAGCCGTTCAGAAGCTGTACGAGAAGATGAGCCTCCGGCAGGTTCTGGCTGCTCGTACCGATCCGCTTCCAGAGATAGGGCACCGCGTCCAGGCGGAGGATATCCACACCACGGTTTGCCAGGTCCAGGAGAATCGCCGCCATCTCGAGAAAAACCCGGGGGTTGGAGTAATTTAAATCCCACTGGTAGGCGTGGAACACCGTCATCACCCATCGATCGATTTCGGCTCTCCAGGTGAAGTTGCCCGGCGCAGTCTCGGGAAACACTTCCGGCATCGCCGACTCGTACATATCGGGAATCACCCTGTCCACGAACATGAAGTAGTAGTCCTGCTTCGTCGTATCGCCGGCGAGCGCCTGCCGTGCCCAGGGATGTTCGTCGCTGGTGTGGTTCAGCACGTAGTCGAGAACGAGCACCATACCGCGCCGGTGCATCGTCTCGGAAAGCGCGTGAAGATCGTCCATCGTTCCCAAAGACTCCTGTACGGCTCCGTAGTCGGACACCGCATACCCGCCGTCGTTGTGATCCTCCGGTGTACGAAGAAGCGGCATCAGGTGCAGCGCGTTGACGCCAAGGTCATCAAAATAGTCGAGCTCGCTTTCAATGCCTCTTAGCGTGCCGGCAAAACGGTCGGCGTACAGTTGCATGCCCAGGAGGTCTCCGTCACGGTACCAGCTTCCACGGTCCACACGGTCTCGATCGATCTCCCGCAGACGATCGTCGCGGGCGAGACGTTTGTCCCAGAGCATGAGCAACAGCTTTTCAAACCACGTGAATGCGTCCTCGTGCGCAGCGTACAGACGAAAGAAAACGCGGTAGAGTGCCGGAAACGTTACGGCGAGTCGTGTCGTAAACTCCCGGTCCTCGGCGATCCGGGGATTCTCCTCCAGAAACCGGAAGAGGAACGTTTCCGCGCGCCGGGGGAAAGGTACGTTCATAATGAAGCAATCTCTCTATTCATTTTATTTTATCGACAGCACACACGTCGTGACCGTACGGTACCGCAGATCACGTCGCGCGGAGCTGCCGTGGGCTAACCGTAGTGCAGGGGAGTATGTTTCCGCAAGAGATCTTTTGCCGGCTCCCCGGGACCACGGGTAAACCAACCGAGCCGGTCTGATCGCCGACATCCCGGCTCTCGTCAACGCCAGGCGATTTCCCTTTGATCGCCGACATCCCGGCTCTCGTCAACGCCAGGCGATCACCCGGTCCTGCACCGCGATGCGCACGCCCTCGAGCGCGTTGAGTTGTTCCAGCACGGCCCGACCGTCCCGGTCCTCCGGGACAACAAGCCGCACCAGATTCTCGTCACCCGACGCGGGTATCCCCGTAGCGGATTGAACGTACTCAACGGGATCGGTAATACCAAGGGTGTTGAGGTGGTCCGGATCAAAGCGCACGAGAACGGTCCGCGGTTGACCTGGACTCCACTGGATCGAAGCAGGATCTAGGGCGAACGTCCGCGCAGGCTCGAGCTCAGTGGAACGTCCACGCAGAACAGTATCGGAACCGAGGTTGAGCGCGCGCCGTATCGCAGCGTTTGCGTCGACCAGGCCGTACCCGAACGTATCGTCCCGATCCGGCTCGCCAAGATCGATAGCGGTATTATGAAGGATCGTTCTTACCTGGGACGCCGAAAGGTCCGGATTGACCACACGGATCAACGCCGCGATCGCCGCGACCTGAGGGGCTGCCATCGAAGTCCCCGCGGCTTCTCCGTATCCGTTGCCCGTTATCGTACTGAGGATCAACGAAAATCCACCCGAGGAGGTCCGTTTGATACCGCCGGGAGCCACCACGTCCAGGTCCGGACCGTGGTGGGAGAAGGACGAGAGCTCGCGATCGGCGTCGATCGATGCCACGGAGATCACTTCCGGAAAGCGGGCGGGATAATCGAGAACCGGTCTTCCCGGTTCGCCATTACCGGCCGCCGCGACGATCACTATATCTCGGGCGGCTGCATCCAGAATCGCCGCGTGTAAAAAACTCCGGGCGTCCTCCGCAAGATCTGCGACGCCCAGGCTCATATTGATCACGTCCGCAGGTGTATCCAGCTGTTTTCCGTTTACGGGGATTCCCGCGGCGTATCGGATAGCGTCCGCGAGATCACCGAGAGAACCGTTGCCGTTACTAGGGAGGCTCGCTATACCAATCACCGGCACCAGAACACGGGGATACCCGTTATACGCGGTGCCCGCTACACCGATCCCGTTCCCTCCGCGAGCACCAACGAGGCCGGCCACGTGCGTCCCGTGATCATCCGGAAGCTTTTCGCCCTCGCTCGCGTCTGTAAGAAACTGCGCTCCACCATCGGCGATAACCGAGCTCAGATCGTCGTGCGTCGTTTCTACAGTACTGTCGATCACCGCCACACTCGCAACGCGGGCCCGCCCGGCGTTCTCCTGGGTCGCTACCAACTGCCACGCTTCAGCCACGTTGGTCATCTTCAGGTACCACTGGGAACCGTCCAGATAATACGGATCGTCCGGTTCCACCGTCGAGGTCGCTATCCCGGAGGAGTCCGAAGAAAACGGCCCGTTGGGGCATCCCGTTACAAAGAGTGTGAGCAGAACGACTGCTGCGGTACGGAGAAGCTTGTCAGCCACGAGAGAAATATATCGTTCCGACGCCGGAATTGCCAGTAAACTGCGCCAAGCCGGAGTGTTCCCATCGCAGGACGTCCAAGCGCATCCCGCGTTGAGAACTCCCGCTGGAACCTCAATTTTCCAGAATAGTAATCTCCACGCGGCGGTTTCGGCGGCGGCCTTCTACAGTGTCGTTTGGAGCTACCGGTTCCTCCGCACCGCGCCCGCGGTACATCAGCTGGTCGCGCGTCCGTACACCCGCGTCGATCAGAAACTCCCCCACTGCTGCGGCCCGTTCTTCGCTCAGGTGCTGCCGGCCCTCCGGTGTCCCGGCGAGCGCGGTATGGCCGGTGATGAGCACGTCTCGATCCGGGTGTTCCCGCAATATCGCGGCGAGCCAGTCCAGTTTCACCAGTTCCGACTCCATCAGCTCCGCCGAGTCCGGCTCAAACCGAATATCCTCCAGAGCGATCGTCACACCGTCCTCGTCGGACCGGACCGTGGCGTCCTCAAGATTCTCGTCGATGATCGAACGCGCGATGCTCTCACGGACTGCGTCCCGGTCGAGCTCCGGAGCGTCCACCACGCGTCCATCGGCGGTACCCCGGTACTCCACACGAGTACCATCGGTGAACTGGATGAAGAGGTTGTACGTCTCCTCGTAGTACGCCGGACGTCCGGCGAACGTGTCCCAGTACAACCGCTGAGAGAACCGGGCGGTCATCAGCCGTATCTCATCCGCTTCCGGCGCGTGAGGTCCGGGGCGATGGAAGAGATTGTACCGCATCCCGATAACGTCGTACCGGCGTCCCTCAAACTCGGCCGGGCCAAGATACTCGTAATCAACATCGATCGGTATCCGTACAGGATCCTGGATCTCAAATCCTTCCCTGAAGTCGTATACCTCGATGCCGGGACTGCGCCAGGTATCTCCGGGGCTCACTTCGTGTTCCGGAAAGGTCGGGACGTTCCGGACTTGCGGTACAAAGGAGTCGGCTGGTACCGTCTGGATTCCCTGTGGACTTTGACGGAACGTTACGTCGTATTCCCGGTCTGAAGCAAAGAGATCCCGACCGGCCGCGGTTTCCTCTGAAACCTGGTAGCGCGCATATACTTCCCGATCCGGCAGCAGTTTTATCTGGACACGGGTCAGCACCTCTCCCTCACCCTCTTCCCGGCCGTTCACGAATATCCGCTGGCGGTTGACTCCGACTATCCGATACTGTTCCCCCTCCCGATGGCTGTACGTAAAAAGAACCGCCTCATCTGCGGGGAGAACCGATACAATCCACGTTGCCAGGAAAGCCGCCAGGAGAGCGGCCCTGATTATCCTCATATCGTTACCGTCGACCGCTCTTGATCGTTTCTTGACAAAGCGGGTCACGGGACATACGATGCGAGCGGTGAGCATCTTCCGGCCTTTAGTTCCGGCAGCGCCGTTCGCGCATTTGCGGAACCAGGCTTCCCCGCTCCGACGGAGTGGTTTCTTGTGCCTTTTTGCACGGTGCCGGTTGTTTCAGAGGGCGGTTACTCACCAAGGCTTGAGGTTTTACGCGGTTCACTCCCGGAAACTGACGCGTGCCCGTGACTGTGCGGGACGCACCTTCCATTTGTGATCTGTGATCGCTGTATTACCTCCAGTACACTTAGTTCCATGAAGGGAGTTACACCATGGCCAGATACCGGTACATCAATGATCCGGAATCCCTCAAAGAATCGCTGGAAGAGATCGTGCGGAGCATCCACGACGAAATGGACCCCCACGAGATGAACGAGTACAAGAAGTTTTTTAAGAAGAACGTCTCCGTCTTTTCCCGGGCGTATTTCACCGCGTTCCTGATCAAGCAGTTCGTCGAAGGCGACGGCGCTCGTTCCGGCCGCAGAAGCCGATCCGACCGCAGCCGTGGTAGTGTTGAGCGCTCCGGCAGTGGGCGAGGAGCGGGACGGCGTTCCGCCGAGGTCGCACCATCATCCCGTGACAACGGAGACGGCTCCAATGGGGGCCCGGGAGATCCTGTCTCGGGCGATCAGCAGACGCTCTTTGTAAGCGTAGGTAAGAACCGCCGTGTCTACCCGAAGGACTTTGTCGCCCTGCTGACGGAGCTCGAGGGAGTCACGGGCGAGCAGATAGGGCAGATCAAGATTCTTGACAGCTACTCATTTGTCGAAGTAGACAATGAGATCGCGGACAAAGTGATCGATGCGTACAACGGCTACGAGTTTCGCGGACGAAAACTTACCGTTAATTACGCACGCAATAAGAAAGCGTAATCTCGCTACGGAGCGAACAGGGTCAGAGCCAGGATCACCGCGATCCCATACCCGTTGGCAGCGATCCCCAGAAGCAGCAGGAACACCGCAAACAGTTCCTGCAGCCACACGTGTTTTCCCACGCTCCGGGCGATCAAGTCCCGCGCTTCCGAACGTCCGGTGCCGAGGCGGACAACGTCCCGCACGGCCCGGCGGCGGCGGGCGGCACGCCAAATTCTGCGATAAAAGTAGTATCCCACGACGCCGGGTGGTACCAAGGGTAATACCGGAACCAGGGCTGCTACAACAGCTATCAGCGTTGCAAGGCGACTTTCCCCGATACTGATCACCGCGATCAGCAGCTGTGCCAGAAATCCGCCGGTCAGCGCCGGTACAGTCAGGTGATTCCAGTACTCGTTCCTCTGTCGCCCGGTCCAGATCGTCCGCTTGAAAAAGGAGTGTTCCGGTCCGTCGTAGATGATCACCAGCGGGTGATGATCCTCATGACCAAGAAAAAAATAGTCCCCCGACTCCTCCACGACGCGTCCCGCCACGTAGAAACGGGTCCCCTCGGCGAGGGCGGTTATTTCCCGCCAGTATAAGATCCGTGGCGTTTCATCGGGATAGCTGCGTGAACGCCTCGCGATCCCCGGAATAAGAAATATAGGAACGTTCAGGAGATCGACTCCAACGGAGACTCCCTCGTTCTCAAGCCAGATCCGGTCCTCTCCCTGCACCGCTTCCAGACGTCCAAAAAACCGATACCGGGAAGGTTCCTGAGGCACACCGTACCGCAGCTCCGGAAAAGTGGTGCTCTCCAGAACTGCCACGCGAAAACGTCGCCACCGGTGACGGACGAGAAACGCTCCCGCCCCGGGGATCGCTACGTAAAACAGCGCCGCTGCTGCGACGACTGAAAGAAGGTATGAGAAAAAGTTCACCGTTGATCCCCTTCAGTGATTGGTGTATCCTCATCGGTAATGCTCATAAACCGTATCATTGTCGGCTCGATGTTCACCAACGCATACGTGGTATCTACGGGAAAGAAAGAATGCATCCTGATCGATCCCGGAGCCGATACACCGGCGATCGTGCAGCGCCTTGAAACGATGAACCTCATCCCGCAGGCTATTGTATTCACACATGGGCATATTGACCACACCTCCGCAGCAAGGGGAATCCAGGAACACTATACCGGCCGTTCGCACCATGTTCCCGTGGGCATCCACAGCGCGGATGTGCACCTTATCGGAAATGCAGGGTACTCGGTAAACCACGAGATCTTCGACAGCCTGGGAGAAAACGCCCTGTCCGCTTTTGAATCGTTCGGAGACGAACTCCCGGATCCCGAGTTCACGTTTAAAGAGGGCGACGCGATCCTTGATACGGATCTGACCGTGATGCACACAGGCGGCCACAGTCCTGGAAGTTCCTGCTTCTACAGCGAGTCACGGCAGGCTGTGTTTACCGGTGACATTCTGTTTTTCAATACTATCGGACGGAGCGATTTCCCCGATGGCGACGGCGAGCAGATCATGAAGTCCGTGACGGATCGCCTCTTTGCGCTTCCCCAGGAAACGAGAGTCTTTCCCGGTCACGGACCGCTCACCACGATCGAACGGGAACGGATGAATAATCCGCTCCAAAGCGACGGAGCTACTATCTGATAGCCGCGATCTGATTAATCGATATTGGTGAATGAAGGAACCGTCAGGAAGGATAACGGCTCTGCGTCATTGTCAGGCGGTCATGTCCACGAGGAATCCGTCGAGCAGGCGTGAGTCCAGCCTGTTCCACTTCAAGTCGTCCACTATCCGTAAAGATACTTCCTCGAGCAGCTCCTCCTGCGCCTGCAGTGGATCCTCCAGGGCAAATCGGGCCTCCGCGGCTTCCTGAGCACCACGGATCCGTGCAATCAGCGCGTCCAGCGCTTTGAGTCGAACAAGTGAATACCCCTGATCCCCGGGGGAAGCAGGTACGCCGGCGACGTACTCCAATCGTGTATAGGCAGAACCCGCAAGAGGCATTGATACGGGCCGGGAACTGACGCCGGCCCGAACCAGGTCGGTAAATGGGATAGAGCCGTTGCGAATAGCCAATGTCGCACCACTGTCCATACCAGTTCCTCCACCTATTATATCGGCGGTGGAGAACCAACAGTTTAGACCTTCCCGTGTGGATGCTGTGGCGTGATCGCTATATCTATCGGTTTCTCCGTTCCAGCTCGTTCTGATACTCTACCCGGTACAAAGCGTACGGGATCGCTTCCAGCCGTTCCTTCGGAATCGGTTTCCCGCTTTTGAGACAGATCCCGTACTTGCCGTTATCGATCCGCGCCAGGGCAGATTCAATGAGCCTCAGTTTCTTGAGCTCCTGCTGACCCAGAGCACTGAGCATCTTTTTGTCGATATCATTGCTGGCCACGTCAACCAGGTCTTTGGTATCACTGGACCCCGCCATAGCCCGAAACTCTTCATCCTCCGCCATGAGCTGCTCAAGAATCTCAGTTTTCATCTGCTCGAGCTGCTTTTTCATTTTCTTGATAAACCGTTGGTCCATGAAACCCTCCTGCGACCTCAGCCGAAAGTCCAAGGAACTATAAGTATCCACACGGAAAAGTCAACCCCTGAGACAATTACGGCAGGGATCTATCACCACATTGAGAACTCGCCGAAAACGTCTTGATTTTGTTTCTTTCCTGCGTTGTGCCGGCGTATCGAGTAGGAGGCGGGGTTACCCCCGCCGTCCTCTCACACCACCGTACGTACGGTTCCGTATACGGCGGTTCATGAATGACTCCAATGCCTTCGCATCAGATCCAGCAGTGAAATAAG
>SLRR01000134.1 GCA_007130865.1 Spirochaeta sp. | reverse complement strand
TTCATCTCGAGCGGTGATTTAACCATCCGGATACGGTCAATCTCGTCGGAAAAGTCGGTCCACTCCGCCTCGTGCAACCCCTCGTAGATCCGCAGGCTGTTTTCCAGCGGCGCGAACATCGTTCGGCGCTCCATGGCGAGCCGTCCCGCATCGAGTTTCATTTCCCGGATCTGGTGAATCACGTGGTCGGCGGGACTCTCGTGATCGAGATACCCCACGAACCGGGCGTTGGTCAGCATCGCCTCCACCGCCACGTGCTCCATCTGCCGCACCACGAGACGCGGATCGTTTTCACGAGGTACCACCAGTAAGTGCGGCGCGAAGTAGCCGAAGTGGTCCAGGCCGGTCAGGTAGAAGATATTCTCAGGACTCGTAACCACGCACGCGTCGATGCGGAGTTCCTCCATGCGTCGGCGGACCCGGTCGAGTCGCCGGTCGAGCTCCTCCCGGGGAAACGGCATAAAATCGGTATTCATGCGACCTCCTTTCATCGCGCGTTCTTTGATATCTGATGCATCAGATATCCTCGTGCAACCGAATTCCGCTGCTGTCAAGTTTTTTCTTTAAATGAAGGTTAATGTTTTTCGATTGACGGAAAGGGAATTATTTCTAATTAAAACAGTAAGGCATAACGACCTTCTCGACGTGGAGGTAAATATAGTATACTGCGGTTATTCGGAACATAAACTGATGAGCGAAGTACAGAAAACCGACCAGGTAAAAACCGATGTATTCAACACCACTCTGTCCGATCGCGTCGCGGAGATCGTCAAGGACAGAATCATCAACAACGAGATTCAACCCGGAGAGCGGATCAGCATCAAAGCGTTCTCGGACGAGTTTCGAACCAGTTCCACGCCGATCCGGGACGCGCTGAACAAGCTCGCCGCGCGGGGAATGGTTGAGGTCAGCCCCCGTGTCGGATACTACGTCAAGACGTTCACCGATAAAGAGGTGGACGACATTTTCTTTGTTCGTACCAAGCTCGAACTGGCGATCCTGGAGGCGGTGTTCGAAACTATCACACCGGAAGAGATGGGGAACTGGCGCGCGATAGACCGGAAGTACGCCAACAGGGACCTTACCCGTGAAGAGATGCGCGCGTTCTCCAGGAAGGACAGCTTTCACCTGCTGCTGTGCGGAAAATGCGAGAACACCTACCTCCGGGAGGTATACATGACGTTCTTTGAGAAGGTTCTTCTTATTTCCTCTGTGATCGCCCACGATTACTCCCACTACGCGGATCACTCCGACATTCTCGACGCGATCGAGACGGGCAACCTGAGTACGGCAAAGGAAGCGCTGGTTACGCACCTGGAACTGGCGCGCCGGTCGGTTCACGAACACCTGGCCTGATCGAGACTTCAAAGTCCGGGAGTATCACATGCGCTACACGATAATCGAGTTGAACGGTCGGTATCGGGAATCCGGGGAAAGCACCCGGAAGCTTTTCCGGTTTGACCGGTTTTACGAGCAGGTGGAACGGATTCTCCGCGGGAAGGCTGTGCGGCGCGTGCTCGTGCACCGCCGGGAGAAGCTGGGCCTGCCGGTGTACGGAGCGGTGGAGGAGGTGGCTGCCGCGCTGCGGCGACTCACCGAGTCGGGCCGGGAGGTCTGGTACTACGCTTCCTCCTACGAGTCGTTCGACTGCGTCCTCGCCGCGGCGTGTACCCACCGGGTGCTTCATCCCCTGGGGACCGTCTCTTTTACCGGTGTATCCCTCTCGACGGTGTTCCTGCGGAACATGCTGGACGCCCATAAGGTCGGTGTGGAGGTGATCCGGCGGGGACGCTACAAGAGCGGAGCGGACCTCTTCCGTACGGAGAAGTTTGACCGGTACACCCGCGAGCAGTACCAGGCGATCGCCGACGGTGCGGTAGCCTCCCTGCGTTCCCGCGCGGCCTCTCTGATTCCCGATCGTCTTCTGGACGAACTACTCGCCGGGCGGATCCTGACCGCCGCGGAGGCGGTTGAGCAGGGGATCGTACAGGCCGCGCGCACGGTGGATGCGCTTCTCAACGAGTGGAAAGCGGAGAAACACCGGGAAAAGAAAGCCGGAAAAATCCGTGGACGCTTTGGCCGCGGCCGGCGAGTGGCGGTGCTCGGTTTTGAGGGTGGTATCGTGGACGGCGACACCCGGCGCAGTTCCCCGATGGGACCGATGGTGGGGGACCGCACGATGGTGAAGGAGATCCGCGCCCTCCGGAAGAGCCGCCGCGTCAAGGCGGTGGTGTTCCGTATCAACAGCGGGGGTGGGTCCGCCACGGCAAGCGAGAATATTCTGCGCGAACTGGTGGCGCTGAACGAGAAAAAGCCCGTGGTGGTCTCCATGGGACCCGTCGCCGGAAGCGGAGGTTACTGGATTTCCGCTACGGGTGGTCGGGTGTTCTCCTGCGCCACCACGATCACCGGGTCGATCGGCGTAATAACGCTTTTCTTCAACCTGGCGGAGCTCCTGCGGTCGCACGGGATTACGGTGGACTGCGTCCGGCGCGGAGACTCGGCGGACCTCGGCTCCGCGCTGCGACCGCTCACCGAGGCGGAACGGCACCGGATCGACGGCGTGGTAGGATACCTGTACGAGCGGTTCCTCGAGACAGTGGCGGAAGCGCGGAAGACCACACCACCGGCTGTGGACGAACTCGGCGAGGGACGGGTCTGGCTCGGGGCCGACGCGGTGGAACGCGGCCTGGTGGACGAGGTGGGCGGCCTGCACGAGGCGATCCG
>SLRR01000077.1 GCA_007130865.1 Spirochaeta sp. | reverse complement strand
CTGCCGGCGATACCGACGGAACCGGCGGGAACACGGGTCCGGGGCGTGGCCAGCCGGGGCGTGGCGAGTCGTTCGTCCATACCGATCAGGTAGGGGAAATGCGGCCGGAAACCGATCATCGCGACGGTGTAGGTCCCGTTCAGATGCAGCGAGATTACCTCGGTCGGACTCATCCCCGCGTGGTCCGCCACACGGGACAGATCCTGCCCGTCGTACACCACCGGGAGACGATGAATTGGCGGCGATGCACCGTGCTCGTGGGCAACGTACTCGCGGGTAACGTGCGCGCGGGCGGTGGGCTCCCCAGAAACGTACGCGTGGGAAACGCTCGTCGGGGCAACATACCCCTGACCGGTCTCCGTCGCGTCGGTTCCAACACTCCGTAATACCGCTTCCACGCGCTCCCGGAGCGCCGGCAGATCCACGTGCGCCGGCTCGAAGTGTACCGCCAGCGCGTTGTAGGCGGGCACGATATCCACCATGCCCGCACCGACCAGATCCGTGTCTTCCCGGAGGGCGCGGTACGCGTCGAGCACCATTCGGGAGGTCTCGATCCCGATCCCGCCGGACCACGTCCAGAGCAGTGCCGTGTCTCCGAGCGGCTCACATCGCGGCTTATCGCTCATCCACTCTTCCGTAACGCGCCACCGTTTGCTCAAGCGCCTCCAGGATCTCCCTGTCCCAGGCAAGGGCCAATCCGTCCACGGTAGGCTCCTGCGCCAGGGACACGCCGTCCACCGCTCCCGCCGTGACCAGTGCTTCCAGGGTCGCTTTAACGTCGGAAAACTCCGGCACCACCGGTACACCGGACACGAGGGAAAGCGCCGCGCAAAGTCCGTAGGCGCCCCAGTTACTGACGCCCGCGTACAGAGCAAAATCCGCGGGAACGGTGTTTCGGATCAAGGCACCATTAGTCACAACCGTCTCAAACGTCTCCCGGTCCGGTGTCAGACCCAGTTCGTTGCCACCGTCTCCGATCGCGATCGTTGCGAACATTCTATCCGATCGGAGAAAGATCGCTCCCAGATCCGCCACGTGGAGGCTGATGTCCTCGCCGCGCATCGTGTAACACCGTCCGTCCCCGGCCCGACCCGGACGCTCCACCGCAACCAGATGAGAAAACGACCCTTCCACGAGACGTTGCTGTACGCTCCGGAGTTCCGGCGACGTTCCCGGCGGCAGGTGTATGACTCGCCAGGATCCGCCCGCCGCTTCCGTCGCGGCGGTGATCAGGCGGCCCGCGCTGTGATCCACCAGGAGGATCACCTCCTTCCCGAGGCGCCGCAAGGCCGACGCGAGGACGATCGCCCCGGGGGGACCGTCGGTTTCAATTACGTTGCACCGGGGTATATGGAAACCGGTAGTCAACGCGATTCTTGAACCGCCGTAGAGCGACCTCGCCGCGTCGAGAAGGTCACTTCTACCGGCCCACCGGGAGAGTCCCCGGTTTCCGGGATCGTTACGGACGATCTCGTCGATCTCGGCTATCGCGTCGGAGAGATCGGAAGCGTCCGAGAGATCGGAGGAGTCTGATGGATCGAACTCCTCCGGCGGATCGGACCGGTCGCTCTGCGGGAAACGAGCGGCGCCGCGGGGCTCACCGGTCAGACTCATATGCGGAACTCGTAGTCGGAACGGTCGCCTACAAACATGTGACCCGGTGAGTGGGTGATCATGATCGGAGGCCGGCTTACGAGCGCCGCCGCCTGCGGTGTGATCCCGCACGCCCAGAACAGGGGTATCTCGCCGGCGCGTATCGTTACGGGGTCACCCCAGTCGGGGTGTTCGATCCGGGAAACCCCGATCGCTGCCGGGTCACCCACGTGGATCGGACTGCCGTGAACCGCGGGATAATCTCGGGTGATCTCCACCGCCCGGATCGCGTCGGCGGGAGTGAAAGGACGCATGCTCACCACCATGGGGGATTCCTGGAAGCGTCCCGCCCCGCGACAGGCGATACTGGTGCGGTACATGGGAACGTTCACGTTCTCCTCCTGGTGCCGCAAGGTCATCCCGGCGTCGAGCAGAGCCCGCTCAAAGGTAAAGCTGCACCCGAGCAGGAATAACACGAAATCCTCCCGCCAGCGGTTGACGATTTCCGTCGGTTCGTCCACGAGCTCGCCTCGCTCGTAGATCCGGTACCGGGGCAGATCGGTACGGACGTCCGCCCCGTCCGCAAGGGTTACGGTGTGGGGATCCCCCGCCTCGCCTACTTCAAGGACAGGACACGGTTTGGGGTTGCGCTGAGAGAAGAGCAGGAAGTCGTATGCCCAGTCCCGGGGAAGGATAACGAGGTTGGCCTGTATGAAGCCGGTCGCCAGGCCGCTGGTGTGTCCGGTAAAACTGCCGTCGCTCGCTGCCGCGCGCAGTTCCCGACCGGATCCAAAGATCGGCGCCGGGTTGTTCGCCGTTCGGTTACTCACGGTTAGGGATTATAACCCCGAACCGGGACGGCGTAAAACAAAAGGGACGGTTTAATCTTCGAGTATACTCTCGGAAAATGAACCGATATCGGTTTCCGCGTCAACAATCCGACGCCGCAATTCCGTAACGCAGTCCCGGACCTGTTTTCCCGCGGTCTCCACGAGTCCCGCCAGCTTCGACACTTCCTGAACCTCGGCGTATACGTCGCGGGTACGATCTGCGGATTCTCTCAGCTTGAGCGTCACATCGGCTGCGCTTTCCGAGGCAACAGCGAGACGTTCCTCGATCTTCCCGATACGCTCGCCCATCGTCCG
>SLRR01000185.1 GCA_007130865.1 Spirochaeta sp. | reverse complement strand
GTCCGGTGGATACTATATCGCCGTTCCCGCGCACCATATCGTCGCGCAGCCGGTGACGATCACCGGGTCGATCGGCGTGCTCGTAGTTCTTCCCAACGTTGAAGGGCTGGCGGAACAGCTCGATATCAACTGGGAGACGATCCGCCGCGGTGAGCGGGCCGACTTCGGTGTGCCCCTGCGCCGGCTCTCACCGGAGGAACGTGAACTGATAGAGACCAGTGTCGCCGCCGGTTATCGGCGCTTCCTTGAGGTCGTGGCGGAGGGGCGCGGCATGGATATCGATGAGGTGCATGCCGTCGCGCAGGGGCGCGTCTGGACCGGCTCCCAGGCGGCTGAACGCGGTCTCGTGGATGAGCTGGGCGGTCTCGCCGACGCCGTGGAGGCGATCCGTCTCCGTACCAACCCGGACCGCGCGGTAAACCTGGTACCGGTAACCGGCCGATCGGGTTTCTTCTCCGCGGAGCAACCGCGTCTGATCACCCGCGCCTACGCGTACCGCGATCTGCCGCAGGAAGTTCGGATTATTGCGGAAGCGCTGGAGGGTATGCGGGCGTACGGGGATGAGGTTGTTCTGATGCGGATGCCCTACGATCTGGACCTGAGGCGGTAACTCCAATAAAATACTTTGACTTTAACGGCAAATTTTGCTACCATTAGAACCGATAATCGGTTTTAATGGTATCAATAATTAACATTATAAGCCGTGTCAGGAGGTTCGATGTCGTACAATCTTCTCACCGACGACGAGATACTGACGGACCTGGCCGGCAAACTCGACCACATTCGCCGCGCCAAAGGGTTGAAAGATGAGGAGCTGGCAGCCAAGGGTGGTACCAGCCGCTTTGTTCTCAAGAAGTTCCGCTCAGGTGCCGGTGGCATCACGCTTAAATCCTTTATCCGATTACTCCGCGGTCTCGGAGAACTTGACAGTCTCGAGTCCCTTTTGAAACCGCCTGATCGGTACAGTCCCACCGGTAAACACAGGGAAATTCCCGCACAGCGCGTCCGAGACAAAAAGGCCGAGGATACCGGCTTCGTGTGGGGAGAGGATCGTTGAGTACCGTTGTCGAGGTGAAGCTTTGGGGTACAACGATCGGCCATCTCGGATACGCTCCCGGGCAGAGGGAGATCGCCACGTTTGAGTACGACGACGCCTTTGCCCGGTCGGGGATTTCAATCTCTCCTCTCAGAATGCCTAACTCCCCGCTTCTTCATACGTTCGACGATATGAACACGAGAACCTTCAAGGGCCTCCCGGGAATTTTCGCAGACTCACTTCCGGACAAGTTCGGGAATCAGTTGATCGATCTTTACATGGCGGAGAGGAGTATTCCACCGGAAACCGTCACAGCGCTGGATCGGCTTCTCTACGTCGGAACCCGCGGAATGGGGGCGCTGGAGTACCATCCCGCCGCCGACCTGGGCGAGGGACAAGAAAGAGGTACCGCCTTGGATATCCACCTGCTCGCGGAACTTGCCGATCAACTGACGTCACGCGACAGAAAGAAACAGGACAATCTCCTGAACGCCGGGAACCGCCGTGCGGCGCTACGTCTGATCCGGGTGGGCTCCAGCGCCGGCGGAGCGCGTTCCAAAGCTCTGGTTGCCCGGGCCCCGAGTGGAAAGCTATACGACGGCAGTGTTGATCACGGGCCGGAGTATACCTACTGGATTCTGAAGTTTGACACCGATTCCAACAGCGATCGCGATGGAGAAGATCCCAGGGGAATGCCCAAAGTGGAATACATCTATAGCCTGATCGCAGCTCAATGTGAGATCGACATTCCGAGGACGGACTATCTCGTGGACGATTACGATTTCCACTTTCTGATTGAACGCTTCGACCGAACACGGGACGACGACAGAGTAACGAAACTCCACTACGGATCATGGGCCGGTCTTGCCCACGCTGATCGCGATCCCGTGGGAACCCACTCGTACGAACAACTCGTCCTGATGACGCGACAGTTAGGACTGGGCCAGGACGCCGTGACGCAACTGTTCCGGCGTGCCGTCTTCAACGTGGTTGGCCGAAACCAGGACGATCATACCAAAAACGTCGGTTTTCTCATGGACAAAGCCGGCAACTGGCGCCTGGCACCCGCGTTCGATCTGACCTATCAATACGACCCGGAAGGCAAGTGGACCAGGGTCCATCAGATCCGTCTCAACAGAAAGCGGGACGATTTCAAACGGGACGACCTTCTCGCGCTCGGTCGCTATTGCAACCTTCCCGATCGGAAAAGCAACGAGATCATCTCGTCGATAATAGACGCGTTCCGGAACTTCGGAAATATAGCACGGCGATACGAGGTACGACCGGACCTGCCGGCAACCGTGGAGAGCGGCCTGCGGCTGCATCTTTGAAACGGTGGGAGGCCCCGGCGCCGGCCGTGAAAGCGGATGTCCGACGATCAGCGTGAGCCGATCGCCCCGGCGCCGGGCGGGGTTCTCTCTGCAAGTGCGTGCGCCCTGCGGGGCGTACAAAACAAAAAACCGGCCCCCCGTAAAAAAGGGCCGGTTTGCAGTTGAGCAAATGTGCCGCCGGACAGAATCGAACTGTCGACACGTGGATTTTCAGTCCACTGCTCTACCGACTGAGCTACAGCGGCACGCTGTATCGCCGGTAGTTATAGCAGAGGCAGGAAAGCGGTGTCAACTGCCGTAGCGTTTGCGTTGCAGCAGTTCCTCGACTACTATGAGGGCGTTCAGTCAGAGTGGGTCACAGTACGATGGGGGGCGTTCAGTCAG
>SLRR01000098.1 GCA_007130865.1 Spirochaeta sp. | reverse complement strand
TCCTGCCGGCAAGCCACCTTCAGGACGGAAGACGTACAATCTCCCGCGACCAGACAGTTTACCCTCCCGATTGCACCGCCCCGCGGCCTGTACGATTGAATCGATTCCTGCAAGCGCCCGGCATACGACAGGGAAATCCAGGTCCACTCCCGCCTCCACCAGCTGGGTGCTGATAACGCGGCACGGTTCACTCTCTGCCAGACGATCACGTATTTCGTCCAGAACGGCGCGACGGTGCGTCGGACACATCAGGGCGGAAAGGTGGAAGACATCTTCGCATTCTGCATCAAGCAGTTCCACCAGTTTGCGTGCGTGGCCACGCGTGTTCACGATGCAGAGAACCTGCTCTTCCGCCGCAAGTCGGTCGACAAGATCCGTGTCCTGAACTTCACCGATCATTTCGGCGTCCACTCGCTCAAACACCCGTTCCAGTTCGTCGGGTCGACTCATCATTTCCCGTACTCGCGATAACCCCCCGGTAAATGACTCGTTTTCGATCAATGCGGGTTGCGTGGCTGTACAGAGAACAATGGTGGAACGGTATACCTCGGATAGCTCGCGGATCGCTTCGAGTGTAGGTTTGAGAAACGGTACGGGTAGCATTTGAGCCTCGTCCAGGATAACCACGCTGCGCGCCACATTATGTAATCGCCTCGTCCTGGACGACCGGTTGGAGAAGAACGACTCGAAGAACTGAACGTTCGTTGTAACAATGATCGGCGGGTCCCAGTTTTCGCACGCTAGGCGGCGCCGTTCCTCCCGGTCTTCATCGAAATCATCACGATCCAATACGAGGTTGGAATGGTGCTCCAAAACGGCGTCGTCACCGAAGATCGAACGGAACACCTGCGCCGTCTGCTCGATGATGGACGTGTAGGGAATGACGTAGATCACCCGGCGCAGGTCGTACCGGACCGCGTGATCCACGGCGAACGCGAGAGAAGACAGCGTCTTTCCTCCCCCGGTGGGGACCGAGAGGGAACGGAGTCCGGGTGCTTCCCTCGCGGAAACGCGGCACTCGTCAAGTATCCGTCGTCGTTGTCGATTTACCACCGTATCGGGCGCGCCTCGGACAAGATCCGCCAGGTATGCGTCGAGTTTCGCCTTCAGCTCCGTAACGCCGGGGTACCTGCCGCGGGCATTGTGCCGGTCCGGATCCACAAACGCTTCCGTATCAAGAAAATCCGCGTCTACCAGACAAGAGAACACCATACGCGTGAAGAACGCCGCCTGAAACCCCAGCCTGCGTTGGTCCGGATTGGTACCGACGAACGGAACCGGCTCGATTTCCGGTATTTCGTCCGCGAGAAGTCCTGGACTCCGCTCGCTCCGGGCAAGTCGGCGCGAGAGGCTTGATTCGTCATCGCCGGAAACGCCGTCGGGCAGTCCCGTATGGTGACCCGCTACGCAGTAGGCCAGGAGCTTTCCGGCGCCGGGCGGCTGTATAACTTTCTCGATTGCATACTTGGCCCCCGGCGTTGAGTGGTCCGCTCGTTGTGCGTTTTCGCCCCAAATCAAGGCTCGGATACGGCGCTGGTATGGGGGGAGACCCTTGCCGTCGTCGTGAAGCAATCCCGTGGTAACACCCCAACTCCGACAACCGAACGCGTCCGCGAACGTCCCGGCCAGATCGGCGACACCGCGAAGGTGGTCCTCGAGCGGTTGCAACTCTCCGTCGTCACGGCTATGCCCGATCAAAAAGGAAGGATCGTCGATTCGTTCGTCTGCCCTGTCCGTCACTTCGATTCTCCTTCCGGCAGTTCGATGTCGCCGGGTGCCGTCAATTCTCCCTCACGCCCGTTGCAGATCCGGCAACAGCTTCCAGACAAACTTCGGCAAATTACCGCATGCGGTTGGCGTTCACTACACACCCGTATTGTTACGGTCACGTCTTATCTCGACACCGTCGCTCGCACTGTTACGATATAACGCCACCCCTCGCTCAAAATCCCGCCGGTGTTCCTCCCTCAACCATTGAGGCGCCAACACTTCCACGTCCGGACCCCAGCCACGGATCCAGGGGTACATCTCCCGTGGGGCGCTGACGGCACCGCGCCACACCACGCTTCCATCTGGTTGCGCATCCAGGTGCTGGCTGCCGTGCCAGAGGGTTTCCGCGACGCGGTCCGCCACGGCGGCGGAGAAACGCAGCTCCACCTCTTCCGGTTGTTCCTCGGTGGTCCAGATGCTCCACGCGCGGGCGAGCCTATGGGCGATTTCGTCCTGAGGGATCGTCTCGAGAAACGCCGGAGCGGGTTCTTCCAGGGTGATAGCGCGGATCCTCTCGATCTTTAGGGTGCGGAAGCCACCCGCGTCGGTATCGGTTGGTTGACCATCGTCAGCGGAGCCACGATGTGGCGGCGGCAACTCCCACGCCAGAAGATGAACGGCGCGACCTTCGTGATGCGGTTCCAGGGTGAGCGGGAACAGCCGATATTCCGCGTCGCGTCCGCGTTGTCGCGCGTAGTACACGACCCGCACGGGACGGTTCTCCGTAATCGCCGTCCCCAGCTGTTCCACGACGGTGCGATACTGCGCGGCGGTGACGGCGGCACGCAGGGGAAAGCGTTCGATCTCGTCGGCGGTCTCCCGAATCCGGTCGGCCAGGCGGAGACTGACCCGGCCCTGCGCGGCGGCGAGCTTGCGCAGCGCCGCCGAGGCATGGGGGAAGGGGAACTTCATCACCCGGGCGAAGAGACGCGCCGCCAGGTGCAACGCTTCCAGTTCAAACATCGTGAGCCTGATCGTTGTGAG
>SLRR01000237.1 GCA_007130865.1 Spirochaeta sp. | reverse complement strand
CGCCGGAGCTACAGACGCCGACGCTACACACGCCGAGTTACTCCACTACACCTTTCTTGAGAATGATGTTGGCGTACAGCGCTGCTTCGCCGGTGGACACGATCGCGAACGCATTTTTTGCCCGTTCGTAGAACGCAAACCGTTCCACCATCTCAAACCCGTCCGCGATCCGTTCCGGCTGGAGACGTTTGATGATCGCGCGGTAGTGGTCCCATACCTCCGGTTTGGTGGGGTCTCCGGGTACCACTTCCATCAGAGCGGCCGGTTTCGGGACAAACCGGTCGAGCGGAAAGAGCGGCAGGAGCGCTTCCAGAAGCTCCGCGACGCCATGTCCGTCGGCACGGACGAGCCGTTGTGCCATAGCGGCAGCGGGGAAGTTGCCGTCGCCGATCACGAGTTCGTCACCGTGCCCCATCTCGGCGATCGTCTTGAGCAGCTCCGGACTGAGGAGCGGGGAAATACCAGTCAACATATCAGCCTCCTTAATCTAGTTGGTTTGCATCGGACTATCTTTCAAACACCTCTTCCAGGGCGCGGCGCATGACCGTGGGCTCCGGATCGAGTCCTGTCCAGTACTTGATCCCTAGGCGTCCCTGGTTAATCAGCATCCCCAGACCATCGATCGTCCTGCAGCCGCGCTCCGCGGCGCGGGTTAGAAACGGCGTGACCGGCGGGTTTGGGATCACGTCGGCCACGATGGTCCGTCGATCCACGATATCAAAATCCACCGGGGGCGAGGCCTCCACGTCGGGGTAAAGTCCGATCGATGTGGCGTTAATCAGTACATCCACGCCGGTGGGCACCACGATCGGATCGGACCAGGCCTGGTATTGCAGTGCGGTGGATACGCTCCCGGAGAGATCGCTTAATAGGGCTGCTGCACGTTCTTCCGACCGGTTGACGATCGTAATCCGGTCCGCCCCGGCCAGACAGAGTTCGACCGCGATCGCCCGCGCGGCTCCTCCGGCACCAATCAGCATGACCGTCGTATGCGCCGGGTCGATCACGGACCGCAGTGACTCCAGAAAACCGCGGCCGTCGGTGTTTTCTCCCACCAATTCAGCGTCACGGCGGACCACACAGTTCACAGCGCCGATCATCCGCGCGGATTCACCCAGGCTGTCCAGATGATCGATAACTGCCACCTTGTGCGGAATCGTCAGGTTGAAACCCGCGAATCCCATCGCCCGCGCGCCGGCTACCGCTGCCGGAAGATCCTCCGGAAGTACCTCCACCGTGAGGTATCGCCAGTCCAGATCGTGGTGGCGATACGCCGCCTCCACCATTACCTGCGTCGGGTTCTCCGCAACCGGGTGCCCGAACACCGCGGTCAGTTGCTGTTTGAAGTTCAGTTTCATATCGCCGTACCTCCGTATTATGCAATGTACGAGTCGTTTCTATCCGACCGGCCATTCGATCCACGAACTATCGGACGCGCTGCTGCGGACAACAAGGTCCGTGAACACCATCCCCCGCAGACCATCCTCGATACCCGGTACACCCGGGACATCGGTACCGGGTGACCCGGAGCGGATCCGGTCGAGGGAATCGGCGTAAACGTTGGCGAACGCTTCGATCAGACCTTCCGGATGGCCCGGGGGCAGCCGGAACCGGTAGTTGTCCCGATCCGAACCGATCGAGCGGCCGGAGTCGTATACCACGTGTGAAAGGTCCCTCTCTTTTATCACCAGCTGGTTGGGATGTTCCTGGCGCCATTCCAGTCCGGCCCTGTCGCCGTACACGCGTATCGAAAGGGAGTTCCGTTCGCCCGTGGCAACCTGGGATGCGTTGTACACACCGTGGGCACCGCCGGCATACTCCACCTGCACGGTCAGATCGTCGTCAAGTTCGTTTCCCGGCAGGAACGTGTTCGTCCTCGCCGCGAGACGCCGTATCCCGAATCCCGTCACGTAGCGGGCAAGGTTGTCCGCGTGGGTGCCGATATCCGCGGTCGTACAGGCGATCCCGCTAGATTCCCGGCGCGTGCGCCAGGGCATCTTTGGACCGGCCGGAACCTCGTGAAAATCACTCAACCAACCCTGCAGATAATCGACGATCACCTTGTACACCCGCCCGAGCCGCCCCGACGCCACAACGTCTCGCGCCTGGCGAACCATGGGATACCCTGTGTAGGCATGGGTAAGGGCGAACGTCCTGTTCCCCGCGTGGATCACCTCCGCCAGCGCGCGGGCGTCCTCCAGGGTGGTAGTGAGAGGTTTGTCGGAGATCACCGGGATGCCCGCTCCGACGAGTGTTTCGATCTGCGCGCGGTGTGCGTTGTTGGGAGACATTACCGAGACCCAATCGAGATCCCGTTCCTTCGCGACGAGCTCCTCCACGGAGGGATAGCAGCGATACCGGTCGACCCCGTAGTACTCGCCGGAAGCGCGGTTCTTCTCCTGATCGCGGGAGAAAACACCCGCCACCAGTGTGGCGGCCCCGTCCATGAGTATCGCGGTATGGTGAACCGGTCCGATCAGGGATCCCACGCCGCCACCGACAAACGCTCCACGCAGCTTTTTTCTCGCCATTCCCGTAACGTCTCCCGTAAGGTGAAGGATTAAACAGCAATCGTTTCTGAAATCGATTGCACGCATTGAACCATGGTAGAAGCGGATCGGTGTGTTGTCAAACATTTTGTCACTGCTGCCAGAATTGTTGACGATTTTCCGACAATCGTACCGCGCCACCCAAGCGAAACGGTCCTGAGCGCACTCCTGTCTATATAGACCACCATAGACAATAGGAGTGTTTACCATGG
>SLRR01000238.1 GCA_007130865.1 Spirochaeta sp. | reverse complement strand
GGTTCAGCGTGGCGGAACGGAACACCGGTGGCGCTCGATCCCTCTTCTTCCAGACCGAGGGGATCGACACGGGGGATTACGTTATCTTCCGCGTCGATACCGTACCGCCCAATCCGCCGTTGATCACGAGCGTGAGCCTCAAGGGACCCGCCGGCGACCTGTACGTAACGGACACTTCTCCCATATTCACCTGGACCACAGGGGGGCCGGACGGAACGGGCGAGTGGGAATACCGTGTGTTCGGTTCCGGGTACGAGGGTGAGATCGTCCCCGGAACAGGTGACGGTGTGGAGCTATTCGAACTCCAGGTCGGACAGAGCTATACGCTGGAACTGCGGGAACGGGACGAGGCGGGAAACTGGTCAGCCTGGGCGACGATCGCGTTCAGCGTGCGTGCTGTGGGTACGATCCTGATCGAGAATCCTGAAGCACCGACGTTATCTATCGACGGTGTGCCGGTGGTGATTCGGCCGAACTCCGTAGTGTTCACCGCCGTCGCCGGTGACGGGATCTTTATCAGCTCGTATCAGTGGCGGATCGACGGGGAGGTTCTTACCGGTGAAACGGCCCCGACCCTGGAGGTGAGCGGAAACGACTACGCGTTGGGAGAACACACGTTGACGCTTCTGGTCGTAATCGACGGCGTTCCCTATTCCGAGCAGTTCGGATTCGTGATCGTGGAGGAATGATGAGAGTCGTTCAGCGGTACATGACAGCGATTACGTTGGTCGCACTGATCGCACTTTCCGGGGGGTGTCTGAACCCGTTCGGGACCGACAGAGACAATAGCGAAAGAACCGATGATACCGCGCAGGAACGTTCCACCGGAATTCTCCGGGTCTTCACGGGGACGAACAGCGTCTCCGCGTCCACGATCACACCGGACAACGATCTGGTAGGCCAGGTGTACCGGTACAGGCTCGTACTGACCGGAGTTGATGAGAACGAAGGCGAGACGATCACCATTGATCCCTACGATAACGGGACCGATATCGAACTGTCGTTCGGACCGTGGATAGTCCACCTGGAAGGGTACGACGGATCGAACAACCTGATAGCGGAAGGACTCGTCCGGGACGGAGACGGTGGGTACGCGCCGGACCAACGGATCATTATCGGCACCGGAGATAACATCGCGACGGTGGAACTGCGGCCCCTGATCACGGAGGGAGAAACGGGGACGCTGGTGCTGGAGGTATCCTGGCCACCGGGCCTGAACGTGACCGTCGCTCCGCCGTTTCTGTTGCGTTTTATCGCGGATGCGGAATCGTGGACATACGGCGGTTTGGAGGAGGTGCTCGGTCCTGAAGACTACACGATCACCGGCACGGGGCTTGAAATGACGCGGGAGCTTGCGAGCGGGTACTGGGAGCTGGAACTGAGCCTGCTAAGCGACGGAAACCCTTACACGGCTTTGATCGAGATCGTTCACATTCACGACAACCTGAAAAGCCACGGCTCGTTTGACCTGACCGGGTTCTTCCCGGCCACGTACACGGTGACCTTTGACGCCAACGCCGCCGAAGCGGAAGACCCGACTCCTCCGAACAAGCTTGTTGCGCAGGGTTCACCCTACGGCGCGCTCGCCGCTACGAACAGAACAGGATACAGTCTGTCCGGTTGGTTTACGGCGTCCGTCGGTGGGGCACTGATCGAGCCTGAGACCCTCGTTTCGATAGAGGGCGATCACACCTTGTACGCGCAGTGGACGGCAAACACCTACACCATAACTCTGGACAAACAAGGCGGTGATGGCGGTACGAACATCGTGATTGCTTCGTATGACGCACCCATGCCGGAGGCGACCGCACCCTCACACGAGGAATACGCTTTTCGCGGGTACTGGAGTGAGCCAGGTGGCGTAGGTACTCAGTACTACACCGGAACCATGACAAGCGCGAATGACTGGGATATCGCTGACGATACGACGTTATATGCTCACTGGGGACCGTGGGAGATCGGCGATATCGGTCCGGCGGGAGGCTTCGTGTTCTACGACAAAGGTGAGTATACCGATGACTGGCGGTATCTCGAGGCGGCAGCTGCTTATACCGAGTGGATCGGGCAATGGGGCGGCTCTGGATCTAATGTCGGCGGCACGTTGAGGGGAGTTGGAACGGGCCGAAGCAATACGCTCGCTATAGTAAACTTCTTCTACGCATTAGAACATGTTGATACAGGGGAAAGCTACTTTGAGTTCGATTGGGATAGCGTCACCGAAGGAACGGTACCATTTACGGACGGCGTTTCCGTTTATGATCTTAGTTTCCAGAATGATGGAACCGTTGCAGCCGTTATATGCGAGAGCCTCGAAGTAGAGTTTAACGGAGTGATTTCCAATGACTGGTTTTTGCCATCACCGGACGAACTGAATCTCGTTTATGAGAACCTGCGGTTGGAAGGCATCGGAGGATTCGCCACGATAGGCATCTATTGGACGTCAAGCGATGAATGGAGTAACGTGAACGCGCTCGGCAGGAACTTCAATACTGGAGGCGAGCCCAGCGATCCGAAGAGGAGAGAAAACAGGGTACGTGCAATCCGATCGTTTTGATTGACGAACAGTGAGCGGGAAACGAGATGTTATCCGGTACTGCTGATTTCCAGACTGTTCAATCTTGATACCGCGACGGACATCAACCGCGTTTCTCGCCGGGGCGCCCGGGACCACCGCGTAACGATTGGGACGGGTGCGCCTGTCGGTCCCCCGGTTCCTCCTGATATCCGAAGACACGCAGCAGGTCCATGCGGTTGCGAATATGCAGTTTC
>SLRR01000163.1 GCA_007130865.1 Spirochaeta sp. | reverse complement strand
CTCGGTTGTGGTTCGTATCCCGCTATTACGGCCATGGCGATCTTTTTCTTGTCGACATCCATTCCAACATACGCTACGCTTTCCATATCCGCCTCCTGTGTGTTGTATGTGGTATGAGGATTCCCTCTAATCCACGTCGTTGCAACCATAGGAGGTTCTTCATATTGTCTGGTTACGACCAAATCATCGGAAGGAGTTGCGATAAAAGCCGAACCGTGAACCGGTGGACTGAGTACACTGTCGCAAACTGATCGGTTTGAGACATAACGGAGACAGCTCGTCATGTCCGAAAGCTCTTGCGGCTTACAAGGAACAAGAAGGGTTGCTTCCGCACAACGCACGAAGACCTGCGAGGTCGAATACGAGAGTATCACGATCCACCGCATTGGACTCTGGCGCAAACCGGAGTGCGGTGGTTTGAGATGGTGAATGTAGGTGTTGATCTGCACAAGAGTCAGTTCACGGTATTCTGGCGGCGGATTATGGAAGCGGTCCTACGAACGTGGTATACAACCAGCGAGGCCAGTTACAGGCGATTCAAAAGGTGGTCAAGGTCCATGACCGGAAAAAAGCTGTTTGGGCGTCCGGTGGAGTCCACGGTGTGATCCAGCAGGTGAACTGACCCGGGAATGCTCCTATTACTTTGGCTTGTGATTAGTGAATCCGTCACGTTTCCGGAGAAACGTAAAACCGACTAAGGCGCCCACCGCTCCGCCGCGCGGTTCGACGCGGTAAACTCGATCGAGTTCTTGAACATGTCGAACAGGGTCTGCTGTTCGGCGCGTCCGAAATCATGGAGCGGTTGACCTATGAGGCGGGCGGCGTGGACGCCGAACATCAACGGTTCCGCCGTCCAGAGTACTTCCCAGTTCCGGAGGATCCTCGACCGGCTTGCTTCGACCAACGTACGACTCGGTAGTTTGTCGCGCTTTGTGTTGTTTACGGTACGGTCGGCGGGGAGGAGATTCCAGAGATCGTTGGAGTACCACAATGCCCAGGGAATCGCATGATCCACCTCCAGGCGCGGCATTGTTCGAATCTCCTTGCCGCTCCATACGCATTCCAGGCTGCCCTCCGCTTCCAGCGAAGCTCCGTAGACGCCGCGGGCTATCGAGGTGTCATGATCATCACGGCGCGGACGCAGAAGGAGTGCCAGAACGATATCTGAGGTGACGTGGCTTGTCTGGTGTTTGAGGCGTGCGACGAACTCCGCCCACCGGATCAGGATCGAGTCCTCGATCCACCGTCCCATCAGCGCGAGCTCCGTCCAGAGGTTTCCACCGATGTAAAGTTCCCTGCCGATGATTTCAAAGAGTTCTTTTCCGGTTCTTGAATTGCCGGCGTACTGTACCGGCTGGCGGATTCCACTGCGGATATCACTCAGTACGTCTTTCCGTTCTTGTCGCTGCTCCGATGACAACGAGCCTCTGTCCAGGGCGGCCCGAAACGCAGCGTATCCACCGGCCTGCTCCCACCGTTGGGTGAGGCTGGTGAGGCTCCTACGGAACGCCATGTCCTGTTTACCGGAAACGCGCTGGCCCAACAGGATCTCATCGTCGGTACCGGCGCCGACCGCGACGAGAGGCCAGTAATACTCGATCCATCGTTCGGCCACGAGATCGATCGGGACCGCGACGCGACCATCCGTAGTCCAGCGAACGGTCCTCGTGGTGTGTACCGCCAGATCGGTAACCGCCCGGAGCAGAGCGAACTTGTACGTGTTCACTTTGCGGTCGTCCCAGAGGATCGATTCGATCGTTTCCAGCGGGTTGAGTCCCGCAGACAGGGGAGTCGTGTAGACTTGCGTATGCCAGACCGACCTGGTTTCTTCGTGGTGCTCGTCGATCTGCGCGGTCATCCGAAGACCCAACCGCTCAAGAAAGAATCGGTACTCTCCCGGGTCGCGGAGGATATAACGCCTTCCATCGGCGTGTATCCTGTCGGAGACGGACGCGTGTTGTGACGGAACCTTGATGACGAGAAAACCGCCCGCTGTCAGGAGCGCACGGAGCCGGTACAACGCATCCAGGAGCACGGTGTCCTCGAGATGATGGAGCACGTGTATGCAGGTGATCGCCGCGAACGGTCCGTTAACCGATTCGAGACCTGGCAGGTGATCACGGTGGAGTAAGCCGTCGGGAATCGAGTATCCCCGGCGAGCCTCCGCTATCATCTCCTCTGAAGGATCTACGCCTTCTGCGTTGAATCCCTGGTCACGGAGCCACTTCACGTCCCGGCCGGTGCCGCAGCCGATGTCGAGAACCTTGTCGCCGGGTCGCAACAGCGTGACCAGGTGGTGCAGGTGCGTTACACCGACCGTCCCGTAAATATCACCAAGCTCCGCGGCATTATCGCGATAGTGTTGTTCCGTGCGCGAATCGTCGGTCATCTTGTCTATCGATTCTACCCCGAAAATCTATTTCGGTCCGCGTAAAATTGACGTTCACGTACCGTCCGAGTAGTTCGAGATCAGAAACGAAGTTCGACACGAAGCATCTTTGAAGCGAACGCTGCCACCAGGACGGATTATCCGCTGTTGCCGACCAGGTGGACATGGAGATCGCGCCGGAGTTTCTTGAGGCCGAACTGAAACGCTTCTCCCGCGGTAACGAGGCACCGCACCGTCTGGCGGACCTGCTGGTGAAAGTTCACGGCAAGACTGGTGGAGACGCATTGCTCTACTGTCACGTTGAGGTACAGGGAAACCGGGACGACACCTTCGAGCAGCGTCTGCTGCAGTACGCGTATCGGATTCTGGATCGCCTTGGGCGGCTGCCGGTGACGCTGG
>SLRR01000104.1 GCA_007130865.1 Spirochaeta sp. | reverse complement strand
TGGGTAGTTCAGGTGTTTAAGAAAGACGTTGTCGGCACGTCCTTCGTTCCTTCGGTACGTGATCGATGTTCACATGTGCGCTTTTTCCGAATAGCAGGGGCAGGACTCGCCCTCTGGTCGTCGGCATCGTGCCGACTCCCGCCGGGCCGCCTCCGCTGCTAAAACGACGTCGTGTCGTTTTGCGCTCCCGTTGTGGTCGCGCCGCAGCTTCGGTTCGAGTCCTGCTTTCCCAAACGAAAAAGAGCACGTTACCCCAAAAGGGATAACGTGCTCTTTATAGCAGGGGCAGGACTCGCCCTCTGGTCGGCCACGTCGTGTGGCCTTCCGCCGGGCCGCCTCCGCTGCTAAAACGACATCCTGTCGTTTTACGCTCCCGTTGTGGTCGCGCCGCAGCTCCGTTTCGAGTCCCGCTTTCTCCAACAATACAAAAGGCGCGATGCCAGGAATGACATCGCGCCTTTTGAATAGCAGGGGCAGGACTCGAACCTGCGACCTCCGGGTTATGAGCCCGACGAGCTGCCAACTGCTCTACCCTGCGTCGTGTGGTTGGAAAGTATCAAAATACGGTGAGACCGTCAAGGCCCCGGAGGATAAGATTGTAGCCCAGGTGAACTGTTACGCCCAGGGCGAGAAGGGCGGTGTCCACGAGTGGTGCGGGGCCTTCCGCGCCGCGTTGGCGCAGGATGCGGGGGCGAGCGTACAGAGTTGCTGTTACGGCATGGAGCGACGTGGCAAATACCAGGCGACGGAGGAACAGTCCGATCGGGAGGATCAGAAACAGGAGGTGTTCCGCCGAGGCGAAGCCGACGCCTGTTGCGCCGGCTTGGAGCGTGCGTTGCCGTGAACCGGCGCGATCGCGGTGGTGCGCGGGAATCCTGAATGCGTTCTTCGTCGGTATGACGGGACACCAGGGGGCGATCACGATGTACTTGGCGACTTCCTCCACCAGCGCCAGTGCGATAAGACTTTGAAGCGTGTGCGGGTGCAGAGCGGGGGAACCGTGCCGACCGACGCGAAACAGGTGCCCGGGTATTGCGATTTGGAGCGATCCTCCGGTGCGATCATTCAGATACGCCAGGATCGCAAGTGCGCTCAGGGCACCGACGGCGGCGAGCGCGCCCCGGAAGATAGCTCGGCGTCCGACGCGGTCTCCCGGTGTAATCCGTGCGGTCACTGTTACGAGTACCGCCAACAGTATCGTATTCGTCGATGCCGCGGGCAGCATCATGTCAGAATACGCCGGAGGGCGTTCTCCAGAAGATCGATCTGTTCCGGCGTACCGATCGTTATGCGGATCTGGTCCGGCAGTCCGAAGCTGTTGAGTGGTCGCACGGTGATACCCCTGGAGGCGATCTCCCGGGCGAACTCCTGGGCTTCACCGGTTACCCGGATCGTGAGAAAGTTTGCCTGCGACGGCAGGAATTCGATTTCCAGAGATCGGAAGAGCTCCATCATCCGCTGCTTGCCGGCGCGGTTCAGTTCCGACGACTCGCGGACAAACGCCGACGCTTCCAGGGAGGCTATCGCCGCGTTCTGGCCGAGTGTGCTCACGTTGAACGGCGAACGTACTCGTTCGATCTCGCGTATCCGCTCGCTGCCGGCGATCCCGTAGCCGACACGTAACGCCGCCAGGCCGTGAGCCTTGGAGAATGTACGCAGCGCCACCAGGTTAGGGTATTGTGCGATGTATTCCAGAGCGTCGCACGCCTGGGGGTCTTCCTGGTAATCGATATACGCGTGATCCACCACAACGAGTACGTCCCGGGGTACTTCGCGCAACAGGCGTTCCAGATCGGCACGGGATATGGAAAGTCCGGTCGGATTGTTGGGCGTACAGAGAAAGAGCAACCGCACGGTCCGGTCGATCATCGGAAGGATGCGTACAGGATCGAACGTCAGATCCGGCATCGGTACGTGCCGCACGACGCCGTCAAAGAGGCGTGCCGCAAACGCGTATTGTGAGAACGTGTGCTCCCCGACGAGTACGCTTTCACCAGGGTTGAGGTACGTCGCGGCGATCATCGTCATCACTTCATCCGAGCCGTTTCCCAGTACGATCTGGTCCTGCGTGACGCCGTGGGTATCGGCAAGTGCGGTTTTGAGCGCGCGCGCGGCGCCGTCGGGATAGATATGGACTTCCGCGATCGATTCCCGGATCGCCGCCGCCGCCTCGGGGGAGCACCCCCGGGGATTCTCGTTGGAGGAGAGCTTGATCGCTCCCTGCCGTCGTTCCCCGGCGGTGTAGGGTTTCATCTGGTCCAGAATCGCTCGTGTTTTCACGGCTTCATACTATGGGTAGCGTACCGGGCGGTCAACAGAGTACAGTGCGCCCATGGTGGTTACGTTTGCTGAATTGATCGGGTATATCGCGTCGTTCTTTGTCGCGATATCCCTTCTGATGAGCTCCTTTCTGGCGTTGCGCGTCCTGAACCTGATCGGAGCGGTGGCGTTCGTGATCTACGGTGCGATGCTTAACAGCGTTCCCGTAATGATCACCAACGGGTTTATTACGGTGGTGGATATCGTCTTTCTCGTGAAGATGATCCGGCCGGATCTCAACGGTGTCCAGTACATTTCCATCGGCCGGGAGCGACGGGCCCAGCTCGATGATTTTATCGCGGCGTATCGCGACGATATCATTCGCTTTTTCCCGGATTTCACCGACGACCGGGTGGAGGAGTGCTTTGATTCCGGCGGTGCGGTGTACCTGGCGATGAAGGATCTTTCCGTGGTGGGATTCTCCCTGGTTCATCCGGTACCGGACCCGGACAAGACTCACGATACGGATCTGCGCGAGGTGTATCGGTACGTGAAGGAGCAACTCTTCCCGGAGCGGTCCGCCATGATCCCCGTGGACTACATCACGAAGCGATACCGTGGGTTCGGGCTGGTGCAACGGCTTTACGAGCTGATCGAGCAGGAGTGGGGGGCAAACGTGAGTTTTCTCCTCGGGCCCGTCCATCGCGGGGCACGACGGCACGCGCGGTTTCTGGAGCATCACCAGTACTCGATCTCCCGGGAGATCGGGCCGTACCTGCTCTACGGGAAAGCGCTCTGAGCGGCGCCGACGTCTCTCTATTCCGCGGTGTCCTGTGCCTTTGAAGAATCCACGATCGGCGGTGGATTATTCTTCAGGTATTCGTGGTCTTCCGCCAAATCTTCGATCAGCTCCGCCAGCTTCATTTTGAGGGAGTTCTCCGTGGACTTGGCAAAGATCACGTCCCGCGGGTTTTCTACCTGCTTTTTTACGGCTCGCATGATCAGGTCTATCTCCGCGTATTCGAATCCGTGCATAATGATCACTCGTTGACTCATGGCGCCAATGTAAACTAAAGGTCGCCCGGACGCCAACTGCCGTCGGGTGGGCGGGCGCCCAGGAACAATATAGACCGGGAGAAATACGTGCACAAACGGGAAAAAAAGATCCTTCTGCTTACTGTCACGGCTCACGCGCTGGTCCATATCTTTGACGGTATGGTAGCGCCGCTGCTGCCGTTGCTTGTACGGGAGTTTGAAACGAACTACTTCAGGATCGGCGTTGTGGTTACGATGTTCTCGATCCTCTTTGGAGCGGGGGCTCTGCCGGCGGGAATCCTGGCGGATCGGGTCGGTTCGCGACGTCTCATCACGATCTATCTCTTCGGTGCGGGTGGTGCGTTTATCGCGGTCGCGATGGCGGGGTCGTACTGGGGTTACGCGGTGATCATGGCCGTGGCGGGGTTGTTCTGCAGTACCTACCATCCCGCGTCGAACACGCTGATCGGCCAGGAGATTGCCGCTCGCGGCAACGCCTTCGGTATTCACGGTATCGCGGGAAGCGTCGGTACCGCCGCGGCTCCGGTCATCGTGGCGTGGCTCGGCAGCCGGCTGGGATGGCGTGCTCCACACCTCGTGTTCGGTGTAACCGCGGTGTTGTTAGCGTTGTACTCCCTGCGTATCCCCGTACGTGCTGATTACGAAGCCCATGAGCGCCCTGTGATCCGTCTGGCTACCGAGATCGCCCCGGCGGCGTCAATGGTGGCGTTCTTTATCGCGGCGGGTTTGCTCGGTCTTGCGTATCGCGCCAACATGATGTTCCTGCCGGCGTTCCTGGGTGAGCGCGTGTCCCTGGAGGGAATCGATATCGTTACCGCCGGGGGACTGCTGGCGACGGTGACGCTGCTCTCCGGCGCGGTCGGTCAGTACCTGGGGGGACGCCTGGTGGACCGTCATTCTCCGGAGGGTCTGTATATTGTTGCGCTCGGCGGCAGCATCGTCTTTCTTGTTTTCATGGTGTTGGGAGGGCCGATCGTTCTGGTCGGCTCGGCGATAGCCTTTGCGCTCTTCTCTTTTATGGTCCAGCCGATTCAGAATGATATGCTCGCGCGGTACATACCGGAGAAACGGCTTGGTACCGCCTACGGAGTGCATTTTCTCCTGGTTTTTGGTGGAGGCTCGTTCGGGGGGGCCGGGGGCGGATATCTCGCGGACCGGATGGGCCTGGCGGCGGTGTTTGTCGCGTCGATCCTGGCGTTCCTGGTGTCGGCGATGCTGATTTTCTTCATGATCTGGTTCCGGAGACGGTCCCGGCGCCCCGTTGCATAGCGGATTTTTCTCGAGTATTGACCGGCCAGGCAAAAATTATTAGGTTTTCCTAACATGATTTGCGATCAACCCGGGAGAGAGGGATGAACGAACACCTCACCGACAGTCTCGGCCGGTATTTACTGGCGATTCACGAGCTTTCCGTAGAGAACAAGGTAGCGCGCTCCAAGGATATCGCCCAGGCGGTGTGCGTGAGCCGCCCCTCCGTGACCGGGGCGCTGCAGAAGCTCAACAAGATGGGTCTGATCGATTACGAGCCCTACGGTTATGTCAGTCTCACCGAAAACGGCGTCAACGAAGCGCGGAAGCTTCTGCTCAAACACCGCGCTACGCAGGATTTCCTTCAGCTTGCCCTGGGACTTCCGGAAGAGCGAGCGCAGGATGTGGCAGGACAGATCGAGCAGAGCCTGCCCGCGGACGTACTGTGCAGGCTGGTTCAGTTCAATAATTTCTACCGACAAAACCCGGACAAGCGTTTCTACTGGGATCCTCAGTGCCGCAACCTCTGTGAGATCCTCTACGGGACGCGCGGTCCCGTTGCCTGCACCGACGGCGTTATCGCCGGAGTCGACTCATAACGCCGCGTCAGATCCCGTTCTCTATCCGGTAGAGCCCGCGTAACGCCCGTCCCAGGGGTAGCCAGTTGTTTCCCACGACGGAAAGCAGATCCATCGCACTGTAGTCGCCGCTGAAACTCTGGGACTTGAGGCGGGCGTACTCAAACCCCACCTCCGTCCCGGAAAGCGTTCTATCCACCAGGGTGCCGCCCGTCTCCAGGGCGTCCATCAGCTCCTCCAGGGACGTACGTATACGCAGGCGGTGCCGCTCGTACAGTCCCACCAGGCGACGCCGGATAATAGCAGAACTACCGGAGCGTGAACGAATCCGTTGCAGTTCTTCGCCGAGTGTTCCGCGGTGCTCTCCGTTTCCCAGCAACGCGGTGAGCCGGTTCAGGGACTGATCGATCCGGAGCGCTGCATGGTGCAGTGCGTTGCGCGTATCGAGGTGATGGAAAACTCCATCGATCACAAGCTGGGTGACGACGCGCCGCGTATCGTGAAAAAACTCGCTCCCCGCGAGAAGCAGGGTGTTTCCCAGGCTGGCGGGGTAGAGTTCCGACGGCAACCAGCCCGGAGGATCACGATCGATAAGAAACTCCCGGGAGAGTAGTTCCCGCACCTGGTCGATCCTGCGTGCCAGCAGCTGGGATCCGACTCTCTCGAGTGCGGCGTTCATACGGGCCTGCCGGAACGATTCCCACCACTCGGATCGTACCGTTACAGCCTTGATCTCGAGGTACGGTTCGTCCCAGGCTACGCGGACGATCTCAAGCAGGGGGGCCGCGTGGAGGAACTCCTCCACGGCGCTCCAGATCGCTCCCGGCGGGCCGGGATTGAGTCGCGCCTTGTGCCGTACGTACTCCCAGGCGATCTCCGTGGCGGTCCTGTTGGTATTGCGCCGTACGAGATCGAGTACCTGGTACAACTCCTGCAGGGTGACGCGGACCGGTCTGAGGGGGACGCGTACCAGTCCTGCTGCTTCCGTTGGAGGGAAAAGCGGACTCATATCATACCGTCGCAGTACGTTCAACGCCTGGACGCTTCTCCAGAGCGGTCCGAGATGTGTCTCGATCGCTACAAGGTGCTGTTCGAGCTCCTCTGCCAGGTGCGTTCTCACCGCTTCCCGTGCGACCGCGAGAGGCGTCTCCGTGCTTTCCAGAAGGGTCTCGGGGACAGCGGCGGCGTCGGTCAACGTATGGTGTATTTCCGGGTCCACGCGGGCGATCGTCTCGCTGAGAAATGCACCGCGGCCGTTACCGGATATTTCTTCGAGCGCACCGGATATCCGGCGACGGTTTGCGTCTATGATCCGCAGCCTGGCGAGGAATCCCGGAAGCAACGCCGGGATCGAGGAATCCACCTGGTCCTCCGCTATCGTCGCGAGGCGTCGTTTCAAGTCGAACAGGTCCTGCCGACGGACGATCTGTTCGATCGAGAGTCCGTTCACGATCGCCAGTAGCCGGAGATACCAGCGGTACCAGAAGGGAAACTCCCGGAACCGGTCACGGTAAACCGTCGACGCGGGTAGTTCCGCCGCGGGAAAGGGAACGGTATAACGGTCCGTTTTTCTCATGGACCGCCGACAGCGCCGGTAAGTGCGATGTCTACGTGCTGGAACGTGCCCTGTTCCGAATCGTATATCCCGAACGAGGGTTCACCGAACCGGCCCATCACCTCACCCGGGTTCGCCCAGAGCGTCTCTCCGAGCTGCTCCGTGTACCTCCGGTGGTCGTGACCGCTGAAGACCGCCCGGTACTGTCCGGAGAGCGCGATCGGTCGCGCGATCTCGGGGTAGTGGTTGAGCGCAATACGGACGCCGTTAAGCTCCAGGTCCGCCATCTGCCCGTGGAGCGATACGTGGGGATATCCCGAGGCGATACGACTCAGCAGGAACGGGTCTCCGTCGTTATTGCCGAACACAGCGTGGACGGGCCCGGAGAAACCCTCCGCGATCTGCGCGAGGCTGAAGGGGGCGCAGAAGTCTCCCAGAAACAGCAGCGTCTCCGGGTCGTAGTCCCTCATCCGGCGCAGTGCCTGTTCCAGATTCCAGATGTTGTCGTGGACATCGCTCATCACCGCTATCGTCATAGCCTGCTCCTTGTAGTAGGGTGGAGGCGTGAACAACCAGGTGCTGGAAATCCGCCTCTCTCCTAAAGGTATCAAACCGGTACGCAACGGTCATCCCTGGGTATTCAGGAACGCCCTCGGAGGCCGTCCGCGACCGGCTGCGCTTCCCCCGGATGTCCTTCGGACCGTGACGGGAAACGGTCTGTGCTGGGATCATACCCGTCCGGCGATCGTTTCAGACCCTACGGGCACACCGATCGGCTGGGGGATCTACAACGAGGCATCACGCCTCGCGCTTCGCATGATAAACCGAAATCCCTCGTCGGCGATACATCGGGGCACGTTTGAGGAGCTTATTCGAGCAGCCTGCCGGCGACGGGATTCGCTCTTTCTGCAGGGCGACACCGACGCGTTTCGTCTTCTCTTCGGCGAAGGTGACGGGTTTCCCGGCCTCGTGGCGGATCGCTTCGGTACGGACCTGGTACTCGAGTTTTCCGGAGCCTTTGCCTGGGACAACCGCCGGTGGATCGCGGAGGAGTTTCGACGAACCTGCTCGGCGGAACGGATCCGACTGCTGCCCGACCGGGAGATGCTTGGCCGCGAAGGGGTTTCTCCGACGGACGACCGCGAGGGTGATCGGGACCACGATGACGCCCGGGAACAAGACGCCGGGGATGCGTCGTCCTCGGTCGTTATCCACGAGAACGGTCTGCCCTGGCGTGTCCGCCCCGGCAGCGGTCAGAAGACCGGCCACTACAGTGACCAGCGGGAAAACCGGCGCCGCGCCGGTGAGCTCGCCCGGGGATGTGCGGTGCTGGATGCGTTCTGTTATCACGGCGGATTCGGTTTGACCGCGCTCAGGTGCGGGGCGGACCGGGTGGTTTGCGTGGACAGCTCCGGCGCGGCGCTGGAGATGCTGGAGGAGAACCGATCGCTCCAGGAGGCACCGCGGGAGAGAATCGAGGTGATGCGGGGCGATGTGTTTGAGATGCTCCGCGCCGACGCGGTGGTTCCGGAAGGCGTAGCGTCCTTTGATCTGGTTATTCTGGACCCACCGAAACTTGCTCCTGCGCGACGTCATCGGGACGCGGGACTGCGTGCGTACAAGGACCTCAACATGGCGGCACTCCGACTGATGAAACCGGGCGCGCGGCTGATCACGTTCTCCTGTTCCGGTGTTGTCACGCGGGAAGAGTTCCGTACCGCTCTCGCCTGGGCTGCTGTGGATGCCCGGCGGGTGGTACGGATAGAAGAGGTTTACTCCCAGGGAGCGGACCATCCGGTGCCGTTGCATTTTCCCGAGGCGGAGTACCTGAAGGGATATCTGCTCGCTCTGGACTGACGCGTTAATCGTCGGATTAGCGTGGACTGAGAGGCCCTCCTGTGGTAATCTCCCGCCGAGATGAACACTACCGGTTTTTCTGCGCGGTCCGCTCTCGTTTCTGCTCTGACCGCAGCATCGCTTTTTGTTGTACAGCTGTTGCCTCTGGGTGCCTTGCCTGTCAGTACGGTGGACGTGGAAGCCTCCGCGCTTCATGTCCGGCACGAGGGAAGTTCCGGCTACCAGCCTTCGTCGGCGCTGCGGGACGCTACGGGACCCAACACGTACCTGACAAGTGCCGCACTGGCGCCCTGGGATACCCGGCGCATCGTGGTGTCCACCACGTTCAACGGACTGTACGAGAGTACCGACGGCGGGGAGTCCTGGTCGCGAATCAACAGCACGTCTCTGGCACCGATCTATATGGGAAACGGATTCTTTGACGATATCGCCCTGGCGGCGTACGACGGGAGTGACCGGAATATCCTCTGGGTGCAGAGGGCCCAGTCCGAAGAGGTTCTTGCGATCGATCGAACTGCCGGTCGCGTGGCGAACCTTTCCGACTCCCGAGGGGAAACGGCGTTGCAGGCAGCCACACCCGCACCGGATCACCCCGTGGCGGAAATCGACCAGGAGCGCCTTCTCCGCATGGAGAAAGCCGCCGATCACGTCTCGTTCTTCCTCGCTCCCTGGCACGCCTCGGAGGAGGCGCTGCCGGCGCATATGGAGTTTGCCCGGGAACACGGGTTCACCGCGGTGGTTATTGATTTCAAGGATGATGCCGGCCGGATCGCGTATAACACGTCCCTGGAGGAGCCGCACCAGGTCGGCGCGGTACGACGTTTTTTTGACGCACGGCGCTTGATCGATTCGGTACACGACAACGATCTTTACCTGATCGCCCGGATCGTCGTTTTCAAGGACGAGCAACTGTACCGGTTCCAGGATAACCGTTTTGCCCTGTGGGATTCCCGCCTGAACGCTCCATGGGGGATTTTTCGGGACGAACAGGTGGACGGTAACGTCCGTTCACGGCAGGTGGAGTTCTGGGTGGATCCGTTCTCCGAGTTCGTCTGGGATTACAATATAGCGATCGCCCGGGAACTGCAGGATCTTGGTGTGGACGAGATCCAGTTCGACTATATCCGTACTCCCGCCGAAGGGCGACGTGAGGATATTCTCTACCGTTACCAGGAGGACAGTCCCGCCTTTGACGCGGGGAATCCCCGCTTTGAAGATCCCCGCGTTCAGGCTCTCACGGCGTTCGCCCGCCGGGCCAGGCAGGAGATAGACATACCGATTAGTATCGATGTGTTCGGTTTTAACGGCTGGTACCGCATGAGTTATCTGGGTCAGGACATCGCCGCGCTCGCACGCTACGTGGACGTGATCTCCCCGATGCTCTATCCCTCACACTTTCCCCGGAGTTTCCGCGGTGATCTTCCGTATCTGGAGTGGGCGGAGTATCTCTACTACGAGGGGACCGCCCGGGGTCGTCGCATCACCGGCGACTCCGTAGTGATCCGGCCGTACATTCAGTCATTTCTGATCGGAGGAGAACTGCAGTTTGAGGAACCGATGTATACGGAGTATCTGAAACGGCAGATCCGAGGAAGTCTGGACGCGGGTGCCGGCGGGTTCACGCTCTGGAATTTCTCCGGGCGGTATTACATGGTTTCCCGGGGGTTATGGTTTGCCGATTGATTATCGTTTAACGGTTGATTGTTGCTTCTCTATGTAAGAAGCCCCAGCAGTTCCTCGTCGGTTCGCGCCTTCAGGAGTTTTTTACGGAGCTTCGGTTCCTTCAGGAGACGGCTGATCTCCGCGAGGAACTGCACGTGCGGCCCGGTACCGTCCCGGGGCGAGAGGGTCATCACAAATATCTGAGCCGGTTTACGATCGAGACTCTCAAAGTCGATCTTGCGTTTGCTGATACCCACGCAAGCCACGAGTTCGTCTACCGCTTCAGACTTTGCGTGGGGTATAGCGATCCCGTGTTCCATTCCGGTGGACATCCCGGTCTCGTGGGCCAGCACATCGTCCAGCGCCAGTTCAGGATCTTTGACCTTACCGGACTTACAGATCAGGTCCAGCAACGCACGGATAACCTGGTCCTTGTCGTTACCCGGCAGGTCCGTGGTGACCAGGTCCGCGTTTAATACCTCTTTGAGCATTTGTGAAACGTAGGCGCTTCCACCGAGCCTGTCAAGACGGCGCGCTCGTCAGGTCGGTACAGCCCGACAACTCGGTACAGCCCGACAACTCAGCTACTGCGCCAGAGTGCGCTTGTGGAATCGCACCACCATGTGAACGACGGCGGAGCCCTCGGAAATGTTTTCTATACTGTGCTCCACGTCGCATTGATAACGGATGAAATCACCTTCCTCGAGACGGGCATCCCGTTCTCCCGCACGGACGTGGATCGCACCACGCACTACCGTGAGAAACTCCTCGGTCCGGGGAAAATGCGGTGCGGAGCGCAACGCGCCTCCCGGGGCAAAGGTCAGCAGGTACATCTCCAGGTCCTCCACCATCTGGACCGGCGTGAGCACCTTGATATGGAGTCCTGCTTCGTCCGTATCCAGGACGGTGATATCGTCGCGGGTTGTTACGTGAAACTTGCGCACCGGGCCGCTGCTTCCCTCAAGAAGCCGGTTGATATCCACCCCGAGTCCCTGGGCTATCTTCCAGACGGTGGCGACCGTGGGGTTCACCTTCTCAGCTTCGATCTGGGAGAGCATCGCTTTTGAGACGCCGCTGCGCTCGGCCAGCACTTCCAGCGTGTAACCCGCCTCGCGGCGGATCGCTCGGATATTTGCGCCGATCAAAGGCGGCTGCTGTGACGGTTCGATAGCGTCAATCATCATTTAACTTTGCTCCGAAAATTCGTTTTTTGACAATCGTCCCGGCCGTGTAATACACTATAATGAACGAAAGTTTAATATAGTGTATTCCGACCCCCGGGGGTTGTCAATATTCTGAAGGACGGAGCCTGGTGAAGAAGATACTGATAACCGGTGCCCTGGGGCAGCTGGGGAGCGAGATCGCTGCGGAGCTGCGCTCACGGTTCGGCGTGGACAAGGTGGTTCTAACCGACCGACGGGACGATGTGAACACAGACCTTGTAGAAGAAGGCCCGTTTTACCGATTTGATGTACGTCACGGGGAAGAACTGGCGGCGGTTGTGCGGCGGTACCGTATCGATACGATCTACCACCTGGCGGCGCTCCTCTCCGCTACCGCCGAGAATGATCCCCAGACCGCGTGGGATCTGAACCTGAACGGACTGATGACGGTGCTCGAAGTCGCTCGGGAGGAGCGGTGCGCCGTGTTCACTCCCAGTTCGATCGGCGCGTTCGGACCGTCCACTCCGCGGGACTGGACGCCTCAGGATACGATTCAGCGACCTACCTCGATGTACGGCGTCACCAAGGTTGCGGGTGAACTACTCTGCGATTACTACTATCACAAATACGGTGTAGACACCCGCGGAGTAAGATATCCCGGTCTTATTTCCAACCGGACGCTACCCGGGGGAGGTACCACGGACTACGCCGTGGATGTCTACTATCAAGCGGTGCGGCGTGGCCGGTACAGCTGCTTTCTCAAGGGCGATACCTACCTGGATATGATGTACATGCCCGATGCGGTACGTGCCGCGGTTGACCTGATGGAAGCCGATCCCGCTCGGCTGCGTCACCGGAACGCGTTCAACGTGACGGCAATGAGCTTCTGCCCGGAGGAGCAGGCCGCGTACATCCGGAGATATATTCCGGATTTCGAGATAGACTATCATGTAGACCCCGTGCGTCAGGCGATCGCCAATTCCTGGCCGAACAATCTCGAGGACTACGCAGCGCGCGTGGAGTGGGACTGGGAACCACGATTTGACCTGGATACGATGACCCGCGATATGCTGCGGGTACTCTCTCGGAGACTGGAGGATGCCCGATATGTTTGGAGCGATGAAGGATGATCTACAGATTGCCCTGGAGAACCTGAAAACGAAGGGGCTCTACAAGAGCGAGCGTATCATCGCCGGCCCGCAGGATGCGGTCATGCACGTGAAGCGTCCCGATGGGGCGACAAGGGAAGTTCTGAACTTCTGCGCCAACAATTATCTGGGCCTGGGGAATCATCCGGCGCTCATCCGCGCGGCCTCGCAGGCGATGGAGCGGTACGGTTACGGGTACGCCTCGGTGCGATTTATCTGTGGAACGAGCGACCTGCATCGAGAGCTGGAAGAAAAAGTCGCGGAGTTCCTGGGAATGGACGACGCGATCCTGTACGCGGCGGCGTTCGACGCCAACGGTGGAGTGTTTGAGCCGCTCCTGGGGGAAGACGACGCGATCATCTCGGATGCGCTCAACCACGCGTCGATCATCGACGGTGTCAGGCTGTGCAAAGCCCGGAGGTACCGGTATGCCCACGCGGACCTGGACGACCTGGAAAAGCAACTCCAGGCGGCGCACGATGCCGGTTCCCGGTACCGCGTGATCGCTACCGACGGGGTTTTTTCCATGGATGGGGATATAGCACCCCTGCCGGGTATAGCGGAGCTGGCGGAGCGATACGACGCGCTGGTGATGGTGGACGATTGCCACGCCACGGGATATCTCGGAGAAGGTGGTCGCGGTACCGCGGATTACTTTGGCCTCCAGGGTAAGATCGATATCGTCACAACCACGTTCGGAAAAGCCCTGGGCGGCGCGTCGGGGGGCTGCACCGCAGGCAGACGGGAGATCGTGGAGATGCTCCGGCAGCGATCCCGGCCCTACCTGTTTTCCAACTCCCTGGCCCCCGCCGTGGTGGGTGCCACGTTGCGGGCTCTGCAGATCGTGGAGGAGGAGCCGGAGCGTCGGACGCGTCCGCTTGAGCTGGCATCGCGACTGCGGAGCGCGCTCACCGCGGGAGGCCTCGACGTTCTTCCCACGGAGACGGCTATCGTACCGGTTATGCTCTACGACGAAGTAACCGCACTGGATATGGCGGATCGACTTCTGGACCGCGGAATCTACGTAATCGGTTTTGCGTACCCCGTGGTTCCGCGAGGCCGCGCCCGTATACGCGTGCAGCTCTCGGCGGCACACACGGAGGAACAGGTTGATCGCGCGGCTGAGGAATTTCTCGAAGTTGCCCGGGAGATGAAACGGGAATGAGTGCTCCCTACGAGTTGCTTGCGGAGGTTTACGACGGCGGATGGTTTGAGTACAGCGAATACGTGGCCGGTCTTGTGGGAGAGATAGAGGAGGAGCGGGGAGCACCGTTTCGGCGGGTCTGTGACGCGGCGTGCGGGACGGGGTTGCTTCTCATGTTTCTTGGAGACGACGAGAGTACCGAGCGGCGTCTCGCCGGGTTTGACGTTTCAGCGGCGATGCTCGATCGTGCTCGCGAACGGCTTCCCGGAGCCGGCCTCGCGCCTGGTGACCTTCGGGAGGGTATCCCTTTCCATGGTCCGTTTGATCTGATTACGTGCGTGTACGACTCGCTCAACTACCTTCTCGACGCGGAGGACGTGCTGCGATTCTTTACCGCCGCACGGGGTCGGCTCTTCTCCAACGGGTTGTTCCTGGTGGACTTCAACACGGCCGAGATGTACGAGAGTCGCGACGGGATGGAACAACCCCGGCTGATCGGGGGACTTCCGTTTCGCGAGTCACTCCGGTTTGATCCGGGACCGCCGCCGCTGGTGACAACAACGTTTGAGTTTCCCGCCGGAAGAGAGGTCCATTCTCAGCGGCCCTGGGAAGAGGAGGAGATCGTGGGGTTTCTCACACAGGCGGGGTTCCGCGTGCTGGACACGTTTGACGTGGTTGATCCCGACTCGGGAGCGCAGGGGGACGGGGGACCGGTGGATTCCGGTGGCGAGACGAGCGGGAAGGTAGTCTGTACGGCGATACCGCAATAATCTCGTGGTCAGGGCTCGCGGGGCTGAGCAGCTCTTGGAGGTTGGACAACTTGTGGAGGCCTCGCTAGTCGCGGATGCTGAACTCAGCGAGGACTATCTCTTCCAGACCGACGCCTCCATAAAGCACGAGGCGGCTTTCCTCCCAGGTGCTCCCGGTGATGTAGTACCCCTGTACCAGGCCAATGTTGTCTTCCAGTTGCTGCCGGTACGCTGAAAACCGACGGTCCCCGGTTCCGGCGGGTTCGACGGTAACGTTGGAGATCGTCAGCCGTTCCCCGGGACCGTGCCGGTAGGAAGCGCGCAGATCGTCGATCCCGTTGGACGCACGCATAAGGGGCGCCTCTCCGTCAGGAACAAACTCGATCCATACCGTTCCTCCCGGCGGTGCGGCCATCCGCGAGCTCCCATAGAGGGAGTCCAGGTACCATCGGGGACCTGCCAGAGGTGCCTGCGGTCGCGGTTCCTCTTCCGGTTGTTGCGGGGGAGGCGGTTGTGGTGGCGCCGGCGGTTCCGGAGCGGTCCCTACCGGCGGCGCTTCCTCCGGTTGAGGTGGTGAGGCGCAGGAAGCGATCGGAAGCAGCAGTACGAGGACGGCTGCGGTATACCCGGCGATATGTCTTACGCGTGCGGCGGTCATGCTCTATTTCCGCTTCGGGTTGGAGTGGTTGACCATGTACTCGATTAACTTTGAACGGGAGGATATTCGCAGCATCTCTTCCCGTGCTTCGGGACTGTTCACGATTCCGGCGATACCCGCGAGTATCTGCAGGTGTGGTCCGGGATTTTCCTTGGGCGAGGCTACAAGAAAGATGATCCTTGTGGGCTCTCCGTCGAGAGATTGAAAATCGATACCGTCCGGCACGATACCAACTGCGATTGCGAGTTTCTTGACGCCGTCGGACCGTCCGTGCGGAATCGCCACGCCATGCTGCATGCCTGTGCTCATGGTGCGCTCCCGTTCCAGGATCGCCTGGAGTACCGCATCGGGATCTTCCAGTTTCTCGGCGTGCGTCAGCGACTCTACCAGTTCGCGTATCGCCATCTCTTTATCGGTGACACGCATCTTAAGATGTATGCATTCCGCCGGCAGGTACTTCTGCCAGTCCACGACTGCACGGTTGGTCTTTTCCACCAGGGCCCTCCGCAATTCCATTGGCTTGGAGATTGACTTTATGTGGCTTACCTGCTGCTGCAGGCTCAGGATCGACTCGTAGACGATGTTGTTAACCAGCGTAACATCCTCGCGACGACTCGTAAAATGCAGGCTCGTCCGGGTAGCCATCATGGCGATAAACACGGAGTCCTTGCGCATATGGTACAGTCTATGTTCGCTTTCCGAACCGGTGACGTAAAAACCCTCGCCGCGCATCGTCAGAACAACGTCGGCCAGGAGAAAACTGGTGAGCTCCTCCGATCCGAAGTCGAAATCGGTTGTAATCGTCTCGGTATCTTCCAGGGATTCTCTGGTGGTTTTTACGTTCTTCAGGAGAAGCCTGTTAAAGATCGGGGGCGCTACGAGGGTGGTAAAGAGGGTCATCACGATCGCCACTCCGAAGAGCCGGTCGTCCAGGATACCTGTTCCTATACCTATGGAGAGCGTGATCAGGGCCACTTCACCGCGGGGAATCATTCCCATGCTGATCCGGACCGCTCCGGCGCGATTGAAACCCAGTGCGAGGGAGGTTCCTCCGCAACCGGCGATCTTTGCTGCGAACGCAAGAACGCCGAAGAGCAGACCAAACGCGACTACTTCCAGCGAGGTGATAACGTAAATGTTGATCAGCATGCCGATCACGGTAAAAAAGATCGGGTCAAAGAAGTGGTGGATCGTCTCGATTTTCTCCTGCACGACGTAGGCGATATCAGTGTTGGCCAGGGAAAGACCCATAACGTACGCGCCGATGATCATCGCCAGGCCGACGCTCTCAAAGAGACCCGCCAGGAGGAGTGCAAGCCCCAGAGCGAGCACCGCGATCTGAGCGGAGTTCTTGACGCCCTTCAGCAGGCCGCTTATCCGCCGGGCAAAGATAATACCCAGCGCGGTAAAACCGAGCCAGACCGCCAGGGCGCGACCACCCACGGAGAGGATCATCATCCACGCTCCGGAGGTGCCAAACCCGCCTCCCATAGCTTCTACGCCGAGTACGATCGCGAGCAGCGTGATCACGATCACATCCTCGATAACCGAGGCTGAGAGAATCGTCACCGCTTCGGGACTCGCCATTTTGTGGCGACTGCTGAGAATCCGAGCGGTTATATCCACGGAGGTCGCGATCGCCACGACGCCGAGAAACACACTGCGGGGATCCATCACGTCGCCGCGCAGCATGAGGGACCCCACGATGATACCGGACAGTACCGAGAAGAACGCGCTGCTCACGCCGACGACGCTTCCCTTGAATGCGAATCGGAGAAAGAGGCGCAGATCGGTCTGTAACCCCGTGAGAAACAGCAGGACGATCGACGCCACCACTGCGAATCCGTAGAGCTCCGGCGAGATAGAAATCGTCTGGTCCAGGAGTGGAAACAAGCCCCGGGGATGACCGGGGAACCCCAGCGATCCGAGAACGTACGGGCCGATCAGGATTCCTGCGAGGATCTCGCCGAGGATCGATGGAATCCCGATACGACGCGCCAGACGTGCACCGAAGTACCCCGCAAAGAGAATAACCCCGATCTGCAGTGCCAGGACGGTCATGCGGTGTTCGAGACCATGAGTGTCGTCCGCCGAGAGGCCGGGAACGGCTACCGCCCAAACGGGGGCTGCCGGCAGCAGAAATACCGATGACGCCAGGAGAAAGAAAATAATGCGCTTCATGGTCATTAACGCAACTATGGAACAAAAACTGTGGCGTGACAAGCAATCCCTGGTGCAGTATATTTCCGACTATGAAGCTCGGCATCTTTCTGATCCTGCTCTTGCTTTTCCGCGCGGAGATCATCGCGGAAGGTTCGGAAACGGGAAGTTCCGTACCGCAGCGGGATTCCGCACCGGGAGAAAGGGAGATCCGTGCGATGCTGGAAGCGTACCCGAGCCGGATCGACGCGATCGGTATGCGCCAGGGAGAATGGGCGCTCCAGATGGACGGCCGGTGGTTCTATTGGGCGGAAGGGCGGCTTCTCCCGGCGGAACACCGCCATTCCTGGCAGGAGTTCGTCCCGATCCGGTTCTACAACTACGAGCCGGGACCTCCGGTTCAGCGGGAAATCACGGAGGAACTGGAAGACCGGCTGCGAAACCGCATGCAGACATTCAGCAACGATGGCGGTGCGCGGTTTAACGAGTTCCTGGACACGTTGTACGGTATTTCTTCACGGGCTGAGGCGGAGCAGACGATGAAATCGGTGGAGTTTCTCGGACACCGCACGCGGGTACATCCCCTCCTGGCAGGTCCTCTGGAACGGGTGGACCGGTCGATCCGACGACAGATCCTTGTGGACGGAGAAACGAGACGGTTCGTCCGGGACCTTGCCCAGGTACACGGGTACAGCTGGCGAAAGATCGCCGGGACTCCGCGACGCAGTTACCACAGTTACGGGATCGCGGTGGATCTCATGCCGAGGACGTTCGGCAGCCAGGTCGGCTACTGGCGCTGGGCGGTGGACGGCGGGGAAGAGGAGTGGTGGCGCATACCCATGAACCGACGCTGGCACGTGCCGCAGCCGGTAATCGACGCGTTTGAGGCGGAGGGCTTTATCTGGGGCGGTAAATGGCTCTCCTTTGACAACGTGCACTTCGAGTACCGGCCGGAGATCATCGCGATCGCGACAGGATCGGGATCGAGCGCTCGTTGAGCAACGGTCAGAAGAAACGTTCCGCCACTTCCGTGAGCGCGCTCTCCCGGGCGCTCCGGGTGGTAACCCAGTCCGCTATCTCCTTCAACTCCGGTACGGCGTTGGCTACTGCCACGCCTGTTCCGGCGTCGCGGATCATTTCCATATCGTTCAGATTATCCCCGAAGGCGATCACCTCGTCGGTGGAATAACCCAGATAGTTCGCGAGACGACGCAGGGCGGATCCCTTGTTGGTACCGGGAGCCAGTAGTTCCACGAAGTACGGGATCGAGGTTACTACGGTCCACCGCTGTCGCGCGAGTTTTCGCAGAGTCTCGATGTGATGCGGAAGCCGTTCCCGCCTGTCGTGGCACACCAGTTTGGGTGTGCCCCCGGCGGGAGTGACCGCCTCGGCTATCTCCGGTACAACCCGGTACTTCATACCGGAAGCGATCGAGTAGGGCCGGACGTACTCATTTTCCGACTCTACCAGTATTTCCCGACCGGCGTATCCCTGCAGGGTGACGCCGTTCTTGCGACACCATGCCCCGATTTCCCGCACCAGGTCCGGCGCGAGGTTGCTCGCGAAGAGCGTCTCCTCGTCGGGTAGGGAGTCTATCCGGGCACCGTTGTAGGATATGAGGTACTCCGGACGTTCCGAGTTGAAGATCGACTCCATGATCGCCCGGGTGCTGGCCGTAGCGCGACCGCTCGCCAGAACCACCGTGACGCCCCGGGCTTGCAGCTCCCGGAATGTAGCGATGTCCTCCGCTGATACGGAACCGCCCGGGGGGAGAATCGTGTGGTCGATATCACAGGCAAGCATCCTGAACATGAACCGCGCCCAACAGGACTTGAACCTGTGACCCTCGGCTTAGAAGGCCGATGCTCTATCCAGCTGAGCTATGGGCGCCGGCGGTCTTACTCGGGATGGCCGGACTCGAACCGGCGATCTCCTGCTCCCAAAGCAGGCGCCTTAGCCACTAGGCTACATCCCGTGATCGGCCAGAGTATAGGAGCGAGATCGACGGCGGTCAAGGCCGGGGACCCTCTATTCGCGGAACCTTCGGCATTCCCCAGGTGTCGCACGGTGTGTTATTGTCCCTCGCGTATGGACGCTGAACAAGAGCGCTTCCGGACTATCCTTGAGGCGCTTGTCCAGGAGTATCCGGAGACGCCGAGCCTGCTCGATTTCCGAACACCTTTCGAGTTGCTCATCGCGGTGATTCTCTCGGCGCAGACCACGGACGAGCAGGTCAACCGGGTTTTGCCTGATCTCTTCCGGCGGTACCCGGATCCGGCGACGCTTGCCTCGGCAGAACAGTCCGAGGTGGAGACGATAATTCATTCTGTAGGATTCTTCCGACGGAAAGCGATCAGTATCGTCGGAGCTGCCCGACATCTCCGGGACAATCACGATTGCATGATTCCGGACACGATGGAGGAACTTGTCGAAATCCCCGGAGTGGGCAGAAAGTCTGCGGGAGTCATCCTGATGCACGTCCACGATAAACCTGCGATTATCGTGGATACCCACTTTGGACGGGTGGTCCGCCGGCTCGGGTATAGTGCGAGTAACGACCCGAACCGTCTTGAGCGCGACGTAGCGGCTATCCTGCCCCGGGAACTCTGGAACATCGCGAGCATGCGCCTGAACTATCACGGACGACGATATTGTTTTGCCCGTAACCCCGCGTGCGTCCGTTGCCCCGTGGCGTCCTGGTGTCCCTCGGTACCGTCCGATGATCGTCCGTAACCCCTGGTATCCCGAGGTAGACCCGGTAATCCGGAATAGTCTCCGCCAGGAGGGCTTGCACCTTGCGGGTATCACCTCCGTGCACGACAACGTGGAAGAGGAAGAGGAACAGTACCGCCGTTGGTTGGGTAGAGGATACCACGGGGCGATGCGTTGGATGGAGAAACACGCGGCGCTCAAATTCCATCCTGAGCGCCTCCTGCCGGGTACACGGTCGATCGTTTTTATCGCGCTGAATTACTACCAGAAGCGGACCGATGCGCCACCGGAGCCGTCCGGACGGCTTGCGCGCTATGCATGGGGTCGCGATTACCACAAGGAACTGGGAAAACGGATCAAGCGCGTGGCGCGGCAACTACAGGAGCAGTTTCCGGACGAGCAGTTCCGGTCCTGGACCGACGCGACGCCGCTGGCGGAACGTTTTTACGCGGAGCGCGCCGGAATCGGGTTTACCGGTCGTCACACTCTCCTGATCAACGGACAGTTCGGCAGCTGGTTTGTAGTTGGAGAAATCCTCACTACGATCGCGCTGGATCCGTCTGAATCGGCGGGTACGCATCACGGTGCGTGCCCTTTAAACTGCACCCGTTGCATCGATGTGTGTCCCACGGGGGCACTTCTGGGTCCGCACCGGATCGACGGCAGCCGGTGTATATCGTACCTGACGATCGAACACCGCGGCGTCATCCCGGAGGAGCTGCGTCCTCTTATGGGAGACTGGATCTTCGGGTGCGACCTCTGCCAGGAAGTCTGTCCTCTGAACGTACGAGCCACGGTCACCGACGTTGCGGGGTTTCTGAAACCGATCGCTGGTGATCGGCAGCTGTTGAAGGATATACTTGAGATACGGACCGAGGAAGAGTTCCGATCAAGGTTTGCCGGATCTCCGGTGATGAGAGCCGGGAGGGAAGGGTTGGTGCGTAACGCCTGTATCGCCGCTGCCAATCTGGGCGCCCGGGAGCTAATTGAAGAATTGAAGATTTGTGCCGATGACGGTAATGAAGTAGTGGCGATTCATGCACGATGGGCGCTGAGTCAATTGGAGAGTACCGATGAGTGACTTGCCGAAAAACGTCCAGGAACGCCTGGAAGCGCTGTCCCGGGAGTTCGTCCGTCGCGTTCCGGAACGGATGAGGGAGATACGTTCTCTCATGGATCAATCGGAGACGGGTAACCGGGAAAGCCTGCGCGAGATGCGTCTGCGCGTGCACCGAGTGGCGGGCAGTGCTACGACGTTCGGTTACGAGAAGCTGGGAGCGGCAGCTCGGACTCTGGAGTCGCGGATCGAACGCGACCTCGCTGCCGAGGTGCGTTCTCCCTCGGAGGAGACGAAGACAGCGTATCTCTCTTTTCAGGAGCGAATGGAACGGGTCGAACGAGACCCGGTTAACAACGACTCCGGTCAGCGGGGTTCCGATGCGCCGGCCGTACGGTATGACCGCGCGGTGATCCTGGTGGGAGATGTTCCGGGCCTTCCCGAGGATTTTGGTGACCAGGTGGCGGTCTTCCGCTTTGCCGTCAGTTTTGCCGCGACGATCGATGTGGTGGCCGACTTCTGCCGTCTCAAGCTTCAGGCGGATGATAACGCCGAGCACGCCCACGAAGATGACCGGTATCGGTATGTGGTGCTGGTGGCGGGAGTGAACCACTTTTCGGGGAGTCCTGCCCGTCTGGCGTTGCTCCGGGAATTACGCGAGCGATACCGAAAGGGAATCGTCCTGATTCTACTGGGAGACGAAGATGACTTCCAGACCAGGCTGCGAACGGTTCGGTACGGCGCAGACGCGTTCCTGCCTACTCCGATAGATCTGACGAGGTTTGTCGATCGGATAGACAAGCTCACGAGGAACAAGAACCCGGAGCCGTACCATATTCTGATCGTGGACGACGACCCGGAACAGGTGTCGGACACCGCCCTGGTACTACAGGAAGCCGGAATGATCACCTCGGTCGTGACGGATCCCTCCCGGATCTTTCAGGTTCTCGTTGATTACCGCCCGGAACTGATTCTTCTGGATATGTACATGCCGGAATGCACCGGGGCGGAACTGGCGGCGATAATCCGTCAGAATGAGAATTTCGTGGGTGTCCCGATCCTCTATCTCTCAACGGAGACGGATGCGGAGAAGCAGCTTACGGCTATGCGCAGCGGCGGCGACGGTTTTTTTGTCAAACCGATCGATCCGGAATACCTGGTGACCTCGGTTACAGTTCGTGCCGCCCGTACGCGGGCGATGCGTTTCTACATGGAGCGGGATTCTCTCACGGGACTCCTGAACCACACCAACCTGAAACAGCACCTTGAACAGGAGCTTCAGCGGGCACGTCGGATCGGGCTGCCCCTGGTGTTCGTCATGATCGATCTGGACCGGTTCAAGTCCGTGAACGATACCTACGGACACCTTACAGGGGACCGCGTGATCCAGAGTCTTGCCCGGCTTCTACAGGAACGATTGCGCCGCAGCGATACGATCGGACGGTACGGGGGCGAAGAGTTCGGGGTGATCCTCTTCAACACCGACGCTTCCTGGGCGGAAACGATCATGAACGAGATCAGAGAGAGCTTTGGCCGTATACGTCAGACCGATGGTAATACGGAGTTCACCGTGACCTTGAGTTGTGGTATCGCGGAGTATCCCCACTATGAGAGCTCGGTGGAGTTGAACGAAGCCGCCGACGGTGCGCTCTACGATGCCAAGGAGGGCGGGCGTAACCGCGTGGTCGTCGCCAGGCGTTGATACGTCGAGCGTCGGAGTGCTATGCGTTGACTATCGTGACGCGACGGGAGAACAACTCCTGCCACTGTGCGGAGATCCACCAGTCCGTGACGTCGGGTCCCGGAATCACCTCCGCCGCCCACAACCAGAACGCCGCCGTAACGGGAAGGGCCGGCAGCGATGTTCCGTCAAGACAGTACTGGAGTTCAGCGGTACGGTCGTTAGAGAATGAACTCGGATTCTCCCGGGCCAGTACTATCCGTGGGGCATCGCGCTGATCGGCGATGCAGACAAACTCTCCCATCTCGCGTAGGAGCAGTTCGAGAAACGCATGATAGTTTCGGATCCGTACCTGCAGCGACACATCGTGCGTCGTCGGGGCGTCTTTCCGCACCGGCGCGTCCGCGTATCCCTGGAGTTCCAGCGGTAAAGAACGACGAACTCCATCGAGCAGCGTAACCAGGCGTCTCCGGTGACCGCTTTCGTCTGCCGCGGTGCGCAACTCGAAGCAAGCGAGGGGTATCAACGGAGGAAAAAGGCGTGTTGATAACAGCCCGCAGGACCGAAAGAGCCTGTCCTGGAGCTCCATGAGTGGTCTCTCGATGTTCGGGGCAAGGCGTAACGCGGTTACGAACATAGGCAAGTGCTCCGTGGTATGGTAAAGTAGATCAGCCATGGACGCAATTCTTAAAGTCACCACGGAGATGGTATTGCCGGTACTCAAGGAATGGGATGCGGTATATGCAGTCGTAATGCTGCGCTTCGGTTCCGATCGGTATGATCCCAGTTTCTTCATTAGTTACGATGTGTACTACAACGGTCCTATACCGGGCAGGGAGGTCCGGGAAGCGGCGTTTCCCTTTGCAGCAGGTTTTGAGACCACCCGGGACGAACAAAAGGACCGGTTTCTCATCGACGATGTACCGGTCCGTCTGGAGTACAAGGATCAGCACGCGTTCGACAGCGTTTTAGAGACCGTTTTTGGCAACTGTGACGGAGGTTTCCCGGAAAGCACATATGGATTCTATCGTCTGAAGAAGGGGGAGCTTATCTATTCCCGCGGTGACTGGGTGGACCGGACACGGCAGATGCTGAACGAGATTCCCGACAGCTTCTGGGACCGACGTGTCCAGGCGTTGCGAGCCCGCATGGACCACGTTCTCACGGATCTCTCGAGCGCGGTGTATTCCGGGGAAGTGCTGTTCTATACCCTTTCACTGGCGTCCTTTCTCAATACACTCTCGGCACTGCTGTTTGCCATAAACCGGCGGTTTGAACCGGCCGGGAGAATTCTGAACGAACAGTTGCGACAACTTCCGGTCCTGCCCGAGGAGTTCGATACGCGTCTTGAATACCTGTTGCGATCTGATTCTGTGGTCACGGACAAGCGGAAGCGGGAGATCGCGGAACTGGTGACGTGGAGCGTTCTGCGTCTCCTGTGACGCTCCGGTATGCACTGTTTCTCCCGATCCACCAGGACTGATCGGCTGAGAAAGTCCGTAATTATACTAACGGCGGCGCTGGTGATTACCGGGTGTAACCGGTCTCTGGAATCAGTTACCGTCCGGATCGATAAACGCGACGATTCTCGACGGATGGAGTTGAAAGTTTCCGATCTGGGTCGTCGTGACTACGAGTCGGAAGCACTGGTTATCCCGATCGACCCGGAGTCGGAGAGACCTTTTCGTTACCGTATCGAATCGACCGATGATACAGAGGTTCCTCTGGAAACCGATCGGCCCGGCATGATCGTCACCGTAAGCGGCGAGGTAACCGGCGGTAAGGTCGCTTTTTTCACTCCCTCCGAGTCCGTGCGCTACCGCTTCGACGAGATAATCAAGGATGATCGCACCAGGGGCGAACGACGTTACACGTTCTCCGTTCCGATCCCCTCCCGCGGCGATATGCCATGGGAGGTCGAGTTCACGGCGGCCGCGGAGTCGCAGGGATTCCGCGTAGAGGAAATTCTATTTGGAGAACGTCTGGTCTCGATCGGGATCGATACGAGCGCCGGAACGTTCCGGACGGATCTCTCGCTGCCACTGTACGTTACGGACGAAACACTGGAAATCCGCGATATTCGAAGTGCAATACGCGACGTTTCGGACGCGCTGGCGATCGATTACCGCGCCGCGATGTCCCTGTTTGATGATCGCGCGAACCGTCCGATCTTGATCGCGACCTTGAACGACAGCGCCGGCGGTCGCAGCTTGGATGCGGAACTGCGACCGCGCCCGGGTGACCGGTCGGTGAAGATCCGTCCCTATATGTGGTTTCAGGACACGCGCAGTGTTTCTCTCAGAATTCCTGAGGGAGTCCTGGTAACCGGGGTGTCCGTATACGAGCGACCGGACGAACGGGAGATACCGATAATCGCCGGGCTCAGGGAGATACTCAACTGGCCCCGGGAAAGGTGGCGTCGGCAGGATTTCGAATACTTTTCCTGGGCTCCCTATCCGGCAGTTCTCTGGTTTGACCATCGCTCCTACGACACACAGTCGCGGATGTTCAAACGCCTGGCGTTCTTTGCGGAGAAACGGGGATACCGGGGCCGGTTGCTGCAGGACGACCAGCTGCAGGGACTCCGAGGTTGGAACGCCCACGGTTACAGCACCGAGAGTCTGGCGGCGTTCTACAACGCCGCCGACGTAACGGACTTTCCCCTGAACGAAATGGAGACCGCGCTTCTTGCGATTCTCCTCGAATCAGGGTTGCTTCAGGAAAACGATTTCTCCGGGGTCGGTGACGCGGGACTCGCCCGCGGCGAGCGCTTGCTTCCCGGTCGAGGCGGAGTGCTCAGTATCAGTCGGGAGAGTCTCGCCGACTTGAGGGTGTTACTGGCGGTGAACGAGGCGATGCACGGAGTGTTCTACGAAGAACCGGCGCACCGCCGAACGGTATTCGATTACTGGGACCGCGTCCTGTCGCAGCGGGAACGTGACTTCTGGGAATTATACCTATCGTGGGCGGGATACGAGACCGACGACCGTTACCTCGTGGTGAACCAGTTCCAGTCGCAGCTTCTGCGGCGATCTGAAGGGGCGGTTAACTGGTACCTCGGGACGCGGACCGTGGATCGACTGCGTACGGATCGACGGGACCGCGCGGAATCGATCGATCTTCTCTTGCGTGATTATCCTGCGATGTTTACCCGCGCGGCGGGCGCCCTCAACGAGTCTCTCTATTCCGTAGCAGGGATGGTCGGGGGCGATCCCTTTGACTTGCGCGTCGGAGAAGTCCGTCGCTGACGTACCCGCCGGCAGGTTCCGCGGCATGTCCCGCGGCGGCGAGCCGCCGGTCGCGCCGCTCCGCAAGAAAACCCGCCCCGAGAAGCTGGTCGAACGCTTCCCGCAGCTCTTCCTCCTTCCAGTGCCGAAGCACGCCGAACTCCCGTCGGCGGGAGAAACCTCGGCATCGGTCCTGCCACGACGCAAGACCCCGGAGAACACGAATCCATTCCGTCGCTGTGAGGCGGATCGGTGATTCGCGTACCAGGTCACGGATGAAAGTCGCCGCCGGAGTTCCTCCCGGCTGAGTATCGCCCCGGTGGGTGGCGCTCCCGTCGTAGTTCTCGCACTGGTCGCATCCGGAACAAGCATCCGGGGTGGTTCCCATCGCAAGCAGTAGCGGTTCGCGCCGGCATCCCTTACCGAAAGCCATGCGTTGCACCACAGACGCGTCACCGGATAGCGAGGCTCCCCGGAAGCGAGCATCTTCCTTCGGGTCCACGAGAACGATCGAGCGCGCCGGTTGTCGGTCGCGTCCGCCGCGACCGCTTTCCTGCAGGAACGCTTCCACCGAACCCGGAAGGTAGATATGGACCACGGCGCGGATATCGGGCTTGTCCACACCCATACCGTACGCACAGGTCGCGCAAAGCACGGCATCCCGGGCACGGAAAAACCGATCCTCTACGGTTTTTTTCTGCTCCCGCTCAAGCCCGGCGTGATAGTAGAACGCGCGACCCTCTCCCAGAACGTTCTCCAGGTGCGCTGCGTAACGCCGCGTCTCGGCGCGGGTAGCGCAGAACACTATAGCCGGGAGCGGTATCGGATCTCCGGGATGCCAGACCGGGAGGGTGTCCTGTGGAATCGCCGACTCAACTTGTCCGGTCGTACCGGTGCAACTGCCGTTATTTCGAAAGATCGTCCGTATCGCGTGCAGCCGCGATACGCAGGGGATTACGCTGTAGGAGATATTTTCGCGGTCCGGGTTACCACGGATAACCCGGGCGCCTGAGTCCGGAAAGAGCACCTCCCGGATGCGGTTCAACACGTGATCGCCGGCTGTAGCGGTGAAAGCGGTGACGATCGGTATTGACAGGTCCCTCAGCGCTTCTCCCAGGGTGAGGTAAAGGGGACGGAAGCTGTCACCCCACTCGCTGATACAGTGGGCTTCATCGATCACGGCGTGTACGAGATTTGCAGCTTTGAGAGTCTCCCGGATCGTCCTGTTCTGGAGCGTCTCCGGATTGGTAATCACGAAATCCAGATCGCCGGTGCGCACTTTCTTTAACATGGATCGACGTTCCGACGCGACCTGGCCGCCCTTCAGTTGAACTACAGAGAAACCGCCTTCGCGCATTCGTCGCGCCTGGTCGTTCATCAGGCTCAACAACGGATATACCACGAGCGTCGTTCCCGGAAGTACAGCGGCGGGGAGCTGGAAGCAGAGACTCTTTCCGGCTCCGGTGGGAAGGATCACGATCTGGCGGCCATAACCGGAAACGTCTTCCTCCGCGCCGTCCCGCGCGGACGCACCCGCCGCCGTCAGTATGTTCGTGATCACCAGACGCTGATACGGAAAAAGATAGTCCAGGCTGAACCTCTCTCGGGCCAGCACCGACAGTGAGTGTTCCATACAGGCAGTACGCACCGGTATGACGTTTATGCTTGCCTCGGTACAGAAACTCGAAGCGTGAAGGGGATACGTCCCGTTGAACTGGAGAACGACCGGACCAGGTACCCTGCAGCATTGACAAAAGATCGAGATTCTTGCAACTCTGTTGCGGCACCGAAAGCATCACTGGTATGAAACATTTGTCCGGAAACCGTTACAATTTTATCGGCTTTATTACGGCAGTTCTGGTTCTCACCGTCGTCTGGGGAATCTGGAACGAGTCCTTCAGCGCAGGAACGCTTCTACAGGGCGCTGTCTTCAGCGTCATCGTCCTGGTGATTACCAACCGTTTTCTCCTGCGGGCGCCCTATCACCAGTGGTATCACATCAACGTATTTACGATCATCAAGTACGTTCTCGTGCTGGTGGTGGAGATTTTCCGATCCGGCGTACACGCGATCTACGTAACCGTGACCGACAGAATCAACGTCGGGGTGGTGGATCTTCCCACGACTATCAGCGATCGCCTCATCGGTGTGCTGGTGGCCAATGCGATCACCCTGACCCCGGGCACGGTGACGATCGATTATAATCAGCAACGTTTCAAGGTTATCTGGATCGACTGTACAACTACCAATCCAGACGAGGCGGCAGAGGAGATCAAGGGTAGTTTTGAGCGGGTATTCACGAAGTCCCGTGCACCGCATGAGGAGGATGCACCGTGAGTTTTTTCGACCTCGTGCTGGGCCTCCTTGCACTTTCGACGTTCGGTAGCCTGATCCGGGTGATCATCGGTCCCACGATCTGGGACCGTCTGCTCGGTATTGGTCTCGGAGCGAGCAAGATTACCCTGGCGGTGGTTATGGTGGCGGTTTCCATCCCGGAGAGCTATCTTCTCGACCTGGCGTTGCTCTTCGCGGTGCTCGGATTTTTGGTAACGGTATTGCTCGCGCGTTTTGTCGAGCGGCGGGGAGTGATTTAGAGGTGTACCGATGAATCTGATCGTACTTGCGGGCCAGACGGTTATATTGCTGGGCCTGATGATAACGGGGTTTGGTGTGTACGCGGTTCTGCGGCTGGACGGCTTTTATGCACGGATCGTGGTGACGTCCAAGGTCGAGGCAATGGGTTTTTTCACGGTAATTCTGGGCGCGGTTCTACTGACCGGGTTTTCCGTGGTCTCGATCAAGCTGGTGTTGATTCTTCTTTTTGAGCTGCTCACCGTTTCCGTCGGTGCTCACGCGATCGCCCGGTCCGCCTGGGTAAGCGGATACAGGATCCGTGTCGTTACCGTTCCAAAGGGGGAAGAATCCCGTGGTTGAAACGGGCTTGATCATCCTGATGGGAGTCTTCGCTCTTCTCGCGATTCACAGCCGGCTGCTGCGTCTGGCGGTGATTTACCTGGCGGTGTTCTCTCTGCTCGCGGCTTTTCTGTATCTGCTCTTCGCTGCTCCTGAACTGGCGATCGCGGAGGCGGTGATCGGCAGTGGTCTGGTGACGCTCTTATATCTGGCGGCACTGAAACGGAACAGGGTGTTCACGATCGCAGTACTCGCGGAAGGACACCGTTACCGCCTTACCGACGCGTATATCAACTACATAGAGCGGAGTAAAGCACTTCAGGAGATTCATAGCTTCTTCGAACTCCGTGAGTTCGAGCCGCAAATCGTCTACTCGGAGAAACTGCTGGAGGACGCCCTCAAGGATCCCCGGTTTGATATGGTGATACTCGAGGAAAAGGACGAGATCGTTCTGTATGGTTCCGACGAAAGCTTCGTCATAGAAGAGCTGGAGTTGATGTTTCGCATTCACGGCACCGACGCGAACGTGCGGTTTGAGCGCTTTTCCCTTCAGAATCCCCAGGAGGTCGTATGAAACCGCTGTTATCCGCGTTGTTCGTTTTGACAGCTTTTATAGCGGTAGTCCTGATCACCTATCAGCACGACGAGAGCCTGGACCCGACGCTCTATAAGTATATGATAGTTCGATTTGAAGAGGACACGGCTGCGCACAATGCGATCGCCGCAATTCTCCTGAACTACCGCATGTACGATACGATGTTTGAGGCGTTGATACTGCTCACCGCGATCATCGGGATGAAACAGTTTCTACCGTCCGCGCAAGAGCTGAAGTCGGTAGAGACCACGGACTCAGGCGGTGGCGATGAGTGATATGGAACGTTCGCAGGATATACCGGAACAATCTGTAATCCTGCAGGTGGCGATCGGATTTCTTTATCCTTTCATGTTGCTGCTCGGTATACACGTTATCATCAACGGGCACTATACGCCGGGTGGTGGTTTTCAGGGGGGGAGCGTCCTGGCGTCACTCTTCATCGCGCGTTACGTGGTATTCCCCGTGGACGATACAAACCCTGAGTACTTGCACGCATTTCAGCGGATCTTTCTCGCAGCGATCGTCGTTGCGCCGCTGTTGGTCCTGTTTACCGGGGTGATCAGTCGCTATCCCGAGTACAACGCGTACTATCTCACCCTGATGGATATACTGATCGGTGTCCAGGTCGGTTTCGGTCTCGGTGTAGCGGTATTGCGCTTCGCCTTTTTTGAGGGGGTTGGGAAAACATGGCGATTGTAGAACTTCTCACGATCTCCAATCTCGCGGTGGTGATCTTTTTCATCGGCTTGTACGGTGCGATGTCTCAACGCAATATAATCAAGACGATAATGTCGGTGGGTATCATGGACCTTGGGGCGATCACGTTCTTCATGCTGGCCAATTACCAGCCGGGAGCACGCCCGCCCGTTTCCGGAACACCCGTGGAAAACATGGCGGATCCCGTGCCTCAGGCGCTCATGATTACCGCGATCGTTATCGGCGTTTCCGTTATAGCGATGTGTCTGGCGATGTACATGCGCGTTGCCTACCGGTACGGCACGGCGGATTGGAAGATCCTCATCCGACGGCTGGAGAAATAACGTGCTTGGCTCTATCCCCCTTATTCCACTTCATATTCTGATCCTCCTTCCCGTTGCGGCGGGCGCTGTGGGATTTTTCCTGCCACGCCGGTGGTACCAGCTCATGATGCTTGTAGTGAACATCGGCCTGGTGTTGCTGGCAGCCCGAATCTTTGCACACGTCCGGTGGGGTGCGGAGATCATCGAGCTTGTCGCGGGCTGGTCGGAAGTCATCGCGATAAAACTCGTGGCGGACCGGTTTTCCGCGCCTATGATTCTGCTTACCACGGTATTTGTCCTGGGAACGTTCGTGTTCAGTACCCGAGCGATCTATATGGACAAAATATTTATATTTTTGTTCATGCTGCTGGAATCCTCGATACTGGGCATCTTCCTGAGCGGAGATATCTTCAACATATACGTCATGATCGAGCTGGGTATGCTCATCATCGCGATCCTGATGATGTATAAAAAGGAGAAGCAGGCGGTTTATGACGCGATGCTTTATCTGATGATGAACTTCATCGGCATGGCGTTCATGCTTCTCGGGATCGGATACATCTACCGGATCACCGGGGTTCTCGACCTGGCGGTGATGGAAACGCGCCTGGGTATGCTCGACGATCCAAGAACCGTGGTCGTGCCGTATGCCCTGATCATGACCGCCGTAGCGCTCAAGGCGGCGTTGCTGCCTCTCTTCGGGTGGCTTCCGCGAGCGCACGGTGCGGCGAGCGCTCCCGCGATCGTTTCCGCTGTGCTTTCCGGGGTACAGGTCAAGGTCGGTGTTTACTTGCTGGTCCGCCTGGGTATCGTTTTCAGCCCGGTGATCGAGGCGCGCCTCTTTTTTCTCGGCATAGGCTTTCTTACCTCCGTGGCAGGATTTCTCCTGGCGATCGCACAGAAAGATATCAAGCTGATCCTGGCGTATCACACGGTCAGCCAGGTAGGTCTTATCGTGATGGGGCTCAATCTCGGGACGGAAGTGGCGTTCTGGGGCGGGATGTACCACATCATCAACCACGCGATGTTCAAGGGACTTCTCTTCCTCACGGCGGGTATCATTATCGAGGAGTACGGGACGCGGGCATATAACGAGATCGGCGGGGTCCTACGGCGGATGCCCGTGATCGGACTCGCTACACTGGCAGGAGTGCTCGGTATCACGGGAGCTCCGCTCTTCAACGGTAGTATATCCAAGTACTTCATCCAGCAGGGACTGCAAGGGAATCTCGGGGAGATCGGGCTCTACATTATAAACTTTGGTACGATTCTGTCGTTCGTGAAGTACTCGACGATACTCTTCGGGAAGCCCACGATCGCGGAAAACCCGGTTCGCGATCCTTTTGTAGCGCTCGTTTCCGCAGTTTTCGGGCTGGCATGTCTCGCGGGAGGAGTGTTTGGAGGTCCCACCGTGGCGCTGGTCTTCGGTCCGGAGTACGCCGCCACCGGCGCGCTCAGCCTGGAGAAGATTTTTACCTTTGTGTTAACTCTGGCGGTGGGAGTGCTGGCGTACAAGTATATTGTCCAGAGAATCGGTGGGTTTCTGCTGTCGGTGCGGGTGTTCAAGTTCAGCTTCAACCATGTCACTGCGTTTATGACGACGTTTTTCGTCCTGCTCCTGGCTTATACCTACGTGACGGTATAGTTGACGGTATAACGACCGCGGCCGTGGAAAGAAAGCCGCGGTGTCTCACTCCCAGATCCCGATGAACGACTTGATGAAACGGCGTGCCTCTTCCCGGTCGTCCCGGCGATTGCCCTGTCCCGGTATTACGCCGCGCCACAACGGTGGCTTACCCCCGCCCTTTGCGCTTGCCGGTTTCAGGACGCGTTCGCGGATCTCCTGTTGCGGAAAGGGATAATCCGGTCCCACCACGATCGCCCAATGGACGGCATCGGGACGGACGTTTACCAGCGCTATCCGACGTCGCGGGTCCTCCGTGGCGCGTTCCGCCAAAGCTTTGAAGATCTCCTCGACTTCGTCTTCCAGAACAAGATGGAACGGTCCTGTCATCTCCATATCATCCGGCAGCAGGAGCGAGGCGATCCGTTGCGCTTGCTTGCGGACCGTCCGGTGCAGGGACTGCAGTTCTTCCTGGGTCGACCGGATCCGGTCCGGTACCTGATCGGCCCGACTCGAGAAGAGCTCCGCTGCAGTGGTGATCGCCTGGTGTTTGAGACGATAGTCCGCGAGAGCACGGTCTCCGATCTTGAATGACAATCGTCGGCGGCCCCGGATCGTCTCCGATCCGACCGTTTTCACCACGTTGAGCAACCCCGTGCGGGGCAGGTGTACGCCACCGCACGCTACAAGATCAAAGTCTTCTATCTCCACGAGGCGTACTGTGCCGTTCCGCTCGGTCGGGCGCCGGAGACTGTATCGGGCGAGATCGGCGTGATCGACTTCAAACGTTCTTACGCGCCGGTCCAGGGCGATTACGCGATTGGCCTCGTCCTCTACCAGTTGCAGCGTGGAATCCGGAATATCCTCGGCGTCTACTTCTATCGTAACGACTTCCGCTCCCTGGTGGACGCTCATAGTGGTGATCTCAGCCACGCGATAGAGCGCTCCTGACAAAAGATGCTGTCCCGTATGCTGTTGCATATACTCGTACCGGTGGGACCAGTCGAGCGCCGCTTCGACGGTCGATCCCGGGCCGTAATCGGCCGGGAGCGGTTTTTCAAGGTGGTGCAGAACGCCCGTATGGGGCTCCCCGGTTGTACCCGTTACCGGCAGGTGGTCGACCGTTCCCCGGTCTCCCGGCTGTCCGCCCCCCTCGGGATAGAAGCAAGTCCGGTCCAGTACGACCGTTCGGCGGTCTTCCGAGAAGGTTGTGATCACCGCTTTGCAGCGCTGTACCATAGGGTTGTCGTAGTAGATCGGCTCCGTCATCGACGGCAGTGTAGCATTGTATTCCAATTTTTGTCATACTTGTGCCGCGGGATGATGCATCCTCGCAGGGGGCGATAAAGCTTAGAACGCTATGCTTCCCGTTCAGTGGCGGTTGGAAGCCTGTCCGGCCGTAAGGACTTCGTGTTGTACGGGTCCTCCGTTTTCAATGAATTACATAAGGGGTTGTGTATTGAACACACGTAACGACCGAGTTGCGGCGCTGAAAGAGGCGCTGCGGGAACGGATAGTGTTTCTTGACGGAGCAATGGGGACGAGTATCCAGGGCTACAAACTGGAAGAGCAGGATTACCGGGGCGAGCGTTTTGCCGACCACCCCGGACAGATGAAGGGCAACAACGACCTTCTCTCGATCACACGTCCCGACCTTATCCGCGAGATCCACGCGAGCTTTCTTGAGGCGGGAGCGGACATAATCGAGACAAACACGTTCAACTCTACCTCGACTTCGCAAGCGGATTACAGTCTGCAGGAGCCGGAGTTTGTGAGAGAACTGAACCGTGCCGGTGCACGGCTGGCACGGGAGGCTGCCGACGAATACACCGCGCAGGATCCAAAAAAAGGACGGTTTGTCGCAGGCATCCTGGGCCCGACCAACAAGACGCTCTCTCTCTCACCCGACGTAAACGACCCGGGGTTCCGGGCTCTTACCTTTGACGAGCTCGCCGGCGATTACGATAACGCTCTGAGAGGCCTCGTCGAAGGTGGTGTCGACGTGATCATGGTGGAAACGATCTTCGACACCCTCAACGCAAAAGCCGCGGTCTACGCGATCCGGCGGTACAACCGGGAAGCGGATACGCCGATCCCGGTAATGGTTTCCGGTACGATTACCGACCAGAGCGGCCGGACACTCTCCGGGCAGACCGCAGAGGCGTTTTACTACTCCGTACGACACGCGGAACCGCTCTCGGTAGGGCTTAACTGCGCCCTGGGAGCCGACCAGTTGCGGCGTCACGTGCAGGAGCTTTCGCGCGTGGCGGAATACCCCGTGAGTGTCCACCCAAACGCGGGTCTGCCCAACGAGTTCGGCGAGTACGACGACACACCGGGACACATGGCGCAGGTACTCAGCGGAATGACCGGCGACGGCCTCCTGAATATTGTGGGCGGATGTTGCGGAACTACTCCGGAACATCTGAAGCAGATCATCCAGGCTTGCCGGGATCACGCTCCGCGCACTCTCCGGGAGGACCCGCATACGATGCGTCTCTCCGGGCTGGAACCGCTGGAGATCGCCGAGCATACCGGTTTTGTCAACGTCGGGGAGCGCACCAACATCACGGGTTCCCGGAAGTTCGCCCGTCTGATCCGTGAAGGAGACCACGCGGAAGCGTTATCCGTAGCGCAGCAGCAGGTGGAGAACGGCGCGCAGGTGATCGATATCAACATGGACGAGGCGATGCTTGACGGGGAAGCGGAGATGACCCGCTTTCTTAACCTGGTAGCCACCGAGCCGGATATAAGCCGTGTCCCGATAATGATCGACTCCAGCAAGTTCTCCGTGATTGAGGCGGGACTGAAGTGTGTTCAGGGTAAGTCGATAGTAAACTCGATCTCCCTGAAAGAGGGGGAGGAAGCTTTTATCGAGCAGGCTCAGAAAGTGCTTGATTACGGCGCCGCTACGATCGTGATGGCTTTTGACGAGGAAGGGCAGGCGGACACGGCGGAGCGCAAGCGGAAGATCTGCGAGCGCAGCTACCGCATACTCGTCGACACGGTTGGATTCCCACCGGAAGATATCATCTTTGATCCTAACGTGTTCGCGATCGGCACGGGAATCGATGAACACCGGAACTACGCCGTGGACTACATCGATGCTACCCGATGGATCCGGGAAAATCTGCCCTACGCAAAGGTTTCCGGCGGCGTCAGCAATGTGAGTTTTTCCTTTCGCGGAATGGAGGCTGTCCGGGAAGCGATCCACTCGGTGTTTCTCTACCACGCGCTACAGGCGGGGATGAGCATGGGTATCGTCAACGCGGGACAACTGACGGTGTACGACGAGATTCCCGAGGAGTTGAAAACGGTGGTCGAGGACCTGGTTCTTAACCGGGACCCGGAAGCCACGGAGAAACTACTCGAGATAGCCGACCGGTACGCCGGTCGCTCAAGCTCCCGTACGGAGGATCTGAGCTGGCGTGAAGAACCGGTGGGAAAGCGTCTCGCCCATTCCCTGGTCAAGGGGATCACCTCCTACATCGAGGAAGATGTGGAGGAAGCACGGCAGCAGCTTCCGGCGGCACTCCACGTGATCGAGGGACCGCTCATGGACGGGATGAATATCGTGGGCGACCTCTTCGGATCGGGTAAGATGTTTCTTCCACAGGTGGTGAAGAGCGCTCGCGTGATGAAGCAGGCCGTGGCGTATCTGACACCCTTCATTGAAGAGGAGAAAGCTTCCGCCGGAGACACCTCCGCAAAGGGGAAGGTGCTGATGGCAACCGTGAAGGGCGACGTCCACGATATAGGAAAGAACATCGTCGCCGTCGTCCTGGCGAGTAACAACTACGATATCGTGGATCTTGGTGTGATGGTGCCCGCCGAGGAGATCCTGGAGACCGCTCGACGCGAGAATGCTGACGTGATCGGTCTGTCCGGTCTGATCACGCCCAGTCTAGACGAGATGGTATACGTGGCGTCCGAGATGGAGCGGCAGGGGTTTGAACTGCCGCTACTTGTGGGTGGTGCCACCACGAGCAAGATCCATACGGCGGTGAAGATCGCACCGGCGTACCACGCGCCGGTGGTTCACGTAAAGGACGCGTCCCTGGCGGTGGGTATCGTAAAGAACCTGCTCGATCGGGAACGGCGGGAGGAATACGCCCGGGAGATCGAGGCGGACCACGAGAAGACGCGTCGAAAACGGGCGGAGAAAGTTCAGGACAAGGAATTTCTCAAGATCGAGGAAGCCCGGGAGAAACGGTTTCGGCCGGATTTCTCCGCACCGCCACCGGTCCCGAAGATGCTCGGGGTAAAACAGTTCCGCGAGTATCCCCTGGAGATTCTGGCGGAGTACATCGACTGGACGTTCTTTTTTGTGGCGTGGCAGATGCACGGCCGGTACCCGGAGATCTTTGACGACCCCGAGGTCGGAAAGGAAGCGCGGAAGCTTTACGACGACGCCCGGGAGATGCTGCAGGATATGATAGACTCCGGGATGATAGAAGCGCGCGCGTCGATCTTCCTGTATCCCGCCGCGCGGACGCCGGACGATACGATTGAGATATACGGTGATGAATCGCGGGACCAGGTGATCGGCCGGTGGCACACGCTCCGACAGCAGAAGAAAAAGGAAAAGGTCGGCTATTACCTCTCGCTCTCCGATTTTGTGGCGGACCGGGACTCCGGTGTCCCCGACTACATCGGCGGCTTCTGTACCAATGCCGGGTTTGGACTCGAGCAGTACGTGCAGAAATTCAGGGATGAAGGGGACGACTACAAGGAGATCCTGGCGAAGATACTGGCCGACCGGTTGGCGGAAGCGTTCGCGGAACGCCTGCACGAGGAAGTGCGCACCACCTGGTGGGGCTACGCTCCCGATGAGAACATGTCAAAGCCGGACCTGTTTGCGGTCAGGTATCAGGGAATCCGGCCGGCGCCGGGTTATCCGCCCTGTCCCGACCACCACGATAAGAAGCAACTTTTTGAGATGCTGGAAGCGGACAAGCTGGATATGGACCTGACGGAGAGCTTCATGATGATCCCCGCGGCGGCAACAAGTGGATACTATTTTGCTCATCCCCAGAGCCAGTATTTCGGGGTGGGTAAACTCCAGTTGGACCAGGTACGGGACTGGGCTCGCCGGAAAGAGGTAAGCCTGGATCAGGCACAACGCTGGCTGCAGCCGGTCCTCGCGTACGATCCCGAGAGCAAAGACTGACGTTACCGGTCGAACGCGCGTTTCATCTGCCGGTACAAGGTGAGCAGGGGCAGCGGGTCGCAGACCTGCCGGCGGCACGGTGGATCACCGGTGATACCGTCGTTGAGGTTTTCCTCTCCCAGGGCGGTTTCGAGAACGCGTGTTCGTTCCGGGTTTTCCGGTGAACCGGTCGCGTCCCACCAGAGGAGGAATACCTCTATCGTTTTTTTTCGCGCCCGATCAAATAAGTCCGGGACGGAAGCGTGACTTGTCCGGCTGGGATCGCAGGGATGCTGCCAGTAACGGTGAACCCGGTTGAGTCCGTCCAGCGTGATCAGCTCCTCGGGAGGATGTACAACAGAGAGCCACCGGGAGCTGATCGATCCTTCCCGTTCCCGGGCCCGGCCGAGAAAGAAGTATTCCGGTGATGGTGATTCGGTGTGCCGGTAATAACTGAGACTGTCAAAGAGCGCGTTCGCCAGGCGCTGTTCCAGCAGGTGATCGTCGCCGGCACTGCGCAGGGACGAGCGGATCGCCCGGGCGACGTGCGTGCGGAGAATCGCCAGGTCGTCACTGGAGGAGGGCAGGCGCTCAAAAAAACGGAATTCCTGCACGGATAAGCCACACCGATACCTGAGGAGCTGTACGTCGATGATCCGTTCGAGAAAGGCGTGCATCGCGGGCCGGTCGGGATCGCGGTCCGGCACGCCCCGCCATCCTGCGGAATAGTTGATATAGGGATGCATGATCCTGTCCAGCCAGACGTGACTGATATACCCCAGAGTAAACGCCGCCACCTCGAGGAACGCGCGGTTCCGGTCGTCGTCGGTCGGATCAAATACGCGTATTTCCGCAGCTGAACGAGCGAGACTGGAAACGAGTCCGGCGTTCCCCTTGCGATGGAGGAGCGCGCCGTAGCGGAACGCCCGCGGCTTTCGACGGTGATTGTGGAGAAAGACATCCGGTCCTTGCGATCCGAGGAGGGTGACGGAGTGGACCCGCGGATCGTCCGTAAGAGAACAGTCCAGCCGATCGACAGTGAGTGATTCCAGCGCTGCTTCCACCAGCAGGGCGTGACTTATGTGACTCGGCATCTATCGCAACCGGACCCTGATATAAACTGACGTCCTTAAGGGCGCAACGGACATAGTTCCGTATTATAGTCGCACTCCAACCGTTGCGATACCACCGCCGGAAAGCGTATGATCGGTCTCATGATTGTACACACCGGAGAAGCCCTGATCGATTTCATACCCGTGTCGGATTCGCAGGGAAACCGCGCGTTCAAACCTGTCCCGGGCGGATCACCGTACAACACTGCCGTTGCTGCGGCGCGTCTGGAAGTACCGAATACGTTTCTTGGCCGGATCTCTCGCGATTTCTTTGGCGACCAGCTCGTGGACTATCTGAAGCAGAACGAGGTTGATACGACGATGGTCGCCCGGGATGACGCTCTCTCCACGCTGGCGTTCGTCAGTAAAGGTTCCACCGGGGAAGCTCGATACGCGTTTTTTGCACAGGGAGCGGCGGACCGCAAACTCCAGATCCCCGACATTCCGGCTTTGCACGAGCGCGTTCGGGCTATTCAGTTCGGGTCGATCTCACTCATAGCGGATCCGGTCGGCGAGACGATTATCGACATGGTGGAGCGGGAGCGGGAAAACAGGGTGATTTCGCTGGACCCCAATATCCGGGAGTCTCTGGTAGAGGATATCCCAGCGTATCGACGCCGTCTGGATCGCGCTGTGGCGGCGAGTACGATCGTTAAAGTAAGCGACGAGGACCTGCAGTGGATGAGCGGCAGTGGCGACGTCAAGACCGGCGCCGCGGCGTTGCTCGACCGGGGAGCGCTCCTTGTCCTGGTAACGGAGGGCGCGCGTGGCGCGGCGGCATTTACGAAGGATCTGATCGTTCGGGTTGCTGCGGAGAAGACGTCCGTCAGCGATACCGTGGGCGCGGGCGACTCGTTTCACGCGGCGGTACTTGCCTGGTTTCACCACACGGATCGCCTTACCCGGGATGGGGTCGCCTCATTGAACGAGTCCGACCTGCAAGGATTGCTTCGGTTTGCCGGAGCGGTCGCGGCAAAAACCTGCGGGCGACCCGGCGCCGACCCGCCGCGGCTGTCCGAGGTGGCGACCCGTTTTCGGTCGTGGTAGGTGCAGCGTTGTTTTATACCAGGAGGGTGAGATGAGAAAGCTGGAGATGTCCCGCGTTACGAGAGAGACGGAAATTACCGCGGCAATTACCTGGCCCGACCGGTTTCCCGGAACCCCCGGGGGAGCCGGAGATGGAGCGATCGTTGTGCGGACCGGTGTACCGTTCTTTGACCACATGCTGCAATCATTCTGCTTTCACGGAGGGTTTGGCGCGGAGATCGCCGCTTCCGGGGATACAGAGGTTGACGATCATCACACCGTCGAGGACGTGGGGATCGTTATGGGACAACTGTTTTCCCGCGTCACCGAGGAGTTTGGACCGGTGCGACGGTTTGGCCACGCGCTGGTGCCGATGGATGACGCGCTTGGTGAGGTGGTGGTTGACGCCGGAGGTAGAAGCTATCTGGTGTACCAGGCGGTTTTTCCGCAACCCTACGCCGGAAAGTTTGATCTCGCCCTGGTACGCGAGTTTTTCACGGGGTTTTCCGGGCAAGCCCGGGCGAACGTGCACGTTCTCGGGCGGTACGGTGCGAACGGACACCACCTGGCCGAGGCGATCTTTAAAGCCGCCGGTCGAGCCCTGGCGCAGGCGTATCTTCCGGCGGAAGGCGTTCAGTCTACCAAGGGAGTGCTCTGACGGGATGGTGGTTTACAGGCTTAAACTGGAAAAGAGCTCCGACGGGGCGGTACAGCTCCGGCTTGGACTGGGATGGCGTATCTTCTTCGTCGTTTCCACGGCGGTGCTGGTGGCGATGATCGCGCACGACGGTGCCGCCCGTGGTCTCGTTCCGATCCTTACGGCGATATCGCTCTTTGCGGCGATCTACAACGAATCGTGGCGTTTTGATTCATCTTTGGATCAGGTTACAAGCCGCGTAGGTGTATTCTTTTTCTTCCGGACGAGGACGTTCCGTTTGTCCACGCTCGATCGTATTCGCGTGCGCGAAAGAGCGTTGAAAGACCCCGATACCGATCTGCGACGCTCCGGAAGACCGCGCATCGGGGGAGGGAGGGGTTACGTGCAGTTACTCCTGGAGTTCCCGGAGGAGCGTCCCGTGGTGCAGACCGAGTCTATCCGCAACCGGGAACACGTTCATGAGCTCGCCCGCCGGCTGGCGGAGGTTCTCCAGGTTCCCCTGGAAACGGGATGACCTGATCGCGGTCCGGACCCGGCAGGATCGGTCTAATATTTGGTCCGTTTTTTACTTATCCGTTATTCGTTGTCCTGTACCGGGTCAACCTCGTCGTGGACGAGGTAGCACGCGGTGAAGTGCTCCTCTTCCGTCGCGACCAAGGCCGGCGCGGCTTCACGACACTTGTCCATCACGAAGGGACACCGTCCGGCAAATATGCACCCTCGGGGCGGATCGACCGGGCTCGGTACGTCGCCCTCCAGGATGATACGATCTCTTTTTGCGTTTACCTTTGGTATCGGGATAGCCGAAAGGAGCGCCTGCGTGTAGGGATGACGCGGCCGGGTGAAGATATTGTGGTACGTCGTGATTTCCACGATTTTTCCCAGGTACATCACGGCAACCCGGTCGCTGATATGACGAACGACACTCAGGTCGTGGGAGATGAACACGTACGTCAGGTTCAGTCGCGCCTGGAGATCCTGGATCAGGTTCAGAATCTGTGCCTGTATTGATACGTCGAGCGCGGACACCGGTTCATCGCAGACGACGAACTTCGGATCCAGCGCGAGCGCCCGGGCGACGCCGACGCGCTGCCGACGACCACCGTCAAGTTCGTGAGGGAAGCTGTTCGTCAGCTTTGTACTCAGTCCTACCAGCGACATCAGGTTTTGAACGCGTTCAAACCGTTCCTTCTTTGAATACAGATTGAAGATCTCAAAGGGTTCCCCGATTATCTCGGCGATGCTCAGGCGCGGGTCCAGAGACGCAAAAGGATCCTGGAAGATAATCTGCGCATCCCGACGGAAAGCGCGAACTCTATCACGCTTGAAGGTGGTGATATCCTCACCGTTGAAGACCACCTCTCCCGAAGTAGGTTCCACCAGGCGTAGTATTGCGCGACCCGTCGTGGATTTGCCGCATCCGCTCTCGCCGACGATACCCAGTGTTTCTCCCTGGCGAACGGAGAAGGAGACGTTGTTTACCGCTTTGAGAGTACCCTGCTTGGTCTCAAAAAATTTTTTCAGGTTTCTCACGTCCAGAAGAGGACGTTCCGAGGTATTCTGTTCCATCAGTGCTGTTCCTTCCCGTCAGGTACGAGACCTTCGTAGATCATGCAGTCCACGTCATGTCCCTCCTCGACCGTCACCATCGTGGGTCTTCGTTGCGAGCAGATCGGTGCCGCGCTGGGACAGCGCGGGTGAAACCGGCAACCCGGCGGAAGCTCCGTCGGATCGGGCATGATTCCCTTGATCGGGCTCAGTCGCTCGACCTCTTCGTCGAGACTCGGGATCGATCCGAATAACCCGCGCGTGTAGGGGTGTCGTGGATTGGAGAAAAGCCGTTCCGTATCGGTGGTTTCCACAACCGTGCCGGCGTACATGATGGCTACCGAATCGCACGCCTCCGCTACGACCCCGAGATCGTGGGTAATCAGGAGCATGGACGTGCCCAGTTCCTGCCGGAGACGTCTCATCAGGTCCAGCACCTGAGCCTGGATCGTAACATCCAGCGCAGTGGTCGGTTCGTCGGCAATCAGCAGTTCCGGATTGCAGGAGAGCGCCATGGCGATTCCCACGCGCTGGCGCATGCCCCCGGAGAACTCGTGAGGAAAGTCACCGGCACGAGATTCCGGTATCCCCACGAGATTGAGCATATCCTTTGCTTTCCGGGAGGCTTGCTTCGGGGTAAGCTTCTGGTGAAGCGTGATCGCTTCCTCGATCTGAAATCCTACGGTGAGCACCGGGTTCAGGGATGTCATCGGGTCCTGGAAGATCATGGATATCCGGTTTCCCCGGACACGTCGCATCTCTTCTGAACGTTTTTTCAGAAGATCCTCACCGTCAAAGAAGACTTCGCCCGTTTCGATTCGCCCCGGAGGGTCAGGTACGAGCTGCATAACCGAGAGAGCCGTGGTGGTTTTGCCGGCGCCGGTTTCGCCCACGAGTCCCAGCGTCTCCCCTTTCCGAAGTTTCAGGTTCAGGTCATCCGTGGCAACTACGAGTCCCTCTTCCGTCTGGTAGGTTACACGCAGGTTTCGTATATCCAGCAACAGGTCGTTCATAGTAACCTCCGGTTCACTGCTTGAGTCGTGGGTCAAGGGCATCCCGGAGTCCGTCACCGAGAAGATTCAGGGCAAAGATCGTAACCATGATCGCGACGCCGGGAAACGTTGCCACATGGGGGGCTCGCCGGATGAGGTGGCGACCGGAGGAGAGCATCGCTCCCCATTCCGGGGTAGGCGGTTCAATACCGAGTCCGATGAAGCTCAACCCCGCGGCGGAGAGGATCGCGATCGCCACGCCCAGGGTACCCTGAACGATGATCGGTGCCATCGAGTTCGGCAGGATATGTTTCAGAATTATTCGCGTGTCCGTCGCTCCAATCGCACGGGCCGCTTCGATGAACTCCTGTTCTTTAATCGAAATCACCGAGGCTTTTACGATCCGGGCGTACACCGGAATCGTGGCGATACCCACTGCTACCATCACGTTGACCAGACCGCCGCCAAAGGCGGAGACGATCGCGATCGCCAGAAGGATCGAAGGAATAGCGAGCAGAACGTCCATGAAACGCATCACCACGTTGTCGAGGCGCCCCCCGTAGTAACCCGCAAGGGCTCCCAGGGTACCTCCCACGATCAGGGAGATACTCACGGCGACAAAACCTACCTGCAGGGAGACCCTCGCTCCGTGAATAATCCGCGAGAGAATATCCCTCCCGAGATCATCCGTGCCGAGCAGGTGGTCCCGGCTCGGCGGGTCGGCGATGCGCATCAGGTTCTGCTCCCTGTAATCGTACGGCGCTATCACGTCGGCAAAAATCGCGGCAAAAAAGATCACCAGGATGATCGCGAGTCCAAACATCGCCATCCAATTGCGTCGCAGGCGGCGCCAGACTTCCGCCCACTGCGTGCGGCTCTGCCGCGGTGCGATAGCCTGGACAGCGGCGTCGCGGTTGTCCTCGGTTTCCTGCAGACCCTCCTGACGTTCGTCGACGTCGGCGGTAACCACGTTATCTGATTCGGTTCTCATACCGTTTCCTCGTTACTTGTACTGGGCTTTGATGCGGGGGTCGATATACGCGTACAGCACGTCCACCAGGAGGTTTACAACGCTGAACGTAAGGGCTAGAAGCAACACGCCTCCCTGAACAACCGGATAATCGCGCTGACGAATCGCGTCGACCATGAGCCGTCCCACCCCGGGCCAGGAAAAAATCGTTTCCGTCAGGACCGCGCCACCCAGGAGATAACCAAACTGCAGGCCGATTACCGTCACGATCGGAATCAGCGCGTTCTTCAGGGCGTGTCGCATAATCACCGTGTTCTCCTTGAGACCTTTGGCGCGGGCGGTCCGGATGTAGTCCTGCCGTACAACCTCGAGCATGCTGGACCGGGTCATCCGTGTTATCGTCGCCGCGGAGCTTGTGCCGATCGTGAGCGAGGGCATGATCAGGTGCGCGAAGGTGCCGTATCCACTGGAGGGAAACCAGCGCAGATAGATTGAGAAGAGCAGTACCATCATTATTCCCTGCCAGAAATTCGGCATCGATACGCCTACAAGCGCGATCACCATGGAAGCTCCGTCAAAAACCGAGTACTGCCGCGTGGCGGACACGATCCCTATAGGAATTCCTATCAGCACCGCCACGAGTACACCCATGGACGCGAGCTGCATAGTCGCGGGAAACCGCGCAAAAAGCTCGTGCGACGCCGGACGGCGCGTCGTCAGCGAGCGTCCCAGGTCTCCGCGAATCGCGTTGAAGAGAAACCGTCCGTACTGAACAAAGAATGGATCGTCCAGGCCCATCTGGGTGCGAAGCGCCTGTACCTCCGATTCCGGAGCACGCTCGCCCAGCAGTATCTTTGCCGGGTCTCCCGGTGTGAAGAACATGATCGTAAAAACCACGAAGGAGACGCCCAGCATCACCGGGATCAGCAACAGGATCCGGCGCATTATGTACTTATGCATGAAGATTTACCTTCCCCTCGAAAATACACCAGAGCATCCGTCGTGAAACGGATCCTATCGTGTATCGTCGGAGGCGCCGCCGGGCCCTTCCGGGCCCGGCGGGTTGTCTGTTGAATAGATAACGTGGTCGACGTCAGTTGTTACGGACGTTGTACAGCACGTGGTGACCAGCTGCGTGGGGATGAAAACCTTCCACGTAGTCCCGGGTCGCCGCCAGATCATCGCGAAACGCCAGGAATACCCAGGGCGCTTCCTCGAAGATTATCTCCTGCGCCCGCAGGTACGCTGCTTCACGCTCGGCGGCGATGGGGCTCGCCTTGCCCTCATCCAGAAGGCGGTCCACCTCGTCGTTACCCCAGAACGTGCGGTTGCCGGCATCACCGAACTCCGACGAATGGAAGAGCGAGTAGAGTCCGTAGTCGGCATCACCTGTCACCGCTACCCAACCGAGCATGAACATATCGTGCTCACCGCGGGCGGTGCGGTCCAGGTAGGGGGCCCACTCGACGATCTCGATGTTTGCGTCGATACCTACCGCACGGAGTTGCTCCTGGAATATCTCGGCGTACATGATCCGTACCGGGTTATCGTTGGTCCAGATCGAAGTGGAGAACCCGTCGGGGTATCCCGCCTCAGCCAGGAGACGACGCGCCTCCTCCTGGTCGTGGCCGTATCCGGGGATCTCGGTGTTGGCAAACTGCACGGTCGGGGCGAGCGGGCCTTTGGCCGCCGTGGCAAAACCGCGGAACGCAACGTTGGTGGCCGACTCGACATCCAGGGCGAGGTTGATCGCACGTCGTACGCGCACGTCGTCAAAGGGCTCTTTCTGCGCGTTGAAACCCATGTAGAACGTGGTAAGTCCCAGAGTCTGGAAACTTTCAACTCCGTCGAGTTCCTGAACGGCGTCGAAGTCGTTGGGACCTACGTCGTAGATGATGTCCGCTTCCCCCGTCTCCAGAGCGATCGTGCGCTGCGTGTCCTCGGTGATGATCCGAAAACGTACGTGCTCGCTCGCGGCGGGGCCGCGGAAGTGATCGTCAAACCGGGTAAGCGTCACGGAATCGCCGGAGCGCCATTCCACGAAGCTGAAAGGACCGGTACCGACGGGGTTTCGGGCGTACTCTTCGCCACCTTCGTTCACGGCACGTTCGTTGAGAATAGACGTGGCCGGGTGTGCCAGGTGGGTGATGAAAGGTCCGAAAGGAAACGAGAGGTGCATCGTGAAGTTGTAATCGTCGATCACTTCTACACGATCCAGCGCAGCCACGAGGAACGCCGCGGGCGCGCTGATCTCGCGCATGCGCTCAAAGGTAAAGCGCACGTCGTTGGCCGTGAGCTCATCACCGTTATGAAATAGCACGCCTTCTTTCAGTTTGAAAGCGAACTCCGTATCGCTGATGATCTCGTAACTCTCAACCAGACCGTCGGTCGTAACTTCCAGGTCCGCCGACTGATACATGAGGGTGTCGTAGATCTGCTTCATCACGCGCGCCGAAGGCTGGTCGTTGGTGCGCTGCGGATCGAGCGATCGTGGATCGCCGGGCATTCCGACAACGAGGGTTTCTATGTCTTCACCCTTACCAAGTTCTTCTTCCTGGGCGCAGGACGCCAGAAACGCTACGGCAAGGATCGCCGCCAGAGAGACACGGAGCGCGCTCCGTAGACTAATTCGCATACAAATCTCCTTTTAGTTGGGAACGATAGTGTGATGCGATCATACGCCCGACTTGGACAGTGGTCAAGGAAAAAATACCAGTTCCTGGATAGAAACGAATAAAAAAAACCGGAGGCTCTTAATCTCTTTAAGAACCTCCGGTAATGAACTGCGGCAGAGAGGACTTGAACCTCCACACCCTTGCGAGTACTAGCCCCTCAAGCTAGCGCGTCTACCAGTTCCGCCACTGCCGCTTCAAACGATGCGCACGGTACCATGGACCGGCGGGAGTGTCAATATATCGGCGCCGTCTACCCGTTCAATTCGAGTGCCGTTTCCAGCTCGTCCAGGCGTCGCCCGAAAAGATCCATAGCGGTTCGGATCGGTTCCGGTTGTGCCATATCGACCCCGGCGACGCGAAGCGAATCGATAGGAAACCTGGAGCCGCCGGAACGCAGAAAGGAGAAATAATCCTCCCGCTCGGAGGTTCCTCCTTCAAGAACCCGTTGCGCCAGGGATACCGCCGCGGAGATGCCCGTGACATACTTGTATACGTAGAACGCCCTGTAAAAGTGGGGGATTCGCAGTCCCTCCAGGTCGAGGAGATCCGGCAAGTGGACCGCTTCGCCGAAGTACGACGTCAGGAGATCGCGGTAGCACTCACGGAACCAGTCCACGGTAAGAGCCTGGTCGTTCTCCACCCGCTCGTGGACGCGACGTTCAAACTCCGCGAACATCGTCTGGCGGAACAGCGTCGCCACCAGGTCGTCTACGTGTTTGCTTAGAAGGTATGCCCGCATGGATCTTTCCGGGTCCTGCGTGAGCAGATGTCGTACGAGAAGCTGCTCGTTGAACGTGCTCGCCACTTCCGCCTCGAAGATCGTGTACTGGTAGTGATGGAACGGATTATTTCGTACGGAATACCAGGAGTGCATGCTGTGTCCCGCTTCGTGGGCGAGGGTGAACATATCTCGCATGGTGTCGCTCTTGTAGTTGAGCAGAATAAATGGATCGCCGTGGTAGCTCCCGGCAGAGAACGCGCCGGATCGCTTGCCCTTGTTCTCGTAGCGGTCTACCCAGCTTCCCAGGAGTCCCGCCCGGAGCGTGTCGGTATATTCCTCTCCCAGCGGCTCCAGGGCGCTTATGACGGTGTCTACCGCGGCTTCGTAGGGGTTATCCACCTTTATGTCGGGGACGAGCGCAACCCGGGTATCCCAGATCGCGGGATCCTTGAGGTCCAGCGCTCGCTGCCGCAATCGGTAGTACCGGTGAAGCAGGGGAAGGTTCTCCCGGACGACCTTCAAGAGGTTGTCGTAGACCTGAACGGGGACGTTGTCCGGGAAGAGCCGTGATTCCAGGGCGGAGGGAAAATTCCTGACCCGGGCACGATAAATATCGATCTGCACGCTCCCGGCGTACAGTGACGCCAGGGTGTTCTTGTGTTGTTCGAACTTCCCGAAGAACTGGTGGAACGCACGCTCCCGAACACCGCGGTCAGGGTGTTCCAGAAGGCTGCCGTAACTGGATTGCGTGAGGGTACGAGTTCCTTCCGGCGTCTCCACCTCGCCGAAGTCCATGTCGACGTCGAGTAATGCTCCAAAGGCCCTGGAAGCGGTCTCGTCACCCTCCTGCTGCATCGCGAGCAGGCGTTCTTCCGCCGGGGAGAGCGTATGCGGTTTGTAGCGCAGGACGCGGTCAAGAACGATCCGGTACTCCTCCAGTCGGGGATCATCCAGTATGCGCCTCATCGTCTCGTACGGGATCTGCTGAACTTCCGGTGCAAAAAAGCTGCCTGCCGCGGAGATCCGGGCGGAGACTTGCATGAATCGTGCGTAACGGCTCTGGTTATCGCTGTCTCCGGCGTCTTCGGACTGTCGGAGCATCGCGTAGTAGCCGAGCCGCTCTTGCAGCTCCTCAGCGGCGGTGCTCTTCCGGAGCCACTCCAGAAGCGCGTCCGTGGACTCGGCCAGACGCCCCTGGTAGGAGCGAAGTTCCGGCTCCGCGTCGGCCAGCCGTTTCAGGTCCGTCTCCCAGCTGTTCTCGTCGGGATAAAGGGAGCTCAGGTCCCATCGATCTTCCCGGGGCACTTCCGTTCGCTTCGGCACGTTGCTCATGGCATCGACAATACGGAAAGGTAACTCTTTCCGTCAAGCGTAATCAGTTTCCTCGGGAAGTTCAGTTCCCGGGATCGGCCCATCCCGCGGCCTGCAGGATCGTACCCACAGCTTTCGCCCTGTGGGAGATGCGGTCCTTCTGCTTCTGCGGTATCTGCGCAACGGTGCGGCGGTATTCCGGAACGAGGAAAACCGGGTCGTAACCAAACCCGGTCTCACCATAGACTGGTTTGTCATTGATCTCGCCGTGCCACGATTCCTGAACCTGAAGGTAACGATCGGGGCAGAAGTACAACACCGCATTGCAGACGTAATGAGCGGTACGGTCCGATAGAGAACCTAGTTCCCGAAGAAGAAGCGCGTTACGTTCCTCGTCGTCGAGGGTCTTGCCGTTCGGCTCGTTCCCGTAGCGCGCCGAATAGACTCCCGGCCGGTTATCCAGGGCGTGCACGCAGATACCTGAGTCGTCGGCCAGAACAGGAGGAACCGCGTCGTCAAACCGGTCGCGAATCGCGCGGGCGATCTCATCCGGCGCGGGCGTGTGAGATACACCGGGAAGAACCTCTCCCCGGAGAAGCATCGCCAGGGCCCTGGCTTTGATGAATGCGTTATCGGCAAAGGTTGCGCCGTCTTCCACTACGTCAAAGGTAAGACCGATCTCCCGGGGCTGAACAAGCTCTACGGTCGCTCCGCGATCACGGAAAATTCCTTCCATCTCGCTGCGTTTGTGCCCGTTGTTGGATGCGAGTATAATCGTCATTGTCGCAGGTTACCCGGACGAGGAGGCGATGGCAAGCCGCTTAAAGAGGACGTAAAGCGAGCTGTCCACCGAGCCTTTTGAGATTCCGAACAACCGCGCGAGCTCCCGGTGACTCAGATGAACGTTCTGTGTTTTCAAGCGATGAATGTGGTCCTGCCACATCCGTCGATGATACCGGTACTTCTCCAGGAGATGTCGGCGCTCCAGAGGTCTTGTTTCTTCCTTCAACGCCCTCTCAAGGCGTATCATCGTGGTGAAGTGTGCGTTTCTCCGTTCTCTCATGATCACACGGTTCGCCAGACGATCGGCGTGAAGACGAAGCGCGTAGTCCACGATCGTGAGCACCCAGATTGTCGGTAGATCAAGAATCGTCGCATACCGTAGTATCTCGGTGCTGTCCAGGAGAGGGAGGTTTTTACAGAACACCAGCAGTAACTGACGCCGCAGGGTAGCGCGCTGCCCCGGACCCTGCATGAGGGATAGTTCCTGATCGTAGCACCCCTCTGCCGGCTCGGGAGGCGGTTCCTCTACAAGTCCCGCGACGCTGCCGTCGTCGTGTCGGCCGTCCAGAGTACAGATCCCACTCTCCAGAGTGCGACGGAGAATTTTCCTTTTCACGTACGCCCGACAGTAATAACAGAGCGTGCTCGCCAGATACGCTTCAAAGGAAGCCCCCCGGCATCGGTATTTCTCCACCATCGGTTTGAGCCGCGGATAGAAGTCCGAGACGATCTCGGCTCGTTCCTCGGCCTGGAGCCGATGCCGCTCACACATATTGTTTTGCATGAACGCTACCGCGAGCCGGACAAATCCGTCCCACGAGAGATCTCCTTCCCGATAAGCGTCGACGGCGCGGTCAAGAGTCGTTATAGCCGGCACGATTCCCTCCTTCAGTAAATAAAGAAGCAAGTTGTATGCCACCTTGTTTTCCAGGAGGTAATACCGGGTTTGTTACACGCTGTTACACGTAAGTGCTACAACTATGAGGTTATTACGGAATCTCGGATAGAGCTGCGCGCAGGCGCGGCAGAAAGGTTTGAAGGTCTTCCTCCACGAAAGCTCCTGCTGCTTTCTGGTGACCCCCGCCACCGAACCTGCCGGCGAACGTTCCCACGTCGGTCTGATCCGTGGCGCGGAAACTCACGGCAGTTCCCTGCTCTTTTTCCTTTGCCACGGCGATCACCCGGACACCGTCAACGGCGAGTAAGAGCCGATAGAGCGCGTCGGAATCACGTCTCTTTCCAAACTCCTTCTCGTCTGCCCGGGTCTGAAACGTGAGCAGGATCTCGCCGTCGCGAATCGTCTCAACCCGCTGCAGCTGGCGTGCGATCAGGAGTCGGCTCTCCAGGGTGCGGCCCGAAGAAATTACCTGGTCGGTAACTCGCGGTGAAGCTCCCGCCTGGAGAAGGTCCGCCGCCGCGGTATACGCTGTGTACTGTTCCGGTGCGAGGAAGCGAAAAAAGCCGGTATCCGTGACCAGACCCAGAAAGAGCACCTGCGCTTCCGCTTCCGTCGGTTCCAGTCCCAGTTCCTTAAAAATCGCCTGCACGAGCATCGTCGTGGAGGGGATTTCCGGCCGGATAAAAAGAACGTCACCAAAGCGGTCGCCCGCGGCATGGTGATCCACTACCGCCAGGGGAAGACCGTCGATCTCATCGGCGATCGAGCCGATACGGTCCGCGCTGGAACAGTCCAGTACAACCACTGCATCGGGGGCGGGGTCGACCGTGGTGGGAATAGTCTGGCTGAAAAGCGATTCCTGATCTGCAATCTCCTGCCGGTCGAAAGGTCCTGGATTCACGAGGTATGTATTCTTATTGAGACGTTGAAGAGCGCTTGCCAGAGCGACCTGGCTCCCGATGCAATCGCCGTCGGGTTCCTTGTGTCCGGCAATTATAAACGAATTGTAGGAACGCAGGAACTCGACGAGTTCCTGCGGTACCGTGAGTACTGTGCTATCAGACATCTATACGTTATCGATCAGTACCGGATAACCAGTTCGTCCGATGCGAAAGCTTCACGCAAGTCCGCGCCGCTCGGCAACGCTCCCCAGCTCCGGTGGGAACGGTTGGATTGTGCCACGAGCCGGAGATGTGAGAACTCCCCGTTGCGGTAAAAAACGGTCATATACGGAGCACTGGGATGCGAAGTATAAAGAAGTTCCGCCCGACCCGCTGCTACGGTAAACCAACGGCCCGGCAGGTACACCTCGCCGGGGTAGAGGTCGCTCCTGTCGTAGACAACCTTGAAACCGAGATGGTGCGGATATACACGCTGAATCTGCACGGTAATAGCGAAGAGCGTATCCTGCTCGACCTCTTGTTGCTGCGCGCCCAGGGAAGCTACCGGAATCAGTACGATCAGGATAGCCAGAAATACGCCAGTCGTTTTCATAATCGAAAGTTTACTACGAGAGTCCCAAACCGGCAAGCATCACCGCTTTGATCGTATGTTTACGGTTTTCCGCCTGGTCCCAGACACGGGAGGCGGGGCCGTCGATAACTTCTGCGGTCATCTCGTTACCACGAACGGCCGGGAGACAGTGCAGGAAAATCGCGGAGGGTGCGCGATTCATGAGATCTCCGGTCACCTGGTAGGGACGGAGCGTTTCCGTGCGTTCCCGGGAACTCTCTTCTTCTCCCATAGATATCCAGACGTCGGTGTATACAACGGCGGCCCCACCGGGGAGGTCGGACGGGTCGTGAAGAACCGTGACCGACCCGGAATAGTCCTGCCGTTCCGCGACCGTTTTCAGAAGGGCGGGGTCCGGAGCGAGTTCCGGCGGCGTAATTACGTAGTGGTCGAGGCCCATAGCACCGGCCGCGACGATAAGGCTGCTGCTGACGTTGTTCCGTCCATCACCGATAAAAACGGAACGCACCCCGGCGAGGTTGCCGGCGTGTTCCTCGATTGTCATCAGGTCGGCCAGAGCCTGCGTGGGATGCCAACGATCGGTCAAACCGTTTATCACGGGTATTCCCGCGTGTCCCGCGAGCTTCTCTGCTGTTTCATGCAGGAAACCTCGATACTCGATTATGTCGAACATCCGGCCGAGTACGCGGGCGGTGTCCTCTACGGTTTCCTTGGCTCCCAGCTGAATGTCCGCCGTAGAGAGGAATACCGGGTGGCCGCCTTCTTCGCCGAAGGCGGTCTCGAAGGCGGCTCGCGTCCGGGTTGAACGCTTTTCGAAGAGCATCGCCAGGGTCAATCCTTTGAATCGTTGCGGTCGTTTGCCGGAGCGCCGTTCTTCCTTTACCGTACGGGAAAGGTCGAGGAGGTACCGGATTTCCTCCGGTGTGTAGTCGACCAGCGCGAGCAGTGATTTTCCTTTCAGCGAATTCACGAATAGGCCTCCTGTGTCTGGTCGGTATTTCGCAGAGCGAGGTCCGGAAACGTCAGGGGCAGGACCTCCCGGATCGTATCGACAAAGTAAAGATCGAGTCCCCGTTTGCCTTCCCGCGGCAGCACGTCCACGTCCATCCGGTTGCCTGCGGGGAGAATTACGCGACGTAAACCCTGGCGCTGTGCCGCCAGGAGTTTTTCCTTGACTCCGCCCACGGGGAGTACCCGTCCGGTGAGTGTAAGCTCACCGGTCATGCCAAGGTCCGGGGGCGTGGCACATCCGGTCAGGATCGAGACGAGAGCGGCGTAAACCGTTATCCCTGCGGAGGGGCCATCCTTGGGAATCGCTCCCTGCGGCACGTGGATATGAATCGACCGCTCGGACCGGACAAATTCCAGGCCGAGCTCATCCTGCTCTGAAAGAACGAGACTCAGTGCGGTCCGGGCGCTCTCCTTCATTACCTCTCCGAGACTCCCGGTCAGGATCAGATCACCGGAGCCGGAGAACGCCGCGGCCTCCACGGTTAGAACGACACCGCCGTTCTCCGTCCAGGCCAGCCCGCGAGAGAGTCCCGGTGGCGAGTCGCGGAACAGGTCCTGGTCGTACCGGAAGCGTGGCGGTCCCAGAAGTTTCCGTACCGTACCGGACCCGATCTGACGCACGTACGCCTCCCGGTTGGTGCCCGACTCCAGCATCTCCCGTGCGAGTTTTCTGACGACCGATGCGATCTCGCGCTTCAGGCTGCGGACGCCGCTCTCGGCGGTGTAGTCCGAGATCAGCCGGGATAATGCATCCCGACGAAACGTGATCCGGCTGCGTTCAAGGCCGTTTTCCCGTAACTGTTCCGGGATAAGGAAATCCCGGGCAATTCGTCGTTTCTCCGGTTCCGTGTAGCCCGGTATCTCGATGATTTCCAGGCGGTCCCGGAGAGCCGCCGGAACGGTGTGGAGCGAGTTCGCTGTAGTAAGGAACGTCACCTGCGAGAGGTCAAAGTTCAGCTCGATGTAATGGTCGGAGAACGTGCCGTTCTGTTCCGGGTCCAGTACTTCCAGGAGGGCGCTGGACGGGTCTCCGCGAAAATCGGCGCCGATCTTATCGATCTCGTCCAGAAGAATTACCGGGTCGTGTGTTCCGGCACGTTTCATCGCCTGGATAATACGACCCGGGAGCGCTCCTACGTAGGTGCGTCGGTGTCCACGGATCTCTGCTTCGTCCCGAAGACCACCCAGGGAGAGACGCGTAAACTCGCGGCCCAGCGCGCGGGCGACGGATCGTCCCAATGAGGTTTTCCCGGTCCCGGGTGGACCGACAAAACAGAGAATAGGGCTTTTCATTTCGGGATTGAGTGTGTGCACCGCAATATACTCGAGAAGTCGGTCCTTGGGTTTACGCATGTCGTAGTGATCTTCATCGAGGATCGTCGCGGCCGACGTGAGATCCACGGTACGGGGCGGCGCTTTCATCCAGGGAAGATCCAGTAGCCAATCCAGGTACGTCCGGATGATTCCTGATTCAGGCGAGACCGGCGGCAGCTTGCGTAGTCGCTCCAGCTCTTTGGAGATTCGCTGTTTCACGGGATCCGGCAGCGGCGTTTCTTCCATGCGCTGTCGGATTTCCTCAAGTGCGTCCTCTTCACCGGATTCCTGTCCGAGTTCACGGTTCAGCTCCCGGATCTGTTCCTGTAAAAAGAAATCGCGTTGGTTTTTCTCGAGGCGCTTGCGAACGCGGTCTTTCACGTTGCGTTTAAGCTTGAGCAGTTCCACCTCGCCGCTGAGCAGTTCCGCCAGCGCACGCAACCGAAGTACGGAACGCTCTTCCCGCAGAAGCGCGATGCGGTTCTCCTGGTCCAGCGGTACGTGTCCGGCAACCAGGTCTACCAGGCGATCCGCGCTGTCTGCACCGGCGACCTTGCGTTGAGTGTCGGTGGTAACCACGCCGGCAAGGAGTGCATACTCCTTGAACGTATCCTGGACGATTCTGGCGAGCTTTGGAAGCTCGCCTTCCGGATCCGACCGGTCTGCGCCGATCGTCTGTGGCGTGGCGAACAGAACGTCGTCGGTATTTCTGGTGGACCGGAGATGCACCCGTTCCTGCCCCTCCAGCATTATTCGGAGGGAACCGTCCGGCATCTTCATGAGCTGTACGACGTGTGAGATCGTTCCCGCCTCGGCCAGATCCGTGGGATCGGATGAATCACCGTCGCCGGATCGCGTCACCGCTATCACACGGCGGTCCGCCTCCATCGCGCGTAGTACGGCAGCCTTGGCGCGGCTCCGATTAATTACGACCGGCAGGACTACTCCGGGGAAGAACACCATCTCCCGCAGAGGGAGTACCGGTATCTCCGACTGGTGCAGTTTCCCGGGAAAGAGTTTCATGCGGACTTCTGAATCATCTCGATGTGTGGTTTTTCCCCGCTCATGATATGGTCCCGGCTGATTGAGACTCGTTTCTCTCCTTCGATCGAGGGAATCTCGAACATGATCTCCGTCATGAGCCGCTCCACGATCGCCTTCAGACCACGGGCGCCGGTCTTGCGCTCCAACGCCTGTTCTGCGATCGCTTCAAGGGAACCGTCCTCAAAGACAAGTTCCACGTGATCGAGCTTCATCGCGAGCTGGTACTGCTTGACGACGCTGTTCTTGGGTTCCTTGAGGATCCGGGTGAGCGCGTCGATATCGAGGTTTTCCAGGGTAACGTGGATTGGCAGTCGTCCCACGAACTCCGGAATCAGACCGAACTTAATAAGATCATCCGGGTGGATCTGGCTGTAGAGACTGACCAGATCTTTCTCGGCGGACGTCTGGACGTCGGCGCCAAAACCCATAGGCTGCTTGGAAATCCGGGAGTCGATAACCCGGTCCAGCCCGACGAAGGCGCCGCCCACGATGAAAAGTATATTGGATGTGTCGATCCGGATCATCTCCTGGCTCGGGTGCTTGCGTCCACCCTGGGGCGGAACGGAGGCCACCGTGCCTTCGATTATTTTAAGCAGCGCCTGCTGAACACCTTCGCCGCTCACGTCGCGCGTAATCGACGCGTTTTCGCCTTTCCGGGCGATCTTGTCGATCTCGTCGATGTAGATGATTCCCCGTTCCGTAGCGGAGATATTGCCACCCGCCGCCTGGTAGAGCTTGAGCAGGATATTCTCCACATCCTCGCCGACGTATCCCGCCTCGGTGAGCGTCGTGGCGTCGGCGATCGCAAAGGGAACCTTCATCTTACGTGCCAGGGTCCGAGCGAGCAGCGTTTTGCCGGTACCGGTGGGACCGATCAGGAGCACATTGGACTTTTCCAGTTCGACCTCGTCCTCGAGATCAACTTTGTGACTGATCCTTTTGTAGTGGTTGTACACCGCCACGGAGAGGGTCTTCTTGGCGGGGTCCTGTCCGATCACGTACTGATCGAGGTATCCTTTGATCTCCTTGGGACTGGGCACGGTGTCGAGGATCGAGGAGGTGAGGATATCATCTTCCTCGTCGATCATCCGTTTGCAGACGTTGACGCACTCATCGCAGATATATACACCCGGTCCGGCGATCAGGCGTCGGGCGTGTTCCGCTTTTTTTCCGCAGAACGAGCAGGATTTACCCGTTTCATTTTTCTGTTTGATCATTGTTACCTCGTCGCAGTATCTCGTCCACGATACCGTATTCCACGCTTTCCTGGGCGGACATGAAGTAGTCCCGCTCCAGGTCCTTGGAGATCTGGTCGGCGCTCTTACCCGTGTGGAGCGCGAAATAGTCGATCAGCATCTTCTTGAGCCGGACGATCTCTCGTGCCTGTATTCCGATATCCGTGGCCTGACCCTGGACACCGCCCCAGGGCTGGTGAACCAGGATGCGCGATGAAGGGAGAGCTCGCCGTTTCCCGGGAGCCCCGGCGGTAAGCAACAGCGCCGCCATCGATGAGGCTTGTCCCATGCAGATCGTCTGTACGTCGGACCTGATATACTGCATGGTGTCGTATATCGCGAGACCTGCCGTAACGGAGCCACCGGGACTGTTGATATAAAGGTTTATATCCTTTTCCGGGTCCTGGCTCTCGAGAAAGAGCATCTGTGCTACCGTCAGGTCGGCGCTGACGTCGTTGATCTGACCGTCGAGAAAGATAATGCGATCTTTCAGCAAACGGGAGAAGATATCGTAGGATCGCTCCCCGATTCCCGTCTGCTCGACGACGATCGGCACCAGGTTGTTGTTCTGCACGTTCATATAAAGAAACCTAACTATTCTCTGCGATCAAGTCCACATACTTCTTCTTTTCACCCGGCTTGATCGTGGATCGTTCAAGCAACGTGTCGAAAAGTTTTTTCTCCGCCAGATCCTGTTTGATGTAGTTTAGCATATTGTTGTTGCGGTAGTATTCAAGAACTTGTTCGGGATCAACGTTTCGTTCATCCGCGTCGGCACGGATGCGTTCCTCCGCTTCGTCGTCGCCGACCTCGATCTTCTCGGTCTCGATCAGCTTCTGCACCAGGAGGCTCTTTCGCAAACGTTCCGTGGCCGCGGGTTTCCATTCTTCAAAGAGCTGGTCCCGGGACTTACCCTGCATCGTCAGGAGTTGTTCCATCTGTTCCGGAGTTGCCCGGTACTGGTCGGCCAGGCCCCGCCAGCTTGATTCAAGCTCGTTTCTTACCATCGATGCGGGAACGGGGACCGTTGATTTCTCCAGGATCTGGCCCACCAGCTCGTCTACCTGCAGTGTCCGAACCCGGTTCTTAACGTTCTCCTCGAGACGGCGGCGCACGTCCTTACGAAGATCCTCCAGTGTCTCGAAGTCATCGCTCACGTCCTGGGCAAACTCATCGTCCAGTTCCGGCACGTCCCGTTCCTTGATCTGGGCGATCGTCACGCGGATACGCTTCTTTTGACCCTGAAGTTCTTCGTGATCAAAATCCGCAGGGAACTCTTTCTCGATGATCCTGGTCTCGTCTTTCTTCATCCCCACCAGTTCTTCGTCCAGGTGATAATAGTTGTGACTGCTGCCAAGGGTGAACGTGAAGTCTTCCCGTCGCGTTTCAGCGATAGGCGCGTCGGAGCCGTCCACTTCCTCAAAGTGCATAGTCACGATATCACCCTGTGCTACGGCACCGTCTTCCTTCTCGATAACGAGGGCGTTCTGCTGTCGCAGTTCCTCGATCTCCCTGTCCTCATCCTCACTGGTGATCTTCACCTTCGGTTCGTGGACGGTCAGTCCCTCATACGGTCCTGGCTCCACTTCCGGGAAGATATCGTAGGTCACGCTGAAGGAGAGCGACTTCTCTGGTTCCAGTTCCAGTTCCTCGTCTACGAGTGACGGCCGGGCGTAGGGCAGGGGACGTTCTTCGATCTCCTGAAACACCTCCTGGAGAGCCGATTCGACGAGATCCTGCACCGCTTCCGCGCGGAAGCCGTCGCCGAATTTACGCTCCAGAATGTCGCGGGGTACTTTCCCTTTCCTGAATCCCTTGATCTGCGCGGACCCGGCATATTTCTTTACGAGATCGTCGTAGGCTTTCCGCACTTCCTCGGCAGGTACGGTAATGCTGAGCTTGACCGCGGAATCCTCAAGTTTCTCGATCGTTTTTTCCTGAACCATCTGAACCCTCTCGACAAAACAGTATAGTGATAAAAAAAAGGCGATCCGGAGAAATCCGAACCGCCTCACGTAAGGAAAGAGCGAGAGACGGGATTTGAACCCGCGACATCCACCTTGGCAAGGTGGAGCTCTACCACTGAGCTACTCTCGCAATAACCGGTCCACAATCACCGGGACCTCAAGCGGTGTTTTTGCAAGCCTCCGTGCCCCGTGGCACCAACGCGGTGCGTCTCTCCCGTGCGAGAGAAGGGACTCGAACCCTTACGCCGTACGGCACCAGATCCTAAATCTGGCGTGTCTACCAATTTCACCACTCTCGCGAATGATACCCAACAGGAATCATTACGTCAAGCGCTAAGGTACGACCCGCCGATCGTACCGTCCGACGCGCGGATGAGCCGTGAAGGGATCGAACCTTCGACCCGCAGATTAAGAGTCTGCTGCTCTGCCAGCTGAGCTAACGGCCCAATTCTGTCTTACGCCCGGCAGGATTCGAACCTGCGACCTGCGGATTCGAAGTCCGACGCTCTATCCAGGCTGAGCTACGGGCGCTCCAACAGGGTGGATGACGGGACTCGAACCCGCAACAACCAGAACCACAATCTGGTGCTCTACCATTGAACTACATCCACCGCAAGTGGCCAGGAATATGCCGGGTTTTCGATCTTTTGTCAACACCGTTCCGGCGCGGCACGGTGCCTCGAGTCGACCAGAACGGCAAGAAACGTGCGCTCCCAGGAGTGTTCGCCCGGCACGATTTTGTCCGCGGCGGAGCGGAGCGCCTGCAACGCGTGTTCACCATCGCCGGCGATGATTTCTGCCGCAAGGGGCGTGTCGTCCTCCAGCCATTTCCGGACGATATCCGGTGAAACCCTGCGTTTGGTGGTGGTGCGTATCCGGTGAAATGACGATACGTGGTCGACCTCGTGCGCGCGGACAGCGTCGGTCCAGAGCGGTTCCCGCTCGTCAAAGATCGCTCGTTCCGCTCGATCCAGGATCGAAGAGTGTTTCCGCGGGAGTTGCAACACCGTGGACGGTCTTGAACACTCCAGCGGTATTACTTCAAGTACGAGTACGCGGCCGGTAGGCGTGATGAGTGAGAGCACGTGCTCCAGGATGCTCCCGGGATTCCGTTCGGAATTATCCTCCGGCACGGACGGATCGGGACGGTACAGGATGCGATCAAACGGGCCGCGAAAGACCTCATCCTCGGGGGGAACGCTTCCAGTCCGGACACCACCGGTAACCTGCGGTCTCTCTACAGCGGGGAGGGGCGACTGTTCCACCTGGTGGCGTATCGCTTCAAGATCCCGCGGGTCGCTGCACCACGCGGAGGTGAGGCCTCCGGTGGTACGGCGCTGAACTTCCCAGAGGAAGAGCTGAAGAGGCGCCCCCTGCAGGAGAACCCGGTCCGTCGAGCCCGGCTCGAGAAAGCGGAGAACCTCATCGCGTAAAACCAGCGCTTCCTGGAGTACTCCCTCATCCAAGCGCTGCAACCAGTGGTAGCCGCGTCCCTGCCCCGGGGTCGCAACGAAGATACTCCGGCGTTGTTCCTCTTCCACCGCTTGTTGGAGGCGACGGTGTTCCGCCAGGACGCTTTTGCGTTCACCTTCCCATCCAAGATCACCGGGCTGGTAAAAGAGGTTTCCCTGGAGAGATTCCGGCAGGTACTGCTGAGCTACCCAGTGACCGCGGTACGCGTGGGGGTACAGATAATCGCGACCGTGTCCGAGATCGGCACCGTCCCGGGAGGGGTCGCGAAGGTGGTCGGGAACCTCGTGGTTTATATTGCTCTGAACAGCTTTAAGCGCGTCAAAGTATCCCAGGGCGGAATTGGACTTTGGCGCGTTGGAACAGTAAAGGGTAGCCTGCACCAGGTGAAACTGTCCCTCCGGCAGGCCGACACGATCAAACGATGCGGCGCAGTTGCTGACCTGAACGAGAGCCTGCGGATCGGCGAGCCCTACGTCTTCCGCCGCCAGGATCAGCAGCCTGCGCAGTATATAACGGGGATCTTCACCGGCGGTGATCATGCGCGCCAGCCAGTACAGAGCGGCGTCCGGATCGGAGCCGCGCACGGACTTGATGAACGCGGAAATAGTATCAAAGTGGTAGTCTCCGTCCTTATCGTAGAGTACGGCCCGTCGCTGGATGCTGTCTTCAGCGGTTTTCAGGTCAACCGCGATCGTCGATCCCGGAGGTGGAGGGAAGCGATCATGTCCGGTCTCCACGGCGAGTTCCAGCGCGTTCAGGAGCGTCCTGGCGTCCCCGGCGGCGGTGGAGACCAGGTGTTTCCGTGCCTCTGGATCGACGGTCACGTGGTACTCGCCGTAACCGCGCTCGCGGTCGGCCAGGGCTGCGTCCATGACCCGTTCCAGGTCCTGTTCCGTAAGGGAGGTAAGGAGAAACACACGACTCCGGGAAAGGAGCGCACGGTTTACTTCAAAGAAAGGGTTCTCCGTGGTGGCTCCGATGAGCACCACCAGGCCGTTTTCCACCCACGGAAGGAGAGCGTCCTGCTGGCTCTTGTTCCAGCGGTGAACCTCATCGACAAAAAGCAGCGTCTTTCGGTTTGTGCCGTGGACAAACTCCTGCGCCTGTTCGATCGCTCTGCGGATATCCTTAACACCGGCTAAAACCGCGTTGATCGAGAGAAACTGGCTGCGCGTACGTTCCGCCACCACCCGCGCCAGGGTCGTTTTACCGGAACCGGGTGGTCCGGAGAGAATAATCGACTGTAATTGATCCGCTTCGATCGCACGCCGTAGGAGCCGTCCGTGACCGATAATGTGGTCCTGGCCGATAAACTCCTCCAGCGAACGGGGACGCATCCGTGCTGCCAGGGGTTGCCGTTCCCGTTCAAAAGAGAGTTCCATTTATCGTACGCTGTCAGAGATGGAGGAGTTCCTCCGGGTCACCGCGCTCGCTTTCCAGCTGCTGTAGCTGTGCTTCCAGCGCGCTTTCCTCTTCATGGAGTCGTGAAAGCTGGTTCTGCAACTCCTCGATATCCTTCTTTGCACGATCCTGCTGTCGCCGGCAGGAATTGAGGTCCCGGGAAACGCTCTCTATCTGCCGACCCGCGTGGAGCCGTGCCAGTAGTTCGTCCTGCCGGGCAACTTCCTGACGTAGTTTGGTGAGATCCTTCAGTGTTTCCGCGAACTCCCCCGTCCGGTTTTCTTCCACAATAGTGCCGATCGTGTGAAAAAGCGTGTTCAGCTCCTCCCGGAGTCGTGCAATATCTGATTCACGCTCGGAACGAGCCCTCCGTAGACCGTGACCGCCGGAGAGATCGTTGAACTCTTCCACGAGTCGGCCCGACTCCTGCGTGAGTTCCTGCAATTCCTGGTCGATCTCGTCCCAACGTTTCTTAACTGAGCGGAGCGGCTCCGTCGCGCGGTTGAGCTCTTCATCGTCCACCTGAGAAATGAAGTCACCCTGGGCAAGCTGCTCTCCGGTGATCTGCAGCAGGCGGGGAAGTCGGTTCTCCTGAACGTTAAGACGGTTCCGGAGGTACGCGTCTTTGCTCCCTTTTTTAACACGGTCCAGAATACCCGGTTTCTTACCGCTCTCCCGATTTCTCTGGAGCTGGTTTAACCTGTTCTCGATCGTTCTAACATCGTCCTGGTAGCGGGCGAGAGCCTCAAAAGCGCTCGAGTAGCCCGCATCGATCAGTGGTGACTCCTGGTACAGCCGGAACGCCACCGCGCCGATCTGCTCGTAGACACCCGAAAGTCCGCGGCCGAGATCTTCCCGTTCAGACCGGAGGTCCTTCATCTTCTGCTTAATGTCACTCTCGCGCTGGTCGATATCCATCATCCGCTCGATAGCGGAACTGGCGTTCTCGATCGCGTCCCTGATCTCCCGGTATTGTTTTACGTGCTCCGTGGTTGCCGGGGGGAGCTTCTCTTCCGGAAGCTCCACCGTTCGGGAACCCAGATCCTTCAGGGTGCGGTCGATTCTCGAGAGAATCCTTTCCCGCTCCTCCGTGACGTTGCGAATCGGCTTTCCGTAATCTGACATCGGCATCCTCTTACTTTCTAGTTCTCATTACTGTTCTCCCGTCTCCCGGTCTCCCCCGCGCCATGAACCGGATCAAAAACAGGATCGTTGCGCAGGAAGCGACAGAAACTCGCCCAGTGCCCATCGTTGTAATGACCTCGTTCACGCATTATATCACGAAGTACTGAGAGGTTGGTGTGAACTACACCGCGTCGGATGAAGCTGGCGGGAAGACGACTCTGCAGACTGGAACGCGCCCCCGTCTCTACGAGCCGATTAAGGTGATCCAACACCGCTTCAGGTACCGGCTCCTCAAAATCACGGGTGCCGAAGCGGCGTTCGCCCGCGGCCTCCTCGTCCGGTCGCGCGCGAATCCAGAGAACCTCGGAGAAATATCCTCGCGCCTGCTTCCACCATGATACGGGAGCACGTATCTCCAGAGTCACCGTAACGAGCCAGAGTCGAGGTGTGTTATTGTCACCCGCGCCGGAACGCTGAGCAAGCGCGTCCGGCTCCGGACTGATCTCAACGGGCCGGGGGCCATCCTGCAGTATTACGTCCATGATCATCGGTTGCTTCCCCAGGGGTTAGTTTACCACGGTCTGCGAGTGGTAAACAGGTGGTGATCCCGTGTAATCAGTTGAATAACCAGTGCAGATCCTCGTCCCGGGGCAGGCCGAGCAACTCCCGCACACGAGGTTCCATTTCGCGATGGCGGCGGCTCTCGTCGAGTGCCCGCGCCGCGCGTTTAATCCGGGTTTCCGTGCAGCGAAGCTCCAGCAGTTCCTGTTTTTCCCGGGTGCTGAAGACGCTGGTGGTAGCCATGAGAAATGAAAGCTCCTCGTAGTCAAGGTTCTCGATAACTTCCGTATCTACCGCGTAGCCCGTAACGCGGGCGTATTCCTGAAGACCGGAGACCGCGGATCGGACCAGTTCCTGTACGCGCCTCTTGTTGGTTTCATCGATCGGGTCGTCCTGGAACAGTTCCACCTCCGCCTCGAGGTACGCTTTATCGCGGTATATCTCATGGATCCGAAAGCGGTCGGTCCCTGTGGTGAGCACGTCAAGCCGTCCGTCGACATACCGGTTGATCACCGTCTCGATCCGCGCGAGGCTACCCGTTTGCTGAAAGGTTGATCCTGTTTGGAGGACGATACCGAACGGCTCGTCGTCGTGGATACACCGACCGAACATTTCCTTGTACCTCTCCTCGAAGATATGCAGGGGCAGCGGCATTCTGGGCAACAGAACCAGACCCAGGGGGAAGAGAGGCACGCGTTTCATGCGCCTAAAATACTGTTCCTTCCGGGGAGAATCAAACGTCCAGTTGCGCCAGCCGGAGCTCCGTTTCCTCCCACGTCCGGTGAAGGTCATCGATCTCACCCTGGAGTCGGTTCAGTTTGTCGTTGAGAAAACGCACTTTTTCGCCGTCGGTATAAATATCGGGCGTGGCGAGTTCTTCCTGCACGTGTCGGTGTTCCGCTTCCCTGGCTTCAATCTGCTCCAGCATCTCCGCTTCCCGTCGCCGCAGTCGTTGAAACTCCGCTTTACGCGCTTTCTGCTCCTCGTAACGGCGTGCGCCCTCGACGTTCGCCGTAGATCCGGTCGTTTCCCTGGACTCCTGTTCCGGATCGGCAAAAACGGAACCGATGTGGCTTTCTTCGAACTCCTGGAAAGAACCGGGATAAAGACGCCACCGATCGGGAAACGACGCGTCCCACGCCCAGAGAGCCAGTACGTCCGTAGCAACCGAACGGAGAAAACTCCGGTCGTGAGAAACGAAAACCACTGTGCCTTTGTAGCGCTGCAACGCTCGGGCGAGCACTTCCTGGCTTGTCATGTCCAGATGGTTCGTCGGTTCGTCGAGAATGAGCAGGTTCAGCGGCCTCACAAGGAGCGACGCCATGGCGAGACGTGATCGCTCTCCGCCGCTCAGAACTTCCAATGGCTTCTCTACAGCGTCTCCACTGAAGAGAAACGCTCCCAGGAGGTGACGCACCATGGGCCGTGATTCGTCGCCGGCATGCGACTCCAGGTAAGCCTGGACGGTGGTGTCCGTCGGCAGCTGTTCCGGGCTGTCCTGGGCAAAATACCCGCATCGGACGCCGGAGCCGAGGGAAATCGTACCGTCATGGTTGCGGTCGCCTCCGGCCAGTATGCGCAGGAGAGTAGTTTTACCCGCACCGTTTCGGCCGACCACGGCCAGGCGGCGTCCTCGTTCGATCGTAAAGGTGAGTTTGTTTAAAACGTGCCGGGAGCCGTACCTGCGAGAAAGTTCTTCTACCTGGAGCACGTGGCGTCCGCAATGGGGTGGGTCCGGTAGAGAGATCGAGATCGGACGTAGATGCTCCGGTATCTCCACAGGTTCCACTTTCTCTAGCATCTTGACCCGGCTCTGAACCTGTCGTGCCTTGGTTGCCTGCGCCCGGAACCGGCGGATGAACTGTTCCTGCCGTGCGATCTCTTTCTGTTGCTCCTCCCAGCGTTTGACCAGCTGTTCAAGCTCCGCGCGTCGCTGTGTCTCGTACTGGGTAAACGTACCGCGATACCGTTTGAGACGGCCCTGGAATATCTCGAACGTCTCCTCCGTGGTGTCGTCGAGAAACGCCCGGTCGTGGGAAACGAGAAGATAGCCTCCCCGGAAGGACGCCAGGAAGCGGGAGAGCCACAGGCGGGACTCGCTGTCAAGGTAGTTCGTGGGCTCGTCCAGCAGGAGAAAGTCAGGACGTTCCAGGAGCGTCCGTGCCAGAACGACGCGCATCGCCCATCCGCCGCTGAACGTACGTATCGGCTGCTCCAGGTCCTCCTCCGAGAATCCGAGTCCCCGGAGGACGCGGTGAATCTGGGCGTGTCGTGTATAGTAACCGCTGTTCTCAAGCGACTGGTCAAGCGTGGCGACTTCACCCGGCAGGTTGTGGTTGTGAGGATCATCTTCCAGCTCTCGGGCAAGCCTATGCCGCTCCCGGAGCAGCGTATCCTCGCGGTGATACCCTTCCTGGGCTACTTCGAGAACTGTCCGTTCCGGCGGTAATTCGAGCTGTTGCGGAAGGTAAGCCAGGGTACACGTCCGGGCGATCGAGATCGTACCGCTGTCGGGAGTGGATCTGCCGGCAAGGATACGGAGCAGCGAGGTTTTCCCGCTGCCGTTGGCGCCGACCAGGCCTGCGCGGGAACGCTGGTCCAGCGTGACGTTGAGATCATCCAGGACCACCTGATCCCCGAAAGACAGGGAAACTCCCGTTGCGGAAACCATCGCTACCGATTAAACCTGTCAGGACTGGTAGTACCGGAAGAAGAGTACTATCGGCGATGACGGTTCGGAACGAATCACGCGGTTTTCTCCGATCAGTCCCTGCGGGATGTACACGAGTCTGACCCCGTCGTCGGTAATCGTGTAGAGGAACGCCACGGCCTGACCGCCACCGACGACAAACTGCAACGCACCGTCGTAGCGGTTATGAAGATCGTCCGCGATGAACAGAGAAAACTCCAGGGTGGCGTTGCCGTCGAAACGGGCAGGCAGTATGTCCGGAACGAGCCGCTCGTAACCCTCCCATCGGACAGTACCTCGATCGGACATCTGCAGTGAACCAAAAGCGGTGCTGATCAGCCCGTCGCCACGGTCACGAAACTGTTCCAGCAATCCGCGTCGTCGTGCGCGTTCGGCTTCCATGATCTCGTCCAGGTCGTCGGCAAAGAGCACAAACGTTTCCGTCCGGTCCCGATCGTTCAGCAGAAAACTGACGCGGAGGCGATCTTCCCGGACCAGTTCCAGTGTCAGATCCGTACCGGTGAAACGTACACGGTTGGTGCCGGCATCGATATAGTCCTGGTAAACAAACTCCCGGCGGAACGTGGGTAGCACCAGGCGGAACGTGGATTCGTCCGGATCTCCGAAAAACCCGAACCGCGGTGAGAAACGGTTGAGATCAATCCTCCCGGTACGTCGCATTTCGTTGAAGTACTCGGGACGCCATGTGGCGGTGCGTATATCCCGTACAAGTCGGTCCAGTCGGTCCTGGTCGTCCCGAGGAGTGAGAGGGCGCCCCGCGGCGCTTACCAGCTCCAGGCTCCGACCGAACGCCCACCCCACGACACCGTTCTCCGTGAGTACCTGGTACCAGTAATCCACCAGGCCGGCTTCGTCGGAAGGTTCGTCTCCGCGATCAAGTATCTTTACCACTTCACCGTCCCGCATCCGGTAGAGAGCGGTACTGGTTCTGTCCGCGCTTGTTCTTACGGGAAGAGCGTTAACAAGGCTTCGGGCGTACGTGTCGCCCCAGGGCTCAAAACTCTCACGGAATGTAAGCGCTGCGTCCTCTTCGTCAAAAATGGACAGTCGTGTGGTGGGCAGGGTTACGCGCTCATCGTTGATTTGTACCGTGACGGTATCCTGCAGACGAGAAGTTTCCACTATGGGAAGTACGTCGCCGGCGGAGAGCGTCGATTCAGCTCCCGGCCATAACACGACAGCGTATCCGGTGACCCGGGGTGAGCACGACAGTAGTAAAAGCACATTGATCAGGACAAAAGATAACGCTGAAAACGCCTTCATAATGTTTGAATTGGAGCATAGTCTGAACAGCAAGTCAACGGGCCGTGGTCTGGCCGGGACCGACAATTACGAGAATCCGGCCCTCCCGGAGAAGCTCGCGGTTGTGGGAAGAACTGAGGAGCAGGTTGGCATCCTCCCGGCCGATCACGATATCCGTGGGAACGACGCCGAACGCTTCCCGGGCCATAAGACGCAAAGGGTTTGCTCCGATGCGGTTCCGCCACACATCCTCGTCATAGTCCTCGGTGTACGCTACGACTCCCCAACGGCGGATCGCTTCGGGGTTCAGCATGTCCTGTTCCAGCACCGGTCGCAGCTCGGTATCAAAGATCTCCGGCAGCAGGGCGGGTGTTAGATAAACGTTCTCCCCGGTTCCGCGATGAGGCAGCGGATCCGCTGCGTGGATCACCACTCCCGTAAACGTTTCGGTCGGGATCCATTCGATAACGCGTTCCATCCGGAAGGGGATGCGGTGGCCGATGAACAGTTCCGCCAGGTCAGGAAAGATCGGTACCAGGTGGCGCCGGGTGATCTGTGACATCTGAAGGTCCGGTCGCGGGACCTGGCGTTCCGCTTTTTCCGCCAGTTCCCGGATACGCGCGGCCAGTTCCGGTCGGTCCCGGACCGCGTCCTCCACGGTTCGGACGGAATCGATCTGCAGCGGCAGGAGACTGGTGAAAAGAACGGAGCCGAACTCGCGTTCGATCTGCTGCTGGGCCCGGTGTAACCGGGCCGGTGCGTTGCCTGCGGTCATGTCCACGCGCTGTGTAAGCGTTACCTCCAGCGTACTGGTTTGCCAGTTAATCGCGCTGGATACTTCCGGGGTGTGATCGACTTGCGCTGCGAGCGTTCCGCCGCAAAGAACAGCCAGAACCACCACCGAGAGACGGCGTGAAAGGGTAGAGGTCAATGTTCCCGGTTGTACAGGGCGACTCATTACTACATATTGTCGGACACTAGAACGCTTCACCAAACAGGATACCGCCCCATTCCCAGTTACCGTGCACCTCCGGGTCGGCGGGAAAGTCGATACGGCGGAAATAGAGGTACCATGTAGGGATGCGGTGCGACCATCCCCATGTCCGCAGGTATGCTTCGTTGGCGTTGGAGTTCAGTTCCAATTCGGAGGAGTATCGAACTCTGGATCGCCGCAGGAACGCTCCGATATCAAACGTCGGAATGTCGCTGTTTGGATCCATTTCGTCCTGGTGCCAGGACATCGTAAAAAAGTTCTCCCCTGCACGGTAACGCAGGAGCGCGGGAGCGTTCTGTGACCAGAGCGCGTTTGTGATCTGCGAGACCAGGGTGTCCAGATCACGATGGGTCCAGTTCCGGTTGGAGTCGTAGAACGCGACGCGCCGCTGTATCTTGTGGCGGGCGTTCGGTTCGCCGGGAACGTCGGTTGACGGATAGCTCAGGAAAACACGGAAGCTTTCAATAGCCTCGGACCAGCGACCGGCTTCCTCGTAGGAGCGGCCCAGGTAGTACGCGATCAGTCCACGGTCGATTTCCTCACGGTAGTGGTCCTGCAGGTAATGCAGATACTCAATACGTTCCCGCGGATCCTCGACTATCGTCAACAACCGGTTGATCGAGACGCGGTGTGTGGGGACGTTTCGCACATAAACATCGGGATACCGCAATAGCGCGCGCCGGTAATACTGGCGGGCCAGTTCCTGAGCCCCCTGGTCGCGGTACAGATCACCTATTATGCTGAGATAATACCCGTTGTTGCTGTCGTCGGGGTATTCGTTTACATGTCCTGTGAGGAAGGCCACCATTGCGGGGATGCCGTCCCTGTCGCGGATCGCTCGCGACGCTCTCTCGACCACCGGAAACGGTGGTGACGCGAGAGCGTCGTGGTTTCGATAGGTCTGAAGCGGCAGGAGGTCCGTCTCGGGCACGCTCCGCACGGAGACCAACGGAAGCGCGATAAGGAGCAGGAGCGGAAATAATGCCACCAGAAAACCCTGTCGCATACCGCGATAGTACCTCGGGATACGGCGTATTGGCAACAATGAGGTGTTCCCGTTAGACTGAGATCGAGTGTAATGCAACGACGAGTAATTATCGGTACCGGAATCATTCTCGCAGGCTCGGCTCTCCTTCTCTTCACGACAGGGTTGCTCTCACCACGAACGCCGGCTCTGCCGGTCGCGCTTGTAGTTGTCGGAGCGTACTCTCTGCACCGGGCGTTTCTGCCGGGCGGTCGGGAGGTACACATTTTTACGGGAACGCTGTTCAGCCTTGCGGGAGTCTTTCTCGTCCTGCAGCAGTCGGTATTGACCCGGACGGAGCTCCAGTCGCTCTGGCCGGTGTTGATGACATTCGGAGGCATTTCGTTGCTGACCTACGGCTTGCGCAAAGGGCGGGGCTATCGGTATTCCCTGGTTCTGCCCGGCGCGGTAATTATCGTACTTTCCCTGGTGTTTCTGCTCTTCAGTCTCAACCTGATCGAGCAGAGTCTCGCTTCGCTGACCGTCCGGTGGTGGCCCCTGGCTCTGATACCGCCGGGTCTGCTCATGGTGCTTCCCGGCCGAAGGAACGAGACGGACGCGGAACGCGAAGAACCGGAAGACCTGGAGTTCTGATCCGGCGGTTCGGCCGCTATCGCGGGAACGGCCGAGATGCATCGCGTGTTGTCGCTTATTTCTCCCCGGGACGGCCGAAATGCATCGCGTGCTGTCGCTTATAGTGGTCCAGCAGCACCAGCGCCACCATGGATTCCACCACGGGTACGATGCGCGGGCAGATGCACGCGTCGTGTCGACCCAGGGTGCGGATCGTAAGAGGGGTACCGTCAACGTCCACGGTTTGCTGTGGCCGGGCGATCGAACTGGTGGGTTTTACCACCACCCGGAAGACTATCTCTTCGCCGGTGCTGATACCCCCGATAATCCCGCCGGCGTTATTTGTCATGAATCCGTCGGGGCCGATCTCATCGTTGTGCTCACTCCCGGTCATCTCCGCCGCAGCAAAACCGGTGCCGAACTCGATGCCCTTTACGGAGCCAACCGAGAGCATCGCGTGAGCAAGCTCGGCGTCGAGTTTGTCGAACACCGGTTCGCCGAGACCCGCTGCCGCACCTCGGACACGACACTCGATCACACCGCCTACGCTGTCATCCCGCTCCTTGATCTCGGTGATACGGGCGAGCATCTTCTCCGCCGCTACCGGATCACACGCCCGCAGGGGGTTGCGCTCGATCTCGGCCGGGTCGTACGTCTCGCACGAGATTCCGGCACTACGCAGGGTGTAGGCCGTTATCGTTACTCCCAGGGAATCGAGGATCTTTCTCGCTACCGCGCCGGCGGCAACCCGCCCCGAGGTCTCCCGTCCGGAGGCTCGCCCGCTTCCGCGCCAGTCACGGAGACCGTACTTCTTCAGATACGACCAGTCCGCGTGACCCGGCCGGAACTTGTCGCGGATATCGTCGTACGCTGAAGGATCCGCGTCCGAGTTGTACAGGATGATCATCATCGGGGTTCCGGTGGTGCGTCCCTGGAATACGCCTGAGAGGATATGGGCGATATCCGGTTCTTTGCGGGGCGTTGTGATCTCGGACTGTCCCGGCTTCCTCCGATCCAGCTGTTTCTGGACTTCCGCCTCGGAGATTTCCACCCCCGGTGTCACTCCGTCGATGATAACGCCCACGGCACCACCGTGAGACTCGCCAAACGTAGTAATGCGAAAAACTTCTCCGAAGCTGTTTCCTGCCATAAGTATAGTTACCTCGTATTCTCGAGAATCAGTCGCGCTGACTCTTCCACGGCCAGACCGGATACATTGATCACCTGATCGGCGATCGTCCGGTACGTTCGATCACGGCGTTCCGCCAGACGCATGAACGAACCTTTCGGGTCGTTCTCATCCAGAAACGCCGGAATACCGCGGCGTATCACCCGCCGGTACAGAACGGAGGGATCTTCCCAAAGGTACAGGATCGGTCGGGAACGTTCCAGCAACTCCACGGCCCGGGCGTTATCGCATACTCCACCACCGGTCGAAACGATCCAGAGCGCCGGTGTTCCCTGCTCCGGCTCATCTGCCCTGGAGCGGAGAACGCGGAGGATCACTTCTGCTTCCCATGAAGCAAAAGAGCGCGGTCCCAGAAAACGGTAGAGTCGACGTACCGGGGGATCCGTGCCTTTCGCCGCGGGAAACCATTCTTCCTCGCGGGCGAGTCTCACCATCTCCTCAT